>NZ_JBWKCA010000011.1:0-287057 GCF_056436715.1 Streptomyces sp. NPDC043176
GCCTGGCGAGGCATCGCCACCCGCTACGACAAGGCGCCCGAAAGCTACCTCGCCGGCCTCCACCTCCGAGCCTCCATGATCTGGATCGACGATCTGCTCAAGACCACCACGTGATCACGACATCACACAGGCCCTAGGGGGTGCCTTGTCGATCAGGCCGGATCAGCGTGCGTGCCGGGCCCCGCGAGCCCGGCACGACCGGCCGGGGCGCCCCCCTGGGACGTCCGGAGAACGGAAGGGCCGCTCCCCGGCGGGGGAGCGGCGCACGGGACCCGCTGCCGGGGGCGTCAGCCCTTCGGTGGCGGGTCCTCCCGTTCCGGGTCCGGTGTCGGGACGTCGAAGGTCCGGGTCGCCGCGTACGGGGTGGAGGCCTGCGGGTGGCGGCCCGGTGCCTCGGGGTCGCCGGGGTGGACGGGCGGGCCGTCGAGTGTGGGATGGGTGGGCCGGTGGTGCGCGTCCGGCCGGTCGCGCAGGTGCGTGCGGTGCCTGCGGCCGGACATGACGAGCGCGCCGAGGAGCAGCAGGACGCCGCCGCCGAAGGCGTTCGCGACGCCGTCGCCGAGCCCGCGGCCGTCGCCGGAGATCACGAGGCCGCCCTCGGCCTGTCCGACGCGGACCATCCAGAGGACGGTGAAGCCGAGGACGACGACTCCGGCGAGGGCGACGAGCAGCCGGGAGCGGAGTACGACGCCGACGAGGGTGAGCAGGGCGGCGAAGGCGAACGGGAGCAGGATCGAGCCGAGCACGTCGGACCTGGCGTCGGTGATGCCGGTGAAGAGTTCGTCGATCGCGTAGTCGCGGCCGTGACGGCCGTCGTACCAGGCACGGAAGGGGCTCCAGACGGCGGCCGTCGCTCCGGCGAGAGCCAGGACCGAGCCGACGACGTTGCGGATCATCGATGCGGCCTCCTTGTCGGTGCGGCTCTCGTTCCCGACGCTACGCCGGGTGCGGGGGCCCCGCCAGGCGGCACCGGGACATCCCCTAGGGTGGCGCGGACACGACAGACAGGACGGTTTGCGGCGATGGTACGGACACGTCTGAAGCTCGCGGCGACGCTCACGGTGGTGGTGCTCGCGCTGACCGGATTCCACTCCGGCAAGGGCGGCCACGGCAGCAGCAGCAGCGGTGGCGGCAGCGGCAAGAGCAAGAGCAAGAGCCGGAGCCACTCGGACTCCGACGACGACTCGGGCGGCGGCTGCTCCAGCGACGAGAAGGGCAACGACGACTACAGCGGCTCGGGCAGCGCCTCCACGGCCGCGGCGAGCCCCTCGCCGTCCCAGGCCGAGGCGAAGGTCGAGGTCCTCGACTGCGTGGAGCCGGGCCGGAAGAAGCGCAAGGGCAAGCCGGCCCGTCAGGCGGACACCACGGCGACCCTGCGCATCACGTCGAGGGCCCGTGACACGACGTCGTTCCGGGTCACCCTGGAGTTCAAGGGCGCCTCGGGCTCGGCGGTGGACTCCGCCGAGACCGTCGTCACCGTCGGGGGCGGGGAGACGAAGACCTTCGAGATCGCGATGAGGAACCCGAAGGCCGTCGACCAGGTGAAGAACTGCTGGGTCCACGACGTGCGCGAGCAGTAGGCGCGGACGTCAGTTCCAGCGGACCAGGCTGGTCCGGTGGTGTTCGGCGCCGTCGATCGGCTCGTCCACGTCGGCCACCTTCACCGGTTGGGCGCCGGGCGTGAAGGTGCCGCGGAAGAGCCCCCACCGTCCGTTCTCCCCCTTGGAGAGGAAGGCGAAGCCCTTGCCGTCCGGAGCGAGGACCGGGGGCAGGTTGGTCCGGTCGTTGTCGGGGATGAGCTTCTCGGTCTTCAGCACCTTCTTGTGGTCGGAGTCGAAGGTGATCTGCGTGAAGTCGCAGACGAGGGTGGTGGCGTCCCGCCAGAAGGCGGGGTCGCAGCCCAGCTTGTCCAGGCCGGCCGTCCGCAGGTCGGTGAGGAAGGACTCCAGGCCGGCGCCGCCGGCCTGACCGGTGCGGTCGATCCGGCTGAGGTGCAGGCCCTCGCCGAAGCTGTCGGAGGCCGTGATGCCGCCCTCGGGGATCGTCGGGCCGTTGATCCCGGAGGCGGCCAGGACGGTGGTCGCGGTGACGCCGTCCCCTTCGAGCAGGTCGGGGACCTTCGCCGCGGGCGTGGTCTCCTCGGTCGCGGGTCCGCCCTTCGGGTCGCGCGAGGCGAGGGAGGACTCTCCCTCGCGGTCGTACCAGAGCCTGCCGGTGACCGGGTGGAAGGCGACGCCGTCGCTGGCGACGGCCTTGGTGAAGGCGTCCGGGTCGGGTGCGCCGACCTCCTGGCCGGTGGTGAGGTCGAAGGCGCCGGGCCGGTCGCTGTCGACCAGACCGGCGACGAGCGTGAGGTCCTTGTCGAAGGCGGTCCCCACGCCGTGGCCGGGGCCGTCCTCCTCGCAGCCGTTCGCCGGCTCGACGTCGGTGGGCAGGACGGTGCTGCGCTCGGCGAGGAGGGCGCCGTTCTCGGCGGAGAAGGACCGCAGGGTGAGCCCGTAGACGTCGCCGCCGTTCGCGGAGTCCGGGATCTGGTGGCAGAAGGAGACGGTGAGGGTGCCGGGGCGGGCGAGCGGCGCCGTCTTCACCGCGTCCGGGGTCCCACCGGCCTCGCCCTCTCCGGTGCCGCCGTTCTTCGCGCCGCCGGAGACCCCGCCGGCGCCGGCGAGGTCCGCCGGGTCGGCGCCGCCGCCTCCGCAGGCGGTCAGCAGCAGTGCGGCGCTCGCCGCGATTCCGGCGGTCCTGACGAAGTGTCGTCCCATGGTGCTCACGTCCCCCGTTGAATTCTTGACGGTGTCTCTTCAAAGAAGAAGATCAATTCAAGCAGACCGGGGGGAGTGGGCCGAAACCGGGCCGGGTCAGCGCAGACGGTGGCCCTGCGACCTCCTTCCGAACAGCGCGGCCTGACGCTCCGTCGGAAGGTTTCCCAGGGAGACCAGGTGCGGCGCCTGCGCGAGGGCCTGGGCACGGGTCGCCTCACGGGTGGACCAGAGCGCCCGGACGGTCCCCTGCACCGCCTCCGTCGGCTGGGCGGCGATGACGGCGGCCGCCCCGCGCGCCGCGGCCAGCGCCGCGCCGTCCGGGGTGACCTCGCTGACCAGCCCCGTCTCGTACGCCCGCCGGGCCGAGATCCGCTCCGCGCCGCCCATCAGGACCATCCGGGCGACCTCCCCGAACGGCATCCGCTGCGCCATGTGGACGGTCTCGAAGGCGCTGACCATCCCGTAGGTGGTGTGCGGGTCGAAGAACTCCGCCCCCTCCCCGGCGACCAGGAACTCGGCCTCGCCGAGCAGGTAGAAGGCCCCGCCGCAGGCCATGCCCTCGACGGCCGCGACCACCGGTTTCCACAGGTCGTTCGCCTTGGGACCGATCGTGAGGAGCGGGTCGTCGATCGTGTAGGGCGAGGAGGGCTGCGGTACGTTCCCGGCGTCCGCCCGGTCGATTCCGGTACAGAAGGCCCGCCCGCCGGCGCCGGTGACGACGATCGCGCGGACGTCGTCCTCGTACCGGAACCCGCGCCAGACGGCGCCGAGCTCGCGGGCCATCTCCAGAGTGAGGGCGTTGTGCCGGGCGGGCCGGTCGAGGGTGACCACCGCGACCCCGGACTCCTTGTCGCGCTCGACCCGGATGCTCACCCGCGCTCCAGGAGCCAGCGGGGGACGGTGACGCCGTCGATCTCGGTGAACGCCACCCGCACCGGGGCGCCGATGCGGAGCCGTTCGGGGTCGACGGAGTTCAGGGGGGCGTCCGGGGCGGCGACGACGTTGCCGACGAGACGGATGCGCGGGGCGTCGGCGAGTTCGACGAGCACCGCGTTGTACGGGGCCTGGGCGGCGTAGTCGGGCAGGAGCGGCGGGTGGGGCAGCACGTACGACCAGATCCGGCCGCGTCCCGACATCAGCCGCCACTCGCTGTCGAAGGAGTGGCAGTGCGGGCAGCAGGGGCGGGGCGGGAAGCGCAGCTCGCCGCAGTCGGGGGCCGCGCAGGCCTGGACGCGGAGCTCGCTCCGGGCGGTGTACTCCCAGAAGGGGGCACCGTCCTCGTCGGCGACGGGGGTCAGCATGTCGGGATCAACTCCTCAGGCGCGAAGCAGGACGGCGGATGTGGGGACGCCCTCGCCCGCCGTGACCAGGCAGGTGGCGGCGTCGGGGACCTGGGCGGTGGAGGTGCCGCGGAGCTGTTTCACGCCCTCGTTGATGAGGTTGAAGCCGTGGACGTACGCCTCGCTGAGACCGCCGCCGCCGGTGTTGAGGGGCAGCCGGCCGCCGATCTCCAGCGCCCCGCCCTCGGTGAAGGCGGCGCCCTCGCCGCGCCCGCAGAAGCCGTAGCCCTCCAGGGAGAGCGGTACGAGGGGGGTGAAGGCGTCGTAGATCTGGGCGACGTCGACGTCCTGGGGGCCGAAGTCGGCCTGCTTCCACAGGTGCCGGGCGGCGGTCCAGGCGGGGCCGGACAGCGGGTCGTCGTTCCAGTAGTTGACCATGCCGTGGTGCTGGGCGGGCAGGCCCTGGGCGGCGGAGTGCACGTACACGGGCTTCTGCCGGCAGTCGCGGGCGCGTTCGGCGCTCACGATGACGCAGGCGAGGGCGCCGTCCGTCTCCAGGCAGTTGTCGAAGAGGCAGAGGGGTTCGCTGATCCAGCGGGCGGTCATGTACATCTCGCGGGTCAGCGGGCGCTCGTACATGATCGCGGCGGGGTTCTGGTTGGCGCGGTTGCGGCAGGCGAGGGCGACGTTGAAGAGGTGGTCGCGGGTGGCGCCGTACTCGTGCATGTAGCGGCGGGCGAGCATGCCGATCTCGTCGGCGGGGCGGAGCAGCCCGTAGGGGCGGGTCCACTGGCCGGGGGTGGGCAGCTGGACGGCGGTGTTCTTCCAGGGGCGGGGGCCCGAGCCCCGCTTCCGGGACCGCCAGGCGACGCCGACGCTCGCCTGGCCGGTGGCGACGGCGGCGGCGAGGTGGCCGACGGTCGCGCAGGACCCGCCGCCGCCGTAGCCGACCTTGGAGAAGAAGGTGACGTCGCCGGCGCCGATGGACTTGGCGACCTCGACCTCGTCGGTCTCCTCCATCGTGTACGAGGCGAACCCGTCGACCTCGGACGGGTCGATCCCGGCGTCGTCGAGGGCGGCGAGGATCGCCCGGCAGGCGAGGGCCTTCTCGGTCTCGGGCAGGTGTTTGGCGAAGGCGGTCTGACCGATTCCGACGATCGCCGTGGCGTCCTTGAGCACCGAACCTCCTCATGGGGCAGCACTGCTGACAGCGCGTCAGGCTACAACTAATCTGACGGATAGTCAGCTACAGGGAGGTTGGGTATGGACATGCGCGGCGACCTGGAGTGGGGCACGATCCCCGGTCTCGTACGGGCCGCGGCCGAGCGGTACGGGGCGCGGGAAGCCGTCGTCGACGGCCGCGTCCGCGTCACCTACGCCGAACTCGGCGAACGCGTCGAACGGGCCGCCGCCGCCTGCCTCGCCACCGGCGTACGCGCCGGCGACCGGGTCGCGATCTGGGCCCCCAACACCCTCGACTGGATCGTCTCGGCCCTCGGCGCCGTCACGGCCGGCGCCGTCCTCGTCCCCCTCAACACCCGCTTCAAGGGCACCGAGGCGGCCTACGTCCTCCAGCGCTCACGGGCCCGCCTGCTCTTCGTCACCGGCACCTTCCTCGGCACCTCCTACGTGGCCTCCCTGCGCCGCTCCGGCGCCGAACTCCCGCACCTGGAGAAGGTCGTGGTCCTCGGCGACACCGCGCCCGACGAGGCGGACTGGACGACCTGGAAGGCCTTCCTCGCCGAAGGCGACCGGATCCCCGCCACCCGGGTCCGCGCCCGCGCGGACGCGATCGACCCCGACGCCCCCTCCGACATCGTCTACACCTCCGGCACCACCGGCCGGCCGAAGGGCGCCGTCATCAGCCACGCCCAGTCCCTGCGCTGCTACGCGATCTGGGCCGGACTCGCCGGCCTCCGGGAAGGCGACCGCTACCTCGTGGTCAACCCCTTCTTCCACACCTTCGGCTACAAGGCCGGCATCCTCGCCTGCCTCATGCGCGGCGCGGTGATCGTCCCCCAGTCCGTCTTCACCGTCGACACCGTCCTCGCCAACATCGCCGCCGAGCGCATCACCGTCCTGCCCGGCCCGCCCACCCTCCACCAGTCCCTCCTCGACCACCCCGCCCGCCGCGCCCACGACCTCTCCTCCCTCCGGCTCGTCGTCACCGGCGCGGCCGTGGTCCCCCTCCGCCTCGTCGAACGCCTCCGCGGCGACCTCGGCGTCGGCACGGTCCTCACCGCGTACGGCCTCTCCGAGGCGAGCGGCATCGTCACCATGTGCCGTCGCGACGACCCGGACGCGACCGTCGCCACCACCTCCGGCCGCCCCATCCCCGACACCGAGGTCCGGCTCTCCCCGACCGGCGAGGTCCTCGTCCGCGGCCACCACGTCATGAGCGGCTACTTCGAGGACGCCGAGGCGACGGCCGCGGCGATCGACCCCGACGGCTGGCTCCACACCGGGGACGTCGGCGTCCTCGACGACGCCGGCAACCTCCGCATCACCGACCGGCTCAAGGACATGTTCATCGTCGGCGGCTTCAACGCCTACCCGGCCGAGATCGAGCAACTCCTCGGCCTTCACCCCGACATCGCCGACGTCGCCGTCATCGGCATCCCCGACCCCCGCCTCGGCGAGGTCGGCAAGGCCTTCGCGGTCCGCCGCCCCGGCGCCCGCGTCACCGCCGACGACCTCATCGCCTGGGCCCGCCGCGAGATGGCCAACTACAAGGTCCCCCGCCAGGTCGAGTTCGTCACCGAACTCCCGCGCAACGCGAGCGGCAAGGTGGTGAAGGGGGAGCTGCGGGTGCGCACGTCGGGGTGACGGGCGGCCCCGGCGCCGCAACCGGCATGCTCCATGTTCTCCGTCCGCGCGGCGAGGGCGATGGCCTCGTCCTTCTGCTGCTCCATGTCGGCCAGGCGGTACGGAGCGACCTGCGCCGGCGCCACGCGGAGGGCGACGGGTGTCCGCTCGGGCCGGGGGACGAGCGACTCGCCGCTGTCGAGGTGCTGCGCCGTCATGGGGTTCCTCCCCGTCGACGGCTTCACCGTACGGCGGAGCCGGGTGGCACCCGCAGGCGCGGCTCACTCGCCCCGGGGGGCGGACGACGCCCGGCACTCGGCGATCAGCAGGGCGTCCCGCAAGGCGTCACTGAGCTGTCCGGCCAGGAGTCGCAGCTCCCCGGTCCCCTGCGGTGGCCCATCGAGCGCGGCGCGGGCGCGCTCCAGGGTCTGCCGGGCCAGACCCAGTTGCACGGTCTCCACCTGATCGGCCAGCCGGGCCAGCCGCCCCGTCCCGTCGCCGATCAGATAGCAGGGCTTCCCGTCGGGCCCGGCCCAGGGGAGCAGTCGTGGGGTTCTCACGCGGCCTCCAACGGATGAATGACGCGGCGGTCGAGGTCGATCCCGTACGTGGCCGCCGGCAGCACGACTTGCCGCCGCAGCCGTACGGCCTGCTCCTGCTCGTGGGCCCTGAGGTAGGGCCGTACGAGCGCGGTCGCCGTCCCGTCGAGCGGGCCGTACCAACTCCGCACGGTCGAGGCGGGCCGGAGGCGCGGGGGAGCCGGGGGAGCCGGGGGCGGTGGTCCGGGCGGTCGGGCCCGGTGACGGCCGGTGGGGGCGAGGAGGGCGCGGACGCGGGTGGCGAGGCGGGTGAGGAGAGGGGTCATCTCAGGCAGGTCCCTTTTTCCCGGGGGAGGCGTGTATTTCGGCCCAGAGGGCCTTGCCGTCGTCGGCCAGTCCGCGTGTAGAGCTGAAGCCGCGCACGATGGCCAGGCCGGGGCCGTGGCTACAGAGCGCGGTGAGCGGCTCCGGCCCTCTCGCGGTGATGCGGATACGGTCGCCCGCCGTGGACAGGGTCATCTCGATGCTGTCGGGGCGCGCCGCGAGGCAGCCGACGAACAACTCGTGTGCGACGAGTGGGGCGTCCGGCTGAGCGATCCGGCTCGCGGTCCAGTCGCGGACGTTTCTTGCTTCGCGGGGCAGCGCGCGGAAGCGTCTGCACCACGAACAGCCCGATGCGGGCATGGTCCCTCCCGGCCAATATCTGATTACAGATACCGGTTATCTGTAATCAGAATGCCGCCGAGGTTGGCGCCGGTCAAGCCGGGCGGGTCATTATGTGTATGCAGATTGAGGTCGATGTTCGAACGGTGGTGGGGTGTGACACAGCCGGAGTACCAGCGGATCGCCGCTGACCTGCGGCGTCGTATCGCGACAGGGGAGTTCGGGCCCGGCGAGCGACTGCCGATCCTCCCCGCGCTCTGCGAGGAGTACGGGGTTTCGGAGGTCACCGTCCGCAACGCGCTCGGGCTGCTGCGGAACGAAGGCGTCATCGAGAGCCGCGCCCGCGCCGGAACCCGTGTGAGGCCCCGGCCGCCGGTGCACCGGATGGCCGCCGACCGGTATCGGACCTCGCCGGGGGCGAAGGCGACGCCGTTCACCCGGGACCAGGGCATCGGTTGGTCCGAGTACCGCCTCGACAAGCGCTTCGAAAGGGTGCAGGCGGACGCCGAACTCGCCGCGCTGTTCGAGTGCGAGGCCGGCGAGCGGCTGCTCGCGCGCCACTTCGTCTTCTACGACAGTGACGTGCCCACCCAGGTGAGCACGAGCTACCTGCGCTGGGCCGACGTCCACGGCACCCCGGTGGCCGACCCCATCAACGAACCTTGGCCGGGCGGCACTCGGGCGCAGCTGGCCACCCTGGGGATCACCGTCACCCGCATTGCCGAATCGTTCACCTGTGGAATGCCCACCGAGGACGAGGCGTCCGCCCTGCGCATCGGCTCGGGTGTGCCGGTGCTCCGCTACACCCGCCGCCACATCGCGGACTCCGGCCGCGTGGTGGAGGTCGCCCACCCGATCGTCCGGCGTGGGGACACGACGATCGTGGACTTCGTCATCGAGCTTGATCCGGAGGCGTAGTTCAGCACGTTCCGTGCATGGCGAAAGGCCCGGACCAAGGCATGGTCCGGGCCTTCACGGTCACTGCGACGGTCAGGTCGCCACCGCGAAGAGGGGCCGGGCGTCTGCCCGGCCCCTCTTCGCGGTGGTCCGATCGCGTTGCGCACGGGCCCCGCCCGGACGGATCCCCCCTGGTTCCGCCGGGCGTCCCCCGAGCCCGTGTGCTCCCCCGTCGACCGGACCTCCCTGGTCGACCCCGGCGACTCCCCCGATGGCGCCGCCGCGGCCGTTCTCCCCGTCGGGAATGGTCTACTTGGCCGGCTCGGTGGTGGCGTGCATGTTGTCGGTCGTCGCCGTGCCGGCGCTGCCGTCGACGGGCTCCGTGGTGGCGTGCATGTTGCCGCTGATGCCGAGCTTCTCGGCCACCGAGTCGGCGAGCGGAGCGTCCGTCGCGTGCATGTTCTTGCTGACGATGTCCTCGCCGGTGGCGTGCATGTTCGTCGGCTTGGCAATGGGCGCGGTCGGGTCCAGGTCGGCCATGGTGATCAACTCCCGTAGTGACTTCGGATGGGGCGAGTGGGCCCTCTCGGCCGTTCCCCCGTGGACAGCCGGAGGGCCCACTCGGAGCCGTTCACCCTAGTGCGACGGTGTGACGGCCGGACCATCGACCCGTCTGCCCCCCGACGCGGCGGATCGATGGGAGAAGACTGCCCGACGGTCATAAACGAACGATGAACGGGCAGCTCAGTGGTCAGGCCGCGGCGGTCTCCAACAGCAGGGCCCGTACCTCGGATTCCTCCGGCGACCCCAGTTCCACGAAGATGCCGAGGGCCTCCTGCCAGCAGACCCGGGCCCGCCCGTGCTGCCCTATGCCGGACAACGCGCGTCCGAGGACGACGAGGACCTGACCCCGGCGCCACTCGCCGCCCACTCCCCAGAGGATGGCGAGGGCCATCTCGGAGTTCGACGCGGCCTGCGCGTACCGGCGGGCCGCGATGTCGACCTCGGCGATCCTGAAGAGCGACATGCCCTCCCACAGGCGCTGCCGGCTGTCCTGGAACACTTCGAGGGCCTCGGCGAGCCGGGCCGCCGCCTGGTCCAGCTGACCGCCCTGGGTCAGCGCGAGCCCGAGTGCGTAGCGGCCGTTGGCGCCCTTGAGGGAATGACCCAGGGCGTCGTACATGTCGGTGCCCCGCTGGGCCAGTTCGACCGCGATGTCCGTCTGTCCCATGGCCAGGTGGATGCGGGAGAGGTTGCAGAGGGCGCTGGCCTCGCCGGCGGCGTCGTCGCAGGCGCGGAACGCCGCCGTGGCCTGGGCGAGGAAGCGTTCCCCGTCGGCGTTGCGCCCCTGGTAGAGGGCCATGATCCCCAGGGCGTTGGCCGCCCAGCACAGCGGGAGGTCGTCGCCCGTCGCGGAGGTGAGGTCCATCGCCTGGTGGGCGTGGCCGTCGGCCTCCTCGAAGCGGCCCGCCACGTGCTGGACGTACGCCAGGGTCAGCGCCGCGCGTCCCTCCGCGCGGACGTCGCCCGTGGTGGCGGCCGCCTCCCGCAGCACCGTCGCGACGGCCTCGTACTCCTTGGAGTTGGCGCCGGATTCGGCGAGGTCGAGGGAGGCCCAGAGGAGGTCGACGCCGCGGCGGAGGGTGGTGGGGGAGGAGGCGGACTGGCGGACGGTGGCGAGGAGGCAGTTGGCCTCGGCGTAGAGCCAGTCCTGGGCGTCGTGGCGGTCGGTGAAGGTGAGGCCGTCGTGGGTGGTGGGTTCGAGGTGGTCGACGAGGCGGTCGCCGGGGCGCTCGATGGCGTAGACCCGGGCGGCGGTCGAGAGGTAGAAGTCGAGGAGGCGGGAGAGGGCGGCCTCCTTCTCCGAGGGGGGCTGTTCGTCGCGGTCGGCGCAGGCACGCGCGTAGAGCCGGACGAGGTCGTGGTAGCGGTAGCGGCCGGGGGCGGCGGACTCGACGAGGGAGGTGTCGACGAGCGCCTCCAGGAGGTCCTCGGTGTCCCAGAGGGGCAGGTCGAGGACGGCGGCCGCGGCCGCGAGGGAGATGTCGGGGCCGTCGGCGAGGCCGAGGAGGCGGAAGGCGCGGGCCTGGGCCGGTTCGAGCTGGCCGTAGCCGAGTTCGAAGGTGGCCTTGACGGCGAGGTCGCCCGCCTGGAGCTCGTCGAGGCGGCGGCGCTCGTCGGCGAGCTTCGCGGCGAGGACCGACACCGTCCAGGTGCGGCGGGCGGCCAGGCGGGACGCGGCGATGCGGATCGCCAGGGGGAGGAAGCCGCAGGCGGCGACGACGTCGAGCGCGGCCTCCCGCTCGGAGCCGACCCGCTCCTCGCCGACGATCCGGGTGAAGAGCTGGAGCGCCTCCTCCGGGGACATCACGTCCAGGTCGACCAGGTGCGCGCCGGCCAGGTCGACCATGCGGATCCTGCTGGTGACGAGGGCCGCGCAGCCCGCCGTGCCCGGCAGGAGCGGGCGGATCTGGGCGGCGTCGCGGGCGTTGTCGAGGAGGACCAGGACGCGCCGGCCGTCGAGGGTCGAGCGGTAGAGCGCGGCGCGGTCGTCGAGGGAGTCGGGGATGGCCGAGTCGGCGGTGCCGAGGGCGCGGAGGAACGAACCGAGGACCGTCTCGGGTGCGGCGGCGCGGTTGCCGGCGCCCTGGAGGTCGACGTACAGCTGTCCGTCGGGGAAGTGCGGGCGTGCCTCGTGGGCGACGTGCACGGCGAGCGTCGTCTTGCCGACGCCGCCGATGCCGGCGAGCGCCGACACCGCCATGACGTGGCCCTCGGCGGTGGCGAGCCGGGCGCCGAGTTCCCGTACGAAGGACGCGCGGCCGGTGAAGTCCGGGACGGTCGCGGGAAGCTGGGCGGGCCGGGCGACGGGGGCCGCGGCCGGGACGGGCTCCTCGACGGGGCGGGCGAGTTCGGCGTCGGCCCGGAGGATGCGCTGCTGGAGCCGGGAGAGTTCGGGTGTGGGGTCGACGCCGAGCTCGTCGGCGAGGAGCCGGCGCGTGTCGGCGTACACGGCGAGGGCCTCGGCCTGCCGTCCGCTGCGGTAGAGGGCGAGCATGAGCAGCTCGCGGAGCCGTTCGCGCAGGGGGTGCGCGGCGGTGAGCGCGGTGAGCTCGGAGACGGCCTCCGCGTGCGCGCCGACCTCCAGGTCGATGTCGAGGCGGGTCTCCAGGAGGGTGAGCCGCCATTCCTCCAGGCGGGTCCGCTGCGTCTCGGCGTACGGTCCGGGTACGGAGGCCAGCACCTCGCCGTCCCACAGGTCCAGGGCCTCGGCGAGCCGCTCCCGGGCGCCCGCGCGGTCCCCGGCCGCCCGCAGCTTCTCGGCCTCGGCGGCCAGTTCCTGCGCGGTGGTGACGTCGAGTGCGGCGGCCGGGGTGCGGAGCGCGTAGCCGCCGGACTCGCTGACCAGGACGTTCGGGTCCAGCGCCTTGCGGAGGCGGGAGGCGTACGTCCGTACCGCCGCGAGCGCCTGCGAGGGCGGCTCCTCGCCCCAGAGGGCGTCGATCAGCTCGTGCGCGGTGGCCGTCCGCCCGCCCCGCAGCAGCAGTGCCGCGAGCAGGGCCCGCTGCTGGGGCGACCCGGTCGGCACGGCCTCTCCGTCCCGCCACGCCCGCACGGGCCCGAGCACTCCGAAGCGAAGGGCCCCGGGGGCGGCCGCACCGGCCGCGCCGGCCGCGCCCGCTCGGGCGTCCGCGCCGGTCACGCCGTCCGCACCGGCCACGGCGTCCGCGCTCGCGAAGGCGTCCGTGCGGGCGCCTTCGCCCGCCGGGGTCGTCGCGCCCGTCCTCGGAGCCCGCTGCACCGGAACTCGCGGCCCGTTCTCACGGTCCATCGCTCCCCCTGCCCGTACCGCTGGTTTCGCCCAGGACAGTCTGCCTTGTCCGGAGGGGGTCCGTCAGCATCGGGTCGCAGGCGCGGGGGCGTGGTGCGGGGATCGTGTGGCCGTCGTGTGACCGTTCTGGGTCCCAGGAGCTGACGGGTCGTCAGATCGACGCTACCGTGAGAGCCATGGAGACCTTCCCGAAGATCATCTCGGTGGACGACCACACCGTGGAGCCCCCGCACGTCTGGCGGGACCGGCTCCCGTCGCGGTACCACGACACCGGACCCCGGATCGTCCGCGCCCCGCTGAAGGAAATGACGTTCCTCGGCGGGAAGTTCGCCCCGGTCATGGGGGCGAAGGGTGACGACGGGCCGATCGGCGACTGGTGGGTGTACGAGGACCTGCACCGGCCCCTGACGCGGCTCGACACCGCCGTCGGCTACGACCGCGACGAGATACGGCTCGAAGTCATCACCTACGAGCAGATGCGGCCCGGGTCCCACTCCGTGCCGGACCGGCTCGCCGACATGGACGTCAACCACGTCCAGTCCGCGCTGTGCTTCCCGACCTTCCCCCGCTTCTGCGGGCAGACGTTCACCGAGGCGGGCGACCGGGAGCTCGGGCTGCTCTGCGTCCGGGCCTACAACGACTGGATGGTCGAGGAGTGGTGCGGTCCCGAGGCGCACGGCCGGCTCATCCCGCTCACGCTCATCCCGCTCTGGGACCCGGAGCTCGCCGCGGCCGAGGTGCGGCGCAACGCGGCGCGGGGCGTGCGGGCCGTCGCCTTCTCGGAGATCCCGCCGCACCTCGGGCTGCCCTCGGTCCACACGGACCACTGGGACCCCTTCTTCCGGGCGTGCGACGAGACGGGCACGGTCATCGCCATGCACATCGGCTCGTCGAGCCGGATGCCGTCCACCTCGGCGGACGCCCCGCCGGCGGTGGGCTCCACGATCACCTTCGCGAACTGCTGCTTCTCGATGGTCGACTGGCTGATGAGCGGCAAGTTCGAGCGCTTCCCCCACCTCCGGATCATGTACGCGGAGGGGCAGATCGGGTGGATCCCGTACATCCTGGAGCGCGCGGACGTCGTCTGGGAGGAGAACCGGGGCTGGGGCGGCGTCGCCGAGAAGGTGCTGCGCCCGCCGTCGGAGCTGTTCGCGGGCCATGTCTTCGGCTGCTTCTTCGACGACGCGTTCGGGCTGCGCAACCTGGACGCCATCGGGGCCGGGAACGTCCTCTACGAGACCGACTACCCGCACTCCGACTCCACCTGGCCCAAGTCCCGGGAGGTCGGCGAGGCCCAGATGGGGCACCTGGCCCCGGACGTCGTCGAGCGGATCGTGCGCGGCAACGCGATCGACCTGCTCGGCCTGACGCCGGAGGGTCTCTGGCGGCCCTAGCCCCGCGACCGCGGCCGGGCTTCCCCTTCGAGGGGGAGCCCGGCCGTTCTGTCACCCGGATGGCCCAGCGGGAGGCTTCCCTGATGGCGGAGGGTGATCGAGTGCGCGCAAATGGTAATCAAGTGTGCGCTTCTTGCACATCACGAGAAAGCCAGTGGGCGCCCCCCCGGGGTGTCCACGAACGGAGCCTGTGACATGACCCCCCACCCCCTCCCGCACCTTCGTCCCGCGGACGACGACATGGAACCCGACGGCATAGAACCGACCGCGGAGCCCCGCCCGGGTCCGTCCCGCGAGCCGGTCGTCTCCTCGCCCCCGACGCTCGACGCGCCTCCCCTCCCCGACCGGCCGACGGCGTCCCCGGCGGAGCTGAAGCCCCCGGCCGGGACGGCGTCCTCCGTTGCACCGGCGTCCTCCGCCGTACCGACGTCCCCCGTCGCGGCGGCGGCTCCGCCCGTGACCGGGTCGCCTTCCACCCCGAGGACGCAGGCCGCCGGAAGCGGGTCCGAGGCCCCCGGGGCCACTGCCCCGGAGGTCCCGGAGGCCTCGCAGGCCCCGGAGGCCCCGGAGGTCTCGCAGGTCCCGGAGGCCCCGCAGCCCAGGCCCGACGACGAGACGTCGGCCCACGAGGAGTTCGGCGACGAAGCGGTCCACACGCTCCTGCGGACCGCGGCGACCGAGCGGCCGGTGGAGGAGGTCGCCGCCCTGGTGGCCCGCCTCCAGGAGACCGGCGAGCTCACCAGCCCCGCCGACGTGGCGCTCCGCGCGGCGGCCGTCACCCGTCCGCTGGACGAGGTGCGCCAACTGCTCGCGCTGCTGAACGCGTCCGGATACGACCTCCACGAGGCCGAGACCGCCCTGCGTGCCGCGGCGGTGGGCCGGCCGGTCGAGGACGTGGTCCGGCTCGTCGGCATCCTCGGCGCCGACGGCGGCGACCGGCGGTCCACCGCGGGCGGGGACACCGGGGCGAAGCCGAACGCCGCACCCGGGAAGCAGGGCCCCGCGCGCGTCGGTGGGGCGGCCGCCCCGGCCGTGACCGCCGCGGCCGCCCCGAGGAAGCGCGGCCGGGGCGCCGCCGAGGGGCGGAAGTCCCCCCTGGACGGCGCGCTGGCGGCGGGCCCCGGCAGCCATCTCGCCACTCCGGCGCTGAGGTCGGTGCTGCGCTGGCCCGCCGCGCTCGCGCTGTTCGCCTGCGGCCTGTTCCATCTGCCGACCGATCTCGCGGGCCTGCGCTCGGGCGGCGACGCGCAGGTGTTCTCCGTGGTCGTCACGGTGCTCTGCCTGGCGTGCGCGGTGTGGCTCGCGGTCAGGGACACCCTGATCGCCTGGGCCGCCGCCGCGGGTGCCGCCGTCTTCGTCATCGCGGTCCACGGAGTCGCGGGCGCGCGCACCGTCGAACTGCTGGGCGACAGCCTCGGCACCACGTTCGCCTGGGCGAAGGCGCTGGCGCTCCTGAGTGCGGTGGGCATCGTCTGCCTGGCCGCCTCGGCCCTGGTGCGCCACGCGAAGGCGTCCGGCGCGACGGACGGCGCCTGACGGCGCCCGGCGCTCCCGGCGCACCGGAGAGCGAGGACGAAGATCCGCCCCCGTCCGGGCAGCTCCCCGCTGCCCGGGCGGGGGCGTCGTCGTGTTCCCGGCACCTCCCCACCCCTTGCCTGATGGATCGTCAGGTACGAGCATGGGCCCTGCTCGTTTAATTGACGATCCGTCAGATCGGGGCCGTGTGCCCGGGCTCAAGGGGGTTTCCGTGGTGATCTACGGGATGCAGCTGCCGGTCCAGTCGCAGAGCGTGATCTACGCCGAGCCCTGGGAGGCGGGCGCCGGCCCGGCGGACCTCCTGGCCGTCGCGCGGGCCGCCGAGGCCCACGGGTTCGACTACCTCGCGAGCTGCGACCACGTCGCCATCCCCCGGCGGCTCGCCGGGGCGATGAGCACCGTCTGGTACGACCCGGTGGCCACGCTCTCCTTCCTCGCCGCCGCCACCGAGCGGGTCCGGCTCCTCGCGCACGTGGCCGTCGTCGGGCTGCGCCACCCGCTCGTGACGGCCAAGGCGTACGCGACGGTCGACCACCTCTCCGGCGGCCGGCTGGTCCTGGGGGTGGGCGCCGGGCACGTACAGGAGGAGTTCGAGGCGCTCGGGGTGGACTTCGCGCGCCGGGGGGCGGTGCTCGACGAGACCCTCGACGCGCTGCGGGCGGCGCTCGGGCCGGAGGAGTACCCCGAGCACCTGGGGGAGCGGTTCGCCTTCAAGGACCTCGGGCAGCTGCCCCGGCCCGCGCAGCAGAGGGTGCCGCTCTGGGTGGGCGGCTCCTCGCCGGCCGCCGTGCGCAGGGCGGCGCTCAAGGGGGACGGGTGGCTGCCGCAGGGCGACCCGCGGGAGAAGCTCGCCGCGCAGATCCAGCGGCTGCTGCGGATCCGCGCGGAGGCCGGGATCGCGGAGCCGGTCACCGTCGGCGCGATCACCGAGCCGCTCTACGTCGGCGCCCCCGGCTGGGAGGTCGGCCGGCGCACCCTGAGCGGCCGGCCGGAGGAGCTCGCCGCCTCCCTGCGGGCGTACGGGGAGATGGGCGTGCACCAGATCCAGGTGCGGTTCCGGTCCCGGAGCCGCGGCGAACTCATCGACCAGATGGCGGCCTTCGGCACGGAGGTCGCACCACACCTGTAAGGGGTACGGGCATGGGCAAGCTCGACGGGCGGGTCGTCCTCGTCACCGGCGCGGCGCGCGGGCAGGGCGAGCAGGAGGCGCGGCTGTTCGCCGCCGAGGGGGCGAAGGTCGTCCTCGGGGACGTCCTGGACGGCCCCGGCGAGGCACTGGCCAAGGAACTGGGGGAGGAGCGGGCGGCCTTCGTCCACCTGGACGTGACCAGCGAGGCGGAGTGGGCGGCGGCGGTGGCCGTCGCCCGGGAACGGTTCGGGAAGATCGACGGGCTCGTGAACAACGCCGGCATCCTCCGCTTCAACGAGCTGCTCTCCACGCCCCTGGAGGAGTTCCAGGCGATCGTGTCGGTCAACCAGACCGGCTGCTTCCTCGGCATCCGCACGGTCGCGCCGGAGATCGCGGCGGCCGGCGGCGGGACCATCGTCAACACCGCCTCGTACACGGGGCTCACCGGCATGGCCGGGGTCGGCGCGTACGCGGCCTCCAAGCACGCCGTCCTGGGGCTCACCCGGGTCGCGGCCCTGGAGCTGGCCGCCAAGGGGATCCGGGTGAACGCGGTCTGCCCGGGGGCGATCGACACCCCGATGAGCAACCCGGAGGGCGTGGACCCGGCGGCCACGGCCGAGCTGTACCGCAAGCTCGTGCCGCTCGGGCGGATCGGGCGTCCGGACGAGGTCGCGGCCCTGGCGCTGTTCCTGACCGGTGAGGAGTCGGCGTACATCACCGGTCAGCCGTTCGTGATCGACGGCGGCTGGCTGGCCGGCGTGAGCCTGTTCCGACAAGTCATCTGACGGTCCATCAGGTAGTGGCCCTTCGGGTATTGACCGCGCTCGCCCGGCGGTGCGACAGTCGGGCACATCAGAGATCTGACGGTTCGTCAGAAACAAGAGGACGGTGAACCCCCTTGGAATTCGGGATCTTCGTACAGGGATACGTCGGCAAGCGCGCCGAGACCGATCCCGAAGCCGAGCACAAGGCCCTCATGGAGGAGACCGAGTACGTCATCCAGGCGGACAAGTCCGGGTTCAAGTACGCCTGGGCCTCAGAGCACCACTTCCTGGAGGAGTACTCCCACCTCTCCGCCAACGACGTCTACCTCGGCTACCTCGCCCACGCCACCGAGCGCATCCACCTCGGCTCCGGCATCTTCAACCCCCTCGCCCCGGTCAACCACCCGGTGAAGGTCGCCGAGAAGGTCGCCATGCTCGACCACCTCTCCGGCGGACGCTTCGAGTTCGGCTCCGGCCGCGGCGCGGGCTCCCACGAGATCCTCGGGTTCATGCCGGGCATCACCGACATGAACCACACCAAGGAGCTGTGGGAGGAGACCATCGCCGAGTTCCCCAAGATGTGGCTCCAGGACGAGTACGTGGGCTTCCAGGGCAAGCACTGGTCGCTGCCGCCCCGCAAGGTCCTCCCCAAGCCGTACGGGAAGTCGCACCCCGCCATGTGGTACGCCGCCGGGTCCCCCTCCTCGTACGCCATGGCCGGCAGGAAGGGCCTCGGCGTCCTCGGCTTCAGCGTGCAGAAGGTCTCCGACATGGAGTGGGTCGTCGAGTCGTACAAGACGGCCGTCAAGGAGGCCAAGGCGATCGGCGACTTCGTCAACGACAACGTCATGGTCACCTCGACGGCCATCTGCGCCGAGACCCACGACAAGGCCGTCGAGATCGCCGTCGGCGGCGGCCTCAACTACCTCCAGTCGCTGCTCTTCCGCTACCACGACACCTTCCCCCGGCCCGAGGGCATCCCCGAGTGGCCCGAGCTGCTCCCCGAGTACTCCGCCGAGATCATCGAACTCCTCATCCAGGAGGAGCTGATGATCTGCGGAGACCCCTCCGAGGTCCTCGCCCAGTGCAAGCGCTGGGAGCAGGCCGGCGCCGACCAGCTCTCCTTCGGGCTCCCCATCGGGATCTCCTACGAGGACACGATGAACTCCATCAGGCTCATCGGCGAGCACGTCATCCCCAAGATCGACACCGACCCCGTCCACCGCACCACCCGCTTCCGCCAGGCCGCGGGCTCCTGACGAGGCGCACCGACAGCGCGGGGCGGTGTCTTCCCGGACCGCCGCCCCGCGCCGGCCCCGGCCGGAGGCCGTTCCGCGGCGGCCCCGGTCCGGGGCACACCCGCGTCCACGGACAGAAAGGGACCGTCATGCTCGACCACCTCATCACGGGCGCCACCGTCGTGGACGGCACCGGCGCCCCCGGCCACGTGGCCGACGTCGGCATACGCGACGGGCGGATCGTCCTCCCCGGGCCCGGCGCCACCGCCCGCACCACCGAGGACGCCACCGGCCTCGTGCTCGCGCCCGGGTTCGTCGACCCGCACACCCACTACGACGCCCAGCTGTTCTGGGACCCGTACGCCACGCCGTCGATGAACCACGGCGTGACCACGGTGGCCGGCGGGAACTGCGGCTTCACCCTGGCGCCGCTGCACCCGGACCGGCCCGAGGACGCGGACTACACCCGCCGGATGATGTCGAAGGTCGAGGGGATGGCCCTGAAGGCGCTGGAGGACGGCGTCGACTGGAGCTGGTCCTCCTTCGCCCAGTACCTCGACGCCCTGGAGGGGCGGATCGCCGTCAACGCGGGCTTCATGGTCGGCCACTGCGCCCTGCGCCGGTACGTGATGGGCGCGGACGCGGTCGGCGGGCAGCCCACGCCCGACCAGCTGGACCGGATGGTCGCGCTGCTCAAGGAGGCCATGGAGGCGGGCGCGTGGGGGCTGTCCACCACCCAGTCCTCGACCCACTCGGACGGCGACGGCGCCCCGGTCGCCTCCCGGCACGCCACGCCCGCGGAGCTCATCGCCCTGTCGAGGGCCGTCGGCGAGCACGAGGGCACGCAGCTGGAGGCGATCCTCGCGGGCTGCCTCGACCAGTTCTCCGACGACGAGATCGACCTGTTCGTGGAGATGACCGCCGCCGCCGGGCGCCCCCTCAACTGGAACGTGCTCACCATCGACGCCGCCGTCCCCGAACGCGTCCCGCGCCAGCTGACGGCGTCCGAGCGGGCCCGGAAGTCCGGCGGCCGGATCGTGGCGCTCACCATGCCGATCCTCACGCCCATGAACATGTCCCTCGGCACCTTCTGCGCCCTCAACCTCATCCCCGGCTGGGGCGAGGTCCTCGCCCTCCCGGTCCCCGAGCGGATCGCCAGGCTCCGCGACCCCGGGGTACGGGCCGGGATGCTGCTGCGCGCCGACTCCAAGGAGGCGGGCGTGTTCCGGCGGCTCGCGAACTTCGGCCGGTACGTCATCGGCGACACCTACAGCCGGGAGAACGAGGGCCTCACCGGCCGGGTCGTGCGGGACATCGCCGCCGAGCGCGGCCAGGACCCGTTCCAGTGCCTCGTCGAGATCTGCGCCAACGACGACCTCAGGACCGTCCTGTGGCCGATGCCCGGTGACAACGACCCGGCGTCCTGGGCGCTGCGCCGGGAGACCTGGGAACACGAGGACGTCATGCTCGGCGGCTCGGACGCCGGCGCGCACCTGGACCGGATGTGCGGAGCGCCGTACACGACCCGCTTCCTCGGGGACTGTCTGCGCGGCCGGAAGCTGGTCCCGCTGGAGCGCGCGGTGAAGATGCTCAGCGACGACCCGGCGCGGCTGTTCGGCCTGCGCGAGCGGGGCCGCATAGCGGAGGGCTTCCACGCCGACCTCGTCCTCTTCGACCCGGAGCGGATCGACGCGGGCCCGGCGACCCTCGTGCACGACCTGCCGGGGGACAGCCCCCGGCTCGACTCGCGCGCGGTCGGGATCGTGTCGGTGCGGGTCAACGGCGTGGAGACGGTGCGGGACGACGAGGTGACCGGCGCGGTCCCGGGCAGGGTGCTGCGCTCCGGCCGTGACACGAGGACGGTGAGCACCAGGTGAGGACCGAGGGCGTGGGGACCGGCGGCGCGGGGAACGGCGGCGCGGGGAACGGGGGCGTGAGGACCGAGAAGCTCTTCGTCGGCGGGGAGTGGGTCGAGCCCGACGGCGGCCACTACGAGGTGATCGACCCGGCATCGGAGGAGGTCGTCGGCCTCGCGCCGGAGGCGAGCCGCCGGCAGGTGTACGAGGCCGCCGCCGCGGCCCGCGAGGCCTTCGCCTCCTGGTCCCGCACGAAGCCGGAGGAGCGGGCCGCGATCCTCGACCGGGCCGCGGACCTCATGGCCAGGGACGCCGACGCGAACACGCTCCTCGCGCGCGCCGAGACCGGGGCCACCACCGGCACCGCCCGCGGCATGCAGGTCGCGGTGGGGGCGTCCCGCTTCCGGCGGTACGCGCGGGGCGCCATGGAGCCGGTCGAGCAGGCGCTGCCCCCGCAGATCAACGAGGCCGGGCCGATGGGGAGGGCCGGGGTGTTCGGCGCGGTCGCGGTGCGGCGCCCGGTCGGCGTCGTCACCTGCATCACCTCGTACAACAACCCGTGGGCCAACCCGGCCGGCAAGATCGCCCCGGCGCTCGCCATGGGCAACACGGTCGTGGTGAAGCCGGCCCCGCAGGACCCGCTCTCCGTGTACGCGATGACCCGCGCCCTGGAGGAGGCCGGGGTCCCGGCGGGGGTCGTGAACGTCGTCACCGGCTCGGCGCAGGCGGTCGGCGAGGCCGCCGTCGACTCCCCGGACGTCGACATGGTCTCCTTCACCGGCTCCACGGCCGTCGGACAGGCGATCGGCGGGGTCTGCGGCCGTTCGCTGAAGCGGCAGCTGATGGAGCTGGGCGGGAAGGGCGCCGCGCTCGTCTTCGACGACGCCGACCTGGACTCGGCCGTGATGGGCATCGGCACGACGTTCGCCTTCTACAGCGGGCAGATCTGCACGGCCCCGACACGGGTGCTGGCCCAGCGCGGGATCCACGACCGGCTGATCGAGAAGCTGACCGGGTACCTCGCCTTCATGAAGGTGGGGGACCCGGCGGAGAAGGGGACGGTCGTCGGCCCGGTGATCTCGGCGGCGCACCGCGGCCGGGTGGAGGCGTACGTCGAGCTGGGCAGGAAGGAAGGGGCGCGGGTCGTCGCGGGCGGAGAGCGCCCGGACTTCGCGAAGGGCTTCTACGTGGCCCCGACGCTGCTCGTCGACTGCACCCCCGAGATGCGGGTGGTGCGGGAGGAGATCTTCGGCCCGGTCGTCGTGGTCGTGCCCTTCGACGACGAGGAGGAGGGGATCGCGCTCGCCAACGACAGCGACTACGGACTGATCGACTACGTGTGGTCCGGCGACGTCGCCCGCGCCTTCCGCGTCGCGGCCCGGCTGCGGGCCGGAGGCGTGGGCGTGAACACCATCGGGCGGAACATGGAGGCGCCGTTCGGCGGGTTCAAGAAGAGCGGTGTCGGCCGGGACGTGGGCTCGTACGCGCTGCACGCCTACAGCGAGCTGCAGGCGGTCGTCTGGCCGGGGTGATCACCGGTCGGGGGCCGGGGGCGGCCGGGCCGGAGGCCGAAGACGGCCGGTCCGAGGGCGGGAGACGGCCGGTCCGGGGACGGGAGACGGCCGGCCCGGGGGCGCTCCCGAAAATTCTTCGGGAAAATTTAGAAACAGACATTTGGGGTACCGCTGCGGTTCCCGCATATCGGACACTCGTCGCCGGACCTACCGGTTGGTCGGTCCGGCGAGGTCGTCGATCTTTCAATCATTGGCGAGTGACCGCTTCGACCCGTTCAATGCAAGGCGATGATCGATCAAGTGAGCGGACTCTGATCCTCCGGATGTGGAAACCGCAGCATTTAACGTCGAGTTCATGACTCAGGTGGAAGCCCGGCCCCAGGCCGGAGACACGGTAAGGGACGTCGACGCCCCGAGCGGCACCCCCGGTGTGCGCACCAAGGGCCTCGGCGGAAACTCCGTCGGCCTCCTCGGCAGCGCCGTCATCGGCATCTCGACCGTCGCTCCCGTCTACTGCCTGACCTCGACCCTCGGCTCCACGGCCGGCGAGGTCGGTCTGCAGATGCCCGCCGTCTTCCTCGCGGGCTTCCTCCCGATGCTCCTCGTCGCCTTCGCGTACCGGGAGCTCAACAAGGTCATGCCCGACTGCGGCACCTCGTTCACCTGGACCGTGAAGGCCTTCGGGCCCAAGATCGGCTGGATGTGCGGCTGGGGCCTGGTCATCGCGACGATCATCGTGCTGTCCAACCTGGCCGGCGTCGCCACCTCCTACTTCTGGCTCCTGGCGGGCGAGATCACCGGCAGCGAGGCCATCGCCGCCCTGGACGACAACAAGGCCGTCCACATCGTCACCTGCCTGACGCTCATCGCCGTCGCCACCGCGATCAGCTACCGCGGCATGACCGCCACCAAGGGCCTCCAGTACACCCTCGTCGGCCTCCAGCTCGTCGTCCTCGCCGTCTTCGTGGCGATGGCCGTGTCCAAGGCCGGCTCCTTCGAGACCTCCGTCGACTTCTCCTGGTCCTGGATGAACCCCTTCGCGGTGCAGTCCTTCGCGGCCTTCACCGCCGGACTCTCGCTCTCGATCTTCATGTACTGGGGCTGGGACGCCTGCATGGCGACCAACGAGGAGACCACCGGCAGCGCGAAGACCCCCGGCCGTGCCGCGCTCATCGCGATGGTCGTGCTGGTCGGCTCGTACCTCGCCACCGGCATCGCCGCCCAGATGGTCGTCGGCTCCGGCGACCAGGGCCTCGGCCTCGCCAACCCGGAGACCTCCGACAACGTCTTCGCCGCCCTCGCAGGCCCCGTCATGGGCCCCACGCTCGGCATCCTGCTCTTCGTCGCCGTCCTCGCCTCGGCGGCCGCGAGCCTCCAGACGACCTTCATCCCGGTCGCCCGCACGGTCCTCGCGATGTCCACCTACGAGGCGCTGCCGAAGTCCTTCACCAAGGTCCACCCGGTCTTCAAGACCCCCGGCAAGGCCACCGTCGTCGCGGGCGTCGCCACCGGCGTCTTCTACACCGTGATGACCCTGGTCAGCGAGCACGTCCTGGTCGACACCATCTACGCGCTCGGCCTGATGATCTGCTTCTACTACGCGCTGACGGCCTTCGCCTGCGTCTGGTACTTCCGCGGCGAGCTCTTCCGCTCGGCCCGCGACCTCGCCTTCAAGGGCCTCCTGCCGGCCCTCGGCGGCCTCATGCTGACCGCCGTCTTCGCCAAGACCCTGTACGACATGTGGGACCCGGCCTACGGCTCCGGCTCCGCCGTCCTCGGCGTCGGCTCGGTCTTCGTGATCGGCGTCGGCCTGCTCCTCCTCGGCGTCGTCGTCATGCTGGTCATGCAGCGCAGGAGCCCGGCCTTCTTCCGCGGCGAGATCCTGACGAAGGAGACCCCCTCCCTGGTCGTCGCCGACTGACCCGCGGCCCCCGGAGAACCTGAGTCACCGCACACGCGAAGGCGGCGGGCCCGTGGGGGGTCCCGTCGCCTTCGTCTTCGCGTTCTCCGCCGTGCGCCGCCGCTCAGTGGCCGGGAAGCAGCCGCTCCACCGCCGCGTTCGCGGGCGGCAGGTCGGGGGTGCCGGCCGGCTTCGCCTTGGGGGTCAGGACGCCGCTGAGCGGCACGACGGACGGCAGGTTCATGCCGCCGGTGTCGGCGGCGGCGGTACCGGCGGCGGAGACGGCGCCGGCCGCGGCGAGACAGGACAGGGCGGCTGCGGTGAGGATCCTCTTCATGACCGCACCAACGCGGACGCCCCGGATCCGGTTACTGTCGCGCGGTGACTACCAGGACTGGCCGGCCGGCTGCCGGGTCGTCGCGTTGAACCGGTTGAAGAGGTTCGTGACCCCGAGCCACGCCACGATCTGCGCGAGCTGCTGCTCGTTGTAGTGACGCGCGGCCTCGTCCCACACCGCGTCCGGCACCGCGTCCGGACGGTCCGCGAGCCGCGTCGCGTGCTCGGCGAGAGCCAGGGCCGCCCGCTCCGCGTCCGTGAAGTACGGGGTCTCCCGCCACGCCGCCACCGCGTGCAGCCGCTCGTCGGTCTCGCCGTCCTTCTGCGCCTTCTGCGCCCCGCCCACCACGCAGAACCCGCAGTTGTTGATCTGGCTGGCGCGCAGGTGGATCAGGTCCAGGGTGCTCGCGGGAACGTCGCTGCCCGCCTGGACGGCCTTGATCATCTGGAAGATCGCGGGACCGAGGTCGGGCAGGACGACGGCGGGGTTCGGGATACGAGCGGTCATGGCGGGCTCCTTAGGATGCGTACATGATCAAGTGGTCGATGCGCCCGGCACGGGCCGATGAAGTGGAGGCCGTTGCCGAGTTGAGAGCGGTGGTGATGCGGGACGACCTGGTCAGGCTCGGCGTCTACGACGAGCAGCAGGTGCGCGGCCGACTGCGGCGGCGCTACCGGCCCGAGCACACCCGGGTGATCGAGGTGGACGGCGCCTTCGCGGGCTGCGTGGCCCTGGTCCCGAACGGCGACGGCGAAGGCCTCGGGCACGGCGACGGCGAAGGCTTCTGGCTGGAGCACTTCTACCTCGCCCCCGAGACGCAGGGCCGGGGCGTCGGGACGGCGGTGCTGCGCGAGCTGCTGGACCGGACGGACGCGGAGGGGGTCCCCGTCCGCCTCCAGTCCCTGCGGGGCAGCGCCGCCATCCGCCTCTACGAGAGGGAGGGCTTCACCGTCGAGGCGGAGACCCCGTTCGACGTGTGGATGGTGCGTGAGCCGGCCACCGCCCCCGCCGCTACGGCTGCGGGAACACGCCTGCCGGCTGCCGGACGGTGACGTTGAGCCGGTTGAACAGGTTGGTGACGCCCACCATCAGCACGATCGCGGAGAGCTGCTTCTCGTCGAAGTGATCGGCGGCGGCGTCCCACACCTCGTCCGGCACGGCGTCAGTGGCGTCGGCGAGCCGGGTCGCCGCCTCGGTGAGCGCGAGGGCCGCGCGCTCCTCGTCGGAGAAGTACGGAGCCTCGCGCCAGGCGGCGAGCGCGAACAGCTTGTCGTCGCTCACACCGTTCTTCTTGGCGCTCTTCGCACCGAAGTCGACACAGAAGCCGCAGTTGTTGATCTGGCTGGCGCGAAGGTGCACGAGCTCCAGGACGGATTCCTCGACACCGCCCTGCCGGGTGGCCTTCAGCAGGGTCTGGATCGCCGGGCCCGCGTCGGACAGGACGTAGGCGGGGTTCGTCATGCGGGCCTTGGGCTCGTGCAGCGCCATGGTGATCGCTCCTCAGCGTCTCTCGTTCGTCGCTTTCACTGCACTGACGGAGCGCTCGGCGAGGATGTGACAGCTTCCGGGACCTTTTTCCGAAGAAATTTTCCGGGAACCTGTCACGCGCCTCTGACCTGCGATGACACCACTCAGGTCGCTACGGTTTTCTGGACCTCCCCGGCCTGCGCGGCCTCCTCGGCACCCTCCGCCTCCCCGGCCTGCGCGGCTTCCTCCCCGGCCTGCGCGGTCTCCTCGGACCCTCCGGCCTCCTCCGCCTCCGCGATGAGGGCGGTGGCGATCGTGCGGAAGCCCAGCCGGCCGTAGAGCCGGGCCACGTCGGCGTCCGACGCCGTCAGGAACACGAGCTCGGCGCCCCCGGCCCGGGCGTCCGCGACCAGGGCGGCGGTGACCGCGAGGCCGAGACCGCGCCGCTGCGCCGCCGGAACGGTGCCGACGCCGACGACCTCGGAGACCGCGCCGACGGGCTGGTGCTGCCCGGCCGACAGGGCCCTTCCGGTGTCGTCGAGGGCCGCGGCGAGCCGGGTCAGCCCGCCCGTGATCCGCTCGGCGACCCGGTCTGCGGCGCCGGCCATCGGCGGCATGCCGAAGGCCGCGAAGGGGGCGGCGACGGCCGTCCCCAGGGCGGTGTCGTCCGCGCCGACCATCCGCACGGTGACCCCCGGCGGGACCGGCACGTCGAGCCCGTCGCCCTCCAGCACCATCAGCGGGTGCTCGTGCACGGTGAGCCCGCTCGCCTCCACGGCCGCCCGCAGTCCCGGCGTCGTCTCCGCCACCCACTCGAACGCCTCCGGCACCCCGAGCTCCCGCTGCCGGGCCCGTACCGCCTCCACCGCCTCGACGGCCACCTCGCCCTCGTGCCCGAGCGTCGGGCGGGCGTAGTAGGGCCAGCCGTTCCCCGCCTGGACGAAGAGGGTCAGCGGGCCGAAGTCCTCGGCGCGCGCGGAGGGACGGGTGACGGCGTCGTAGTACGACTCGATTCGCTTCAGCACCCGGACACGGTAGGGGGCCGCGCGGCGATCCGCAGGCGGATTTCGGGCCGCAGCCGGGAACCACTCCTGGCATGATCCCGTCACGAACAGCAGGCGGGGAAGACAGGACGACAGGGGAGAGAGGGGGAGTCATGAGCCGTACGAGCAACACCTGCCCGGGCTGTGGCCGCGACGACCTGGTGCAGGCCGTGCCCGCCGTGTACCTCGCGGGCCGGAACGCGGTCACCAGCCGGGAACGGAACAGCGACGGCGACATGCGCACCGTGACGCGGACGGTGAGCACCGCCCTCTCCGACGCCCTCGCACCCGTGCCCCCGCCGCCGTCGTACGCGATCGGCTGCCTCGGCTTCCTCGCCGTGTTCGTCTCCGGCGGCACCTTCCTCGGCGGCTCCCTCGCGGGCAAGTGGTTCGAGGACGGGCCCGCGCACGAGCCGCCGGAGCTGGACGGCTGGCACCTGGTGCCGCAGGAGACGGTCTCCGCACCCCCGCCCGCCTACGAGTTCCTGGGCTGGATCTCGGCGCTCGCCCTGGTCGCCGCCGTCCTCGTGTTCACGGTCGTCGCTCGGCGCAAGGCCGCGTTCGCCCGCATCACCCGCCGTCGCCACCAGGCCGAGGAGCTCTGGTCGCGCGGCTGGTACTGCCACCGCTGCGGCACCGCGCACTTCCAGGACGCCCCCGGCGAGGACCGCTCCCCGCTCACCCTCCAGCGCTTCCGCGAGAAGGTCTGGGCCCACGGCGGCTACGGCGACCTGGCGGCCGAGCGGCGCGCGGTGGACCCGGCCCGCGACTGACCCGCTCACGCAAGGGCAGATTGAAGGACGGACGGACCGCCGGACCGCCGGACAGCCGGACAGCCGGACAGCTGGCCGGACGGCCGGACGGACTGGCCGGCGGGCGTGTCGTAGCCCTCGGAAATACAGGCTCGACCCCCTACCGTGCCGCTATGCGGATCTCGACCACGATCTTCCTGACCGACGAGACCATCGATCCGGTGCGGCTGGCGCGCGAGCTGGAGGAGCGCGGGTTCGCCGGGCTCTACCTCCCCGAGCACACCCACATCCCGGTCGAACGGGCCACGCCCTACCCGGCGGGCGGCGCACTGCCCCGCGAGTACGGCCGGCTCCTCGACCCCTACGTGGCGCTCGGCCAGGCCGCCGCCGTCACCGAACGACTCGGCCTCGGCACCGGCGTCTCACTGCTCGCCGAGCACGACCCCATCGCCCTCGCCAAACAGGTCGCGACCCTCGACCACCTCTCCGGCGGCCGCTTCACCCTCGGACTCGGCTACGGCTGGAACCGCGAGGAAGCGGCCGACCACGGCGTCGACTGGTCCACCCGCCGGGGCCTCACCCACGACCGGCTGGCCCTGATGAGGGCCCTGTGGGCCCCCGAGCCCACGGCGTACGAGGGCCCGTCCGGCGCCTCCGTACGCGCCTCGGAGGCCTGGCCCAAGCCCGCCGGAGGCGCGCCCCGCATCCTCCTGGGCGGCGCGGCCGGCCCCAAGCTCTTCGCCCGCGTCGCCGAGGGGGCGGACGGCTGGATGCCCATCGGAGGCCGCGGCCTGACGGAGTCCCTGCCCGTCCTGCGCGAGGCCTGGGAGAGCGCCGGCCGCGACCCCAAGACCCTCCAGCTCGTCCCGTACGCCGTCCTCCCCAACCCGGGCAAACTCGACCACTACGCCGAACTCGGCTGCGACGAGGTCGTCCTCCAACTCCCCCCGGAGGGCGAGGCCGAGGTGCTGCGCACCCTGGACGCGTACGCGCGGTACCTCTGATGGGGCGGAGCGCCCGCCGACGGGACGGCGGGGCGGCCGGCTTCCAGGACGGACCCCTTCCTGGGGAGACTCGAACGTGCGCCGCCCCACCCGCTCGTATGCTCGGTTCATGACTGATCACCAGGCGGCCCGCCCCACCGAGAACGCCATGCGACGCGCCCTCAAGCGGGCCAGGGACGGGGTCGCGCTCGACGTGACCGAGGCGGCCGTGCTGCTGCGGGCCCGGGGCGACGACCTGACGGACCTGGTGGCGTCCGCGGGCCGCGTGCGGGACGCCGGCCTGGAGGCGGCCGGGCGGCCCGGGGTCATCACGTACTCGAAGAGCGTGTTCATACCGCTCACCCGGCTCTGCCGGGACAAGTGCCACTACTGCACCTTCGTGACCGTCCCCGGAAAGCTCCGCCGCGACGGGCACGGGATGTTCATGTCGCCGGACGAGGTCCTCGACATCGCCCGGCGCGGGGCGGAACTCGGCTGCAAGGAAGCGCTGATCACGCTGGGCGACAAGCCCGAGGACCGGTGGCCCGAGGCCCGCGAGTGGCTGGACGCGCACGGGTACGACGACACCATCGCGTACGTACGCGCCATGGCGATCCGCATCCTGGAGGAGACCGGGCTGCTGCCCCACCTCAACCCGGGCGTGCTGTCCTGGACCGACTTCCAGCGGCTCAAGCCGGTCGCCCCGTCCATGGGCATGATGCTGGAGACGACCGCGACCCGGCTGTGGTCGGAGCCGGGCGGCCCCCACCACGGGTCCCCCGACAAGGAGCCGGCCGTCCGCCTGCGGGTCCTCGAGGACGCCGGCCGCTCCTCCGTCCCCTTCACCTCCGGGCTGCTGCTCGGCATCGGGGAGACCCCGGAGGAACGCGCCGAGTCCCTGTTCGCGCTGCGGCGCGTGGCGCGGGCGTACCACTCGATCCAGGAACTGATCATCCAGAACTTCCGCGCCAAGCCGGACACGGCGATGCGCGGGATGCCCGACGCCGAACTGGACGACCTCGTGGCCACCGTCGCCGTCGCCCGGCTCATCATGGGCCCGTCCGCCTGCCTCCAGGCCCCGCCGAACCTCGTCGACTCCGAGTACGAGCGGCTGATCGCGGCCGGCATCGACGACTGGGGCGGCGTCTCGCCGCTCACCATCGACCACGTCAACCCCGAGCGCCCCTGGCCGAGGATCGAGGAGCTCGCCGCCCGGTCGGCCGACGCCGGCTTCGAGCTGCGCGAACGGCTCTGCGTCTACCCCGAGTTCGTCACGCGCGGCGAACCCTGGCTCGACCCCCGGCTCCTCCCGCACGTGCGGGCCCTCGCCGACCCCGAGACCGGCCTCGCGAACCCCGACGCCCCCGTGCGCGGGCTGCCCTGGCAGGAGCCCGACGAGGCGTTCACCGCCGCCGGCCGCACCGACCTCCACCGGACCATCGACACCACCGGCCGCACGCACGACCGGCGCGACGACTTCGACGAGGTGTACGGCGACTGGGAGTCGCTGCGCGAGGCCGCCGCGCCCGGCATGGTCCCCGAGCGGGTCGACGCCGACGTCCGCGAGGCGCTCGCCGTCGCCGCCGACGACCCGACGAAGCTCACCGACGCGCAGGCCCTCGCCCTGCTGCACGCCGACGGGCCCGCGCTCGACGCCCTCACCCGCGTCGCGGACGACGTCCGCAAGTCCGCGGTCGGCGACGACGTGACGTACATCGTCACCCGCAACATCAACTTCACCAACGTCTGCTACACCGGCTGCCGTTTCTGCGCCTTCGCCCAGCGGCGCACCGACGCCGACGCCTACACGCTCTCCCTCGACCAGGTCGCGGACCGCGCCGAGCAGGCCTGGGACGTCGGCGCCGTCGAGGTCTGCATGCAGGGCGGCATCCACCCCGACCTGCCCGGCACCGCCTACTTCGACATCGCCCGCGCGGTGAAGAAGCGCGTCCCCGGCATGCACGTCCACGCCTTCTCCCCGATGGAGGTCGTCAACGGCGCCACCCGCACCGGCCTCTCCATCCGCGAGTGGCTGACGGCCGCGAAGGAGGCCGGCCTCGACTCCATCCCCGGCACCGCCGCCGAGATCCTCGACGACGAGGTCCGTTGGGTCCTCACCAAGGGCAAGCTGCCGACCGCCACCTGGATCGAGGTCATCACCACCGCCCACGAGCTGGGCATCCGCTCCTCCTCCACGATGATGTACGGACACGTCGACCAGCCCCGGCACTGGCTCGGCCACTTCCGCACGCTCTCCCGCATCCAGCAGGAGACGGGTGGCTTCACCGAGTTCGTCACCCTCCCCTTCATCCACACCAACGCGCCCGTCTACCTCGCCGGCATCGCCCGCCCCGGCCCCACCACCCGCGACAACCGGGCCGTCATCGCGATGGCCCGCCTCCTCCTCCACCCCCACATCCCCAACATCCAGACCAGCTGGGTCAAGCTCGGCACCGACGGCGCGGCCGAGATGCTCCGCTCCGGCGCCAACGACCTCGGCGGCACGCTCATGGAGGAGACCATCTCCCGCATGGCCGGCTCCAGCTACGGCTCCTACCGCTCCATCCGCGACCTGGAGGCCATCGCCTCCGCCGCCGGCCGTCCCGCCAAGCCCCGCACCACCCTCTACGGCGAAGTCCCCTCCGAACGCCGCCGCACCGCCCGCGCCTCCGACGGCCACCTCCCCACCCTCCTCCCCGTCCTCCCCCAGCCCTAGGGCCGCGCCCCACCCACCCCCATTGCGGGCCACCGTTCCGCTGGGGTGGCGCCCACCCCGCGCCTCCGCCCACCCCGTTGCGGGCAATCGTTCCGCTGGGGCGGAACGGGTGGGCACAACGGACGGCGCCCCTTGCCGGGCCCAGGCTTCCGCGCCTGAACCCGCACCCCGTGCTCGGCGCACCACTCGGTGCGGGTCCAGGCGCGAGGGGCGGAGGCGCCGCCAAGCGCGCCGTCCCGTGTGCCCACCCGTCCCGCCCAGCGGGACGATTGCCCACACAGCGGTGGGCGAGGGCGCACACGGCGGTGGGCGGCAGTCCAGGCGGGCACGGGCCCACACGGTGGCGGGCGCGGGGCCACACGGCGGTGGGCGACGGCACAGGGGGGCGCGGGCGCAGGTGGGGCGGGGGCGACTGCGCGGGTAGGGAAAAGGTGGTCGAAAAGGGAGGGAAGGGCGTCGGATTACATATGGTTGTGGGCCCGAGACGGGCGGAGACGGTCGATTACAGTGCGGCGAGGGAGATCCGCCGACCGGGGGAGGGCACGTCGTGACGACGACAGCCGCAGCCGTCTGGGGCCGTGCAGAACAGCAGGACTTCCGGGCGAGGGTGCGGGGCTGCCTGCTGGGCGGCGCGCTCGGCGACGCACTGGGCGCGGGGGCCGAGGGCCGTACGCTCGCGGAGCTGCGGGAGGCCCACGGACCTGACGGACTCGGCGACCCGGTCCCCGCGTTCGGCCGCCGGGGTGCCGTCACCGCCGCGACCCAGATGAGCCTGTTCACGGTGGACGGTCTGATCCGGGCGCAGGTCCGCCGGGACACCGGCGCCTGGCATCCGCCGACCGACGTCCACCGGGCCCATCTGCGCTGGGCGGCCACCCAACGTGACTGGGGCCCCGACGAGCGCCGCAAGGACATCGGCTGGCTGGCCCGCGAGGAGTGGCTCTACGCCCGCCGGAACCCGCCCCGCGCCTGCCTCATCGGCCTCGGCGACGAACGCCTCGGCACCCTCGACAGGCCGAAGAACCCGGACGCCGCAGACTCCGGCGCGCTCGTCCGCTCGGCGCCGTTCGGGCTGCTCGTCGGCTGGGAGCCCCAGCTCGTGTGCCAGCTCGCCGTCGAGTGCGCGGCGCAGACGCACGGCGCCCCGGCGGCCACGCTCGCGGCGGGCGCCTTCGCCGTCACCGTGCACGGCCTCGCGCGCGGGGCGTCCGTGGAGGCGGCGGTGGCCCGGGCGGGGGAGCAGCTGGCGGTGCGCCCCGGCCACGAGCCGGTCACCGAGGCGCTGGCCCGCGCCCTCGGAGCCGTACGGGAGGGGGCGCCGGACGCGGAGCGCGTCACCGTTCTCGGGGCCGGTGAGGACCGGGCCGAGGGGCAGTTGGCGGCGGCCGTGTACTGCGCGCTGGTCGGCGAGGACGTGCGGCACGGGTTGCGGCTCGCGGTGAACCACGACGGGCCCTCCGCCGTGACCGGCGCGCTCACCGGCGCGCTGCTGGGCGCCCTGCACGGCGAGACGGCCCTCCCGCCGGCCTGGCTGGCCGAGCTGGAGGGCCGTGCGACGGTTCTCGAACTGGCCGACGACTTCTCGATGGAGATGACGCAGGGCGCCGCCCTGCACACCGCCGCCGAGTCCGCCCCGGGCTGGCTGGCGCGCTACCCGAGGGTCTGACGGCTGCCCGGCGGGGCCTCCGATCCGCTCATCCCCGTGTCTGCTCGGCCCGTTCGCCGGCCTGCGCGGGGACGGCGGCGGCGCCGTCCCCGTCCGACCCGATCCGGTCCAGGAGCGCGTCCCGCTCGGGGGTGTCCTCCGGCTTGACGAGGCCGATGAGGACGTAGAGGACGAGGGAGGTGGCGAGGGGGGACACGATCTGGATCTGGAGTTCGACGCCGTCGAGGCCGTAGTTGGTGAGCCAGAAGACGAAGAGGCCGGCGGCCCAGGACACGAGGGCGGCGGTGGGGCCGGACTTCCGGAAGGTGCGGAGCAGGCCGAGCATGAAGGGGATGGCGATCGGGCCCATGAGCCCGGCCACCCACTTGATGACGACGGTGATGATGTCCTTGAAGGTGGGGGAGTTGACCTGGGTGGCGACGGCCATCGACAGGCCGAGGAAGGCGATCGTCGACCAGCGCGCGGCGAGCAGTCCGGCCCGCTGGGTCCAGCTCCGCGCGGCCTTGCTGAGGACGGGGGCGATGTCGCGGGTGAAGACGGCCGCGATGGCGTTGGCGTCGGAGGAGCACATGGCCATGGTGTGGGAGAAGAAGCCGACGACGACGAGGCCGAGGAGGCCGTGCGGCAGCAGCTGCTCGGTCATGAGGGCGTACGCGTCGGAGCCGTCGGGCTTCTTCGGGTCGACGAGCAGCGGCGCGCACCACATGGGGAAGAAGAGGACGAGCGGCCAGACGAACCAGAGCACGGCGGAGAGCCGGCCGGAGCGGGTGGCCTCGCGGGCGGACGGGGTGGCCATGTAGCGCTGGGCCTGGTTCCACATGCCGCCGCTGTACTCGAAGGTCTTGATGAAGAGGTACGCGAGGAGGAACGTCAGGGTGTACGGGCCGGCCGTCGGCGCGGTGTGGCCCTGGAGTTCGGGCCGGTCCCACACGGTCCACAGCGCGCTGAATCCGCCGAGCTCGGAGAGGACGGCGACGAGCATCGCGACGCCGGCGAGGAGCTGGATGACGAACTGGCCGAGTTCGGTGAGGGCGTCGGCCCAGAGTCCGCCGACGGTGCAGTAGATCCCGGTGACGACGCCGGTGATGAGGATGCCCTGGTTGAGGGAGATCCCGGTGAAGACGGAGAGCAGGGTGGCGATGGCGGCCCATTTGGCGCCGACGTCGACGATCTTCAGCAGGACGCCGGACCAGGCGAGGGCCTGCTGGGTGGGCAGGTTGTAGCGGTCCTTGAGGTATTCGAGCGGGGAGGCGACCCGGAGTCGGGAGCGGAGCCGGTTCAGGCGGGGCGCGAAGAGGTGGGCGCCGATCGCGATGCCGATGGCGATGGGGAAGGACCAGGTCACGTAGGAGGTGACGCCGTAGGTGTAGGCGATGCCCGCGTATCCGGTGAACATCACCGCGCTGTAGCCCGACATGTGGTGGGAGATGCCGGAGAGCCACCAGGGCATCCGGCCGCCGGCGGTGAAGAAGTCGGAGACGGTGTCCACCCGCTTGTGGGACCAGACGCCGATCGCGATCATCACGCCGAAGTAGCCGATGAGCACGACCCAGTCGAGACTGTTCATTGCGCCCCTCCATGAGAACCGGTCCGTCTTGTGAACGCGGTTCATCGTGTGGGGAGTTGCGAGGGTGCGACAATGCAGGGGAGGGTCAAGGGCAAGTAAAATCGTTCTGATTGCTGACCCTCGTTCATGGATGTGAACTCATCGGCGGCTTGTCAGCGCATCAGCTCGCCCGCGTTCACCAGCAGCGACTGGCCCGTGATCGCCCGTGCCCGGTCCGAGGCGAGGAAGGCGGCCGCCTCGGCCACGTCGCCGTCCGTCGCCAGTTCCGGCAGCGCCATCCGCTCGGTGAGCCGGCTCAGGACGTCGGCCTCCGGCACCCCCTCGGTGTGCGCGGCGAACCGGACGTACGCCTGCACCGGCGGCCCCCACATCCATCCCGGCAGCACGGTGTTGACCCGTATCCGGTACGGACCCAGTTCGTGCGCGAGCGAGTACATCGCCGAGGTCAGCGCCCCCTTGGAGGCCGCGTAGGCCGCCTGCCGGACCTGCGTGGGCGCCGCCACCGCCGACTGCGTCCCGATCAGGACCACCGAACCCCCGCCCTCCTTCAGCGCCGGCAGGCAGGCCCGGGTCATCCGCAGCGTGCCGAGCAGGTTGACGTCCAGGACCGCCTGCCAGGTCGCGAAGTCCGCGTCCTCCAGGCCCCCGAAGTAGGAGTCCCACGCGGCGACGTGCACGACCGCGTCGATCCCCCCGAACCGCTCGACGGCCAGCGCGGCCAGTGCCCCGCACTGCTCCTCGTCGGTGATGTCCGTGGCCCGGTAGGCCGTGCGCCGCCCCTCCGGATCGATGTCGGCGGCGGCTTTCGCCAGATGGGCCTCGGTCCGTGCGCCGAGCACCGCGTTCCCCCCGTCCCGCACCACGGTCCCGGCGATCCGGTGGCCGAGCCCGGCGCCGACCCCCGACACGACGACCGTCTTCCCCTGGAGCAGCATCCGGACCCTCCTCGACCCTGGCCAAGTATCTGACGGTCCGTCAGAGTAGGTCTCCGTCAACGACTTGGGAAGGGGTACGGGAATGAGCGAGGAGACCCGCAGCGAGACCTACGCGGAACTGGCGGCCGTCGGGCCGTACGGCGTGCGACCCGGCCACGCGCTGATCACCATGGTCGAACCGCATCCGGGCCAGGAGCACGCCTACAACCGCTGGTACGAGGACGACCACTACTACGCGGGCGCCATGGCCATGCCCTGGATGTACGCCGGCCGCCGCTGGGTCGCCACCCGCGACCTCCAGGAGCTGCGCCGCCCGGAGAAGTCCGCCGTCGCCCAGCCCGTGACCGCCGGCTGCTACCTCTCCACGTACTGGATCACCGACGGCCGCTACGACGACCACATGAAGTGGACCGTCGGCATCAACAAGCGGCTCAACCGCGACGGCCGCGTCCACCAGGGCCGTACCCACGTCTTCACGGCCTTCCAGGACCACGCGGCGACCGTCTACCGCGACGGGGCCGCCGGGCCCCGCGACTTCCACGCCCTCGACCACCCCTACGCCGGGCTCGTCCTCCAGGTCCTCGACGCCGACGGCCCGGAAGCGCGCTCCGACCTCCTCGACCGCCTCCGCTCGCGCGACCTCCCCCGTCGCCTCGCCGGCTCCCCGGCCGCCATGGTCACCGTCTTCCGGCCCACCCCGCTCCCCGGCGACCGCATGACCTACGTCAAGCAGGTCGAGGGCGTCGACACCCGCCTCACCCTCCTCTGGTTCCTCGAAGAGGACCCCAGGCACTGCTGGGCCGACCACTTCGCCGACCTCGACACCCTCTGCGCCGACACCGCCCGCGTCGAACTGGTCGCCCCCTTCATCCCCACGGTCCCGGGCACGGACCTGTACGTGGACCAGCTGCGCTGACGGCTTTGGGCCGCTGACGGTTTTGGGCAAAGACCGAGCCCCCTCGGCCAGGACGGCGGACCGGACGAGAGGGCTCTTCACGTACTGCTGGTGACGTCGTGCGTGCACCGCGCTCAGAGAGCTCCGGTGCTCACCTCGCCGACGAAGGCGTTCCACGATCCCGGGCCGAAGTTGAGGGACGGGCCCTCGGGGGCCTTGGAGTCCCGCACCGCGATCGCGGTCACGACGGGGGACTTCACTTCGACGCAGGCTCCGTTCCCACCCGAGTAGGAGGACTTGGTCCACGTGTCGGTCGCGCCCTGGATGATCGCCATTGTGCTCAACTCCGGTTCTGCCAGTGGATTTGTCGCGCCGACGTTCTTGCCGGCGTGATCGACGCTACTCGCCGGTCCCGCCGGGCGGGACCGGCGTTCACACGACCGGGTGGCATATTCCAACTGGACTTCCGTGGGAGCGATCTCGGGGTGTACGGTGCCTGCCCCGGTCGGCCGGAGTCAGCCCTGGGCGTGCTTCTTGGCCATCTTCGCGATGAACTCGCGGGTCTGGTCCACGTTCAGCGCCTGCGCCCTGAGGTGCTCGTACATGACGCTGTACTTGCCCACGTCCAGCGCCTTCTCCAGGTACAGGTCGCTCGTCACGCCCTCGATGTAGACCACGCTGGAGTCCGAGGTGTCGGGGAACTCCAGGATCGAGTACTGCCCGCTGATCCCCGGATGCGCGCCCATCTCGAACGGGATCACCTGCACGGTGACGTGCGGCAGGTGCGACTGCTCGATCAGGTGCTCCAACTGCTGCACCATCAACTGCCGGCTTCCCACGATCCGGTGCAGCGCCCCCTCGTCGATCACCGCCCAGAGCCGCAGCGGGCGCTCCTCGTCCCGGATCCGCTCCTGGCGGCGGGTGCGCACGGTGACCCGCTTCTCGATGTCCGCCGGCGTCGACTCCGGCATCGCGCCGGAGATCACGGCCTCCGCGTACGCGGGGGTCTGCAGCAGCCCCGGGATGATCTGCGACTCGTACATCCGCAGACTCTCCGCGTCCGTCTCCAGACCGATGTACACGCTGTACGGGATGTCGCCGAAGGCGTGCCACCAGCCCTGCTGGCGGGAGTCCTTGGCCATCTGCATGAGGGAGTCGACCATGCGCTCGTCCTCGACCTCGTACACCCCGCAGAGGTCGCGCACGTCACGCTGGCTGATGGAGCGGCGGCCGTTCTCCAGTCGGCTGATCTTGGACTGGGAGACGAGGAGGCGCTCGGCGACCTGTTCGGCCGTCATGTTCTTCGCCTCGCGGAGCTTGCGCAGCTCCTGGCCCAATCGGCGTCGCCTGACGGTGGGGTTGACGTTGGACGCCACGGAAACTGCACCTCCGGCTGGTCTGCTGCGTAGCTGTGAGTATCTACTGCTTGGCAGACTGCCACCTGTGGCCCGGTGTGCGCTGGGAAACGACGACAACACAGGTGTGCGGGACGGCCGTACAGGCCGCCCCGCACACGCGTGCGGCTCCCGGTGGGGTACGTGGTGCGCGTGCCCGGGGCCCGTCCGGCGGATCAGGGCCGGACAGGCCCGGGCACGCGGTGGTTCAGTGCACGGCAGCGCGGGCCATGCCGCCCCGCGGCTGCGCCGGTACACCCGCGGCCGGCGCGCGGCGCGGTTGTGCCGCGGCACCGTTCTGGACGTCCATCACGGCATGCGCCACGAGGCCGCCCATCGGGTCGTGCCGGATCAGGTCGCGCAGCCGGGACCGCGACGACCGTCCTTCGTTGCCGGGGTAGAGGTGCTTCCCGAGACCGACCGCGTGGGCCAGCGCGGCAAGCGCCGCGGTCCGCGGGTCCGGCGGTACGCCGGTGCGGATCGCACTGTCCAGTCGGGAACGGATCTCCCGACTGATCGCCGTCTCCGTCGCCTGGTAGCGAGTCGTCGGCAACACCCCGCACATCTGGGTCTCCACGGCATGCACCATGCCGCATCGCTCCAGATGCGAGAGATACGTCTGGCGAAGCCCCAGTCGGGGCCCGCCGATCCAATGGACGGCCCGAACCGGGCTGCCACGTCTGCGCAGCAGCTCCAGTGCGGAGTCCAAGGTCGGATCTCCGGTCGGCCGTGGCATCACCACGGCGATACGATCCCCGTCAGGGGCTATCCGGCCTGCCAGCGCCAGCTCCACTAGCTGTGCACCGGCCAGGCCGAGGTCGAGCGACTGCGGCTGCGCTGTGGTACCCGTGGTCGGGTCCAGAGCGAGCAGCAGAAGCTCCTCCGGAATGGTTCTGCGGCTCCTGCCCATCCATGCCTCCCCGCGTGGATGAATGACAGGGTGACCCCTCTCACATTCATCTGTCGAGAGCGCCTGGGTGCTTCATCCGGGAACCAGTAGGTATGTCGTTCTCGTCTAGCACGGGAGCCAAGGGGTTCACACAGGACACTGGTAGACGGTTCGGACGTACGCATGACGCATGGAGGAGGCACGGTGGCGGGCGAGTCCCCCGACAGGGCGGAGCAGCAGGGGTCGTCGCAGGAGACGGTGACCCCCGGCGGCGGCCGGGATCCGCGGCTTTCCGTGCTACGCGAGTCAGAGCCTCCTTCGTCCGCATCCGCCTCACGGGTCCAGGTCGACCAGCCGACCGCCGTCTTCAAGACCCTGGCCCCCCGGACGCCCGAGGACGACGCGCCCCGCCAGGCGGACGAGGTGACGGAGTCGGCGGAGGACGTGACGGAGTCGGAGTCGGAGTCGGAGCCGGAGTCGGAGGCGGCCGGGTCGGCGGGTTCCGCTCCTGGGGAATCCGGTGCGTCGGAGACCGCCGCTTCCGTGGCCGCGGCTTCTGAGGCCTCCGAGGCCTCCGAGACCTCCGAGACCTCTGAGACTTCTGAGACTTCTGAGACCTCTGAGGCCCCCGCCGTCGAGCAGGAGCCGGAGAGCGCGCGCCTCAAGGCGGCCGTGACGGCGTGGATGGCTACCGCGGACACCACCGACGCCTCGGACGAGGCCCGCGTCGGCGGTGCGGCCGTGCCCGGCGCGCCCGCAGGGGCCTCCACGGACGCCGCTGAGGCGGCTGGGGCGGCTGCGGCCTCTGAGGCTCCTGGAGCCGCCGGAGCCGCCGGAGCCGCCGGAGCCGCCGGAGCGCCCGAGGCCCCCGAGGCCTCCGTGGACGCGCCCGAGGTCGGCGGAGAGGCTCCTGAGGCCGACGAGCCGGACGACGAGCCCCAGGCCGACGTGGACCCCGAGGACGAGCCCGAGCCCGCGGTGGACGACGAGGAGCCGGCCGAGGGCCGGACGGGGGACAAGGCTGCGCCCGGGGACCGGGCCGGGGCCGCGGGCAAGGCTCCCGCCGCGTCCTGGTTCGCCCGGAAGCCGGACGCCGCCGCGAAGGCCGCCGAGGAGCCGGTGAACGCCTCGGCGACCGCCTCCGCGAGCGAGCCGTCGACCGCGCCCGCGAGCGAGCCGGTGGCCGAGCCGGCGGCGGAAGCGCCGTCCGCGCCCGCCGACGACGCACCCGCCGACGACGCACCCGCGCCCGCCTCGGCCTCCACCCCCGACACCCCCGACAGCCCTGTCGACCAGCCGACGACCATGTTCAAGATGGTCCGTCCGCCGGCCGCGCCCGCCGTCGACCAGCCGACGACCGCGCTGAAGCTGCCGCCGGGCCTGGCGGCGGACGCCGACGGCGAGCGCACCAGCACCTTCCTGCCGCTGCGGCCGGACATCCCCGCCGAGCGGAAGGCGGAGGAGACGCGGGCGGCGCGGCAGGCCCCGGCGGCTCCTTCGACGCCGTCCGAGGCGCAGGCACCCGCCGCGAAGGCTGCCGCACCCGCACCCGCGAAGGCCACCGGACCCGCGTCGGCGAAGGCGCCCGCGCCCGCGCGGCAGCAGGCCGACGTGCCGCCCGCCGCGCTCGCGGAGCCGGAGCGGACCCGGCAGCAGCCGCTGCCGCCGCTGCCGCCGCTCGACCTGCTCGCGGAGCTGACGAACACGCCGCCGCCGGCGCCGACCGCGGTGCGGACGACCATGCGACGGGTCCGGATCTGGACGCCGCTGATCCTGCTCCTGCTGATCGTCTTTGCGATCGTGCAGATGGTGAGGCCGCTGCCCCCGCCCGTTCTGACCCTTTCGGCCGCACCGACCTTCACCTTCCAGGGCGGCGCGCTCGACCTGCCGTGGCCCCACGAGGGCCAGGGCGCCATCGAGGTCGAGGGCGTCGGCTCCATGGGCCGGTACGGGCCGCAGAAGCCGGCCCCGATCGCCAGCGTCACGAAGACGATGACGGCGTACGTGATCCTCCGCGACCACCCCATCAAGGGGAAGGCCGGCGGCCCCGAGATCACGATCGACAAGAAGGCCGCCGAGCAGGCGGGCGCGGCGCACGAGTCGACGGCGGCGGTGAAGGAGAACCAGGTCTACACGGAGCGCGAGCTCCTGGAGCTCCTGATGGTCCCCTCCGCGAACAACGTGGCCCGGCTGCTCGCCCGCTGGGACGCCGGTTCCGAGGCCGCGTTCGTCGACAAGATGAACGCCGCCGCCAAGGACCTGGGCATGACCCAGTCGATCTACACCGACCCGTCCGGTCTGCTCGACACCACCATGTCGACCCCGGGGGACCAGCTGAAGCTGGCGAAGGCGGTCATGCAGTTCGACGTGTTCCGCGAGATCGTGAACATGCCGAACATGACGGTCGACGGCATCCCCGGCCGGATCGAGAACAACAACAACATCCTGCTCCACGACGGCGTCAACGGAATCAAGACCGGCTCCTCCACGCCCGCCGGCGGCAACCTGCTCTGGTCGGCGAACACGGTCGTGGACGGCGAGAACCGCCGCATCCTCGGCATCGTCATGGGGGCGAAGGACGCCAAGCTGCTCAACGACAAGCTGCAGCTCGCCATCGACAACAGCCTCAAGCTGATCCAGGCGGCCCAGAAGGACGTCACCTCCGCCGCCGTCGTGAAGGAGGGCCAGGTCCTCGGCTACATCGACGACGGCCTCGGCGGCCGAACCGAGGTCGTGGCCACCAAGGAGCTCAAGGCGATCGGCTGGGCGGGCCTCCAGGTGAAGCTGGAGCTCACCGCCGGCGGCAAGGCCGTCCCGCACACCGGCAAGGCGGGCGACATCGTCGGCCAGGTCTCGATCGGCACCGGCACCGGCAAGGTCAGCTCCCCGGTCGCCCTCCGGTCGGACCTGGTGGAGCCCGGCTTCGACAAGAAGCTCACGCGACTGGGCTGACGCGCACCACCTGATCGGCTGGGCGCCCCGGATTCCCGGGGCGCCCGGCTGTTAGCGTCTCCGGGGGGACGAGACGCCGCACGCGTGACCCACGCGCGAAGCGAGCAGCGAGACGGGAAGCACGGGAAAGGGCCGCAGTGACCACCGCCGAGCCGACACGCGCCGACCGCGCGGACTCCGACCCCGACGTCTACCGTGAGACGCGTGACCCCCGCGATGCCGGTGACGCCCGCGACGCCGATGCCGGTGACGCCCGCGACGCCGATGCCGGTGATGCCGGAACCCGTGACACCCATGGCGTCGGAACCCGTGACACCGATGACGCCGGAGCCCGTGACACCGGTGACGCCGGAGCCCGTGGCGCCCGTGACGCCGACGGCGGCACCCGCTCCGGCGCCCGCCCCCACCCCGGCGCCGATACCGGGCTCTCTTCGCTCCCGCGAATAGTGCTCCCGACCCAGCGGCCCGCTCCCGCTCCCGCCGCCGCATCCGCCTCGACGCCGCCGCCGGCTCCCGGCCCGCGGCGCAAGCGCCGCTACACGGTCATGGCGGCCACCGGCCTCGCCGCCCTCACCCACGTCCTGTGGTTCTACGTCTTCGCGAACAGCGGGGGAGACCTGGCCGCACAGGACGCGTGGGCGGAGTTCGTCGGACGACATCCGGACTCCGCGTACAACCTGGCCTGGTACGGCGGGATGCACCCCGTCTCGTACAGCGTCGTCTCGCCGTACCTGATGTCGCTGCTCGGCGTCCGCAGCACGATGATGGTCGCCGGCACGCTGTCGGCCGCGCTGACCGCGCTGATCCTGGTCCGGGTGCCGGCGGTCCGCAACCCGCTGGCCTGCTCGGTCGCGGCCGTCTTCGCCTTCCTCTGCAACGCGCTCTCGGGGCGGGTCACCTTCGGCCTCGGCATGATGTTCGCGCTCGGCGCGGTCGCCGCCGTCTTCTGCTGGCCCCACCGCTGGCGCCGCAAACGCTGGGCCAAGGCCGCGGTCGCCGCGCCGCTCGCCGGTCTCGCGACCGCGTGCAGCCCGGTCGCCGGACTCTTCCTCGGGATCGCGGCGGCGGCGCTCTTCCTCAACAAGCGGCGCCCCGGCGCGTACGCCCTCGGCCTGGCCCCGGTGGCCGTGGTCGCCCTCTCCTCCTGGCTGTTCCCCTTCTCCGGTACGCAGCCGATGGCCTTCGGTTCGACCGCGCTGCCCCTGCTCTTCGGGGTGCTCGTCTTCCTGCTCGTCCCGGCGGACTGGCGCACGGTCCGCACGGCCGCCGCCGTCTACACGGTCGGCACGCTGCTCACCTGGCTCATCGACTCGCAGATCGGCTCGAACATCTCGCGGCTGCCGATGCTCTTCGCCGGTGTCGTGCTGCTCGCCGCCCTGCCGTACACGGCACCGCGCTCACGCCGCTGGTACGCCCTCGTGCTCGCCTTCGCCGGGCTGAACTTCTGGATCGGCTTCAAGGGCGTCGACGACGTCATCCGCACCGCCCCCGACGCGTCCTGGGCGCGCGAGCTCGCCCCGCTGGTCAACCAGCTCCAGGTGCGCGACGCCCGCAAGGCGCGCGTCGAGGTCGTGCCGGCCTCCAGTCACCGCGAGTCCTCCGCCCTCAGCCCGTACATCAACCTCGCCCGGGGCTGGAACCGCCAGGCCGACATGGAGCGCAACCCGCTCTTCTACGACGACACCCTCAACGCCGTGAACTACCAGGAGTGGCTCGACCGCTGGGCCGTCCACTACGTCGTCCTGCCCACCGGCGCCCCCGACTCGGGCGCCGAACGCGAGGCGGAGCTCGTCGAGGGCGGCCTCACGTACCTGCACCAGGTGTGGTCCGACGCGAACTGGCGCCTCTACGAGGTCGAGAACCCGACCCCGCTGGCGGACCCGCCCGCCCAGGTGCTCAGCGCCCAGGAGAACGAGGTCGTCATCCGCGTCGACCGCCCGGGCCGCGTCCTCATCCGCGTCCCCCACTCCCCCTGGCTCGCCCTCCTCGACGACCAGGGCCACAAGGTCGAGGCCCCCCAGGAGACCGAGGCCTCCAAGCTCGCCCGCGAGGAGTCCGACACGGAGCTCCCCAAGGTCTTCGCCAACGAGAACGGCTGCCTCTTCAAGACCGAGGCCGACGTCGAGGGCGACGAATGGACCACCCTCATCGCCCCCAAGGCCGGCGTCTACCGCCTCGCCGCCCCCTACAAGCTCTCCCGCGGCACCCCCTGCCCGGAGGAACTGCGCTGACCGCCGGGGGCCGCGGCCGACCGCCCAGGAGGCGTAACCGACCCCCGGGCCGCGGCCGACCGCCCAGGAGGTGTAACCGACCCTCGGGCCGCGGCCGACCGCCCAGGAGGTGTAACCGACCCTCGGGCCGCGGCCGACCGCCCAGGAGGTGTAACCGACCCTCGGGCCACGGCCGACCGCCAGGAGGCGTAACCGACCCCCGGGACACGGCTGACCCCGGGGCGCAACCGACCCTCCGTCACGGCTGACCCCGGGTCACGGCCCACCCCCTGGGCATGGCCGACCCCCGGCGCACGGCTGCCTCAAGCTTCCCGATAGCCGGCCGGCATCCGCCACCTCCCGCGGATCGCCGCCCACCAGCCGGACGTACCGGGCCCCGCCCGCGCCGGACAGCGAGTGGTCCAGTCGCGTGACGAGCCGTCGCCACAGCTCCTCGGCTCCGGTGTCCGCCGTCACGGTGTGCTCGTCCACGAACGGCAGCGGGACCGCCGCGCCTGTCGTCGTCGCCGTTCCCCCCGGCCCCCGTACGTGATCACGCTCCGATGCCAGGGGCTGTCCTGTCGATCGGGCCGGGCTCGTGCCGAGCGGACGGGGACCCCGGCGGGTCCACCGAGTCGCGAACGCGGACATTCCGGACGAGGATGACGAATCGTGGACCTTGGCGCCCCGCGGCGCCCCCGGGAGGTGGACAGGGATGTCCGAGCTCATCGTCATCGGTTACGACGACCTCGACCGGGCCGAGCAGGCCTTCGGCACGGTGCAGGAGCTCCAGCGCGACCAGGTCGTGCGCCTGAACGGCCTCGCGGTCGTCTCCGTCGACACCGAGGGCCGCACCCACGTCGACACGTCCAGCCGCGTCGTCGGCGCCACCGCCACCACCGGAGCACTGTGGGGGGCGATCTTCGGCATCCTCTTCCTGCTGCCCGGCGTCGGGCTCCTGACCGGCGCAGCCCTCGGCGGCCTGGTCGGCAAGCTCGCCAAGTCCGGGGTGGACGACCGGTTCCGCGAGCAGGTCGGCGACCTGCTCAGGCCGGGCTCCGCCGCCGTCGTCCTCATGGCGTCGAAGGTCACCGAGGACAAGTTCACCGCCGCCATGCAGCAGCACGGCGGCACGCTCCTGAAGACCTCGCTCAGCGACCAGGACGAGAAGGAGCTGGCCGAGCAACTCACGGGGCCCCCATAGTCCCGCCCCACCCGCAGCCCCGCCCCCTCGATCTCCCCCCACGGCACCCCCGCCCCCACACGACACCGGAGGAACCCGGCGTGCACGCTTCGGAACCCCACTGGAGACGGCCGATCACGGTCAGGGCGGCGGGCGCCGCCCTGACCGTCGTCCTCATCACGCTCGGCGCGGCCACCCTCGCGGCCTGCGACGGCGGCGGCGACAGCACCGCCACCCCGACCTTCAGCGACCGCCCCACGGCACCGGACACCGCGGGGTTCTCGGGCGAGCCCCCTTCCAACGTCGCCTCGGCGGCGGAGTCGCGCATCGCCTCCGCCCAGGCGTCCGCGGCCTCCGCCGCAGCGTCGGCCTCCGCCCGGGAGGCCGAGCGCAAGGCGTCGATCGGCGCCGAGGTCGAACGCTCCCGCCAGGCCGCCCAGGACGCCCTGAAGGGCGTCGAGGGCCGGGGGAACGCCCTCGGCGAGGTCACCATGACCGGCACGCCCCGGGCGGACGCCGGCGGCCTGCTCGCCGTCGTCGTCAGCATCACCAACAAGACGGACGCGAAGGCCTCCTACGCCGTCCAGGTCGACTTCCTCGACCCCTCCGGCAAGGTCGTCGAGACCCAGTTCACCGGGGCGGAGGACCTCCCGCCCGGCGACAGCGCCCAGCCCCTGGTCATCAGCCGCGAGCCGGCCGAACCGGTGCTGACGCCGAGGCTCACCAAGGCCCAGAGGTACTGAGACCCAGAGGTACCGAAGCCCGGAGACCCAGAGGTACCAAGACCCGGAGGTACCGAAGCCCGGAGACCCAGAGGTACCGAAGCCCGGAGACCCAGAGGTACCGAAACCCAGAGGGGATCACCCACATGTCCGAACTCATCGTCATCGGCTACGACGACCACGCCGCCGCGACCAAGGCCTTCAAGGCGGTCCAGAAGCTCCGTGACGACCACGTCGTCACCCTCACCGGCCTCGCCGTCGTCAAGGTCGACGAGGACGGCGAGACCCATGTGGACACCCCCGCGAAGTCCGAGGAGATCGCCCTGTCGGCGACGGCCGGCGCCCTCTGGGGCATGGTCTTCGGGATGCTCATCCTCACCCCGGCCATGGGCGTCGTGGGCGCGGCCCTCGGCGGCCTCATCGGCAAGCTCAACCAGATGGGCGTCGACAACGGCTTCCGCAAGAAGGTCAGCGACCTCCTGGAGCCCGGCTCCGCCGCCGTCGTGATCATGGCCTCCGAGGTCACCGACGCCCGGTTCGCCGCGGCCATGGAGCCCTTCGGCGGCACCGTCCTCAAGACCTCCCTCCCGGAGGACAGCGAGCGCGAACTCGCCGAACAGCTCGCCGGCCCGGAGCCGCGGGCCTGACACCGGGGCCGTACGACCGGAACAGGGACGAAGGCCGCCGCCCCCCTCCGTACGCGACGGAGGGGGGCGGCGGCCTTCGCCGGTGCGCGGGACTTCGCCGGCCCGCGGATCCGTGCCGGCTTGCGGATCTCAGAAGTCGACCGCGTCCCGGATCAGCGGGCACGTCATGCAGTGGCCGCCACCGCGCCCCCGGCCGAGTTCGGCGCCGACGATGGTGACGACCTCCACGCCCGCCTTGCGCAGCAGGGCGTTGGTCTGCGTGTTGCGGTCGTACGTGAAGACCACGCCGGGTTCGACGGCGACGGCGTTGTTGCCGCTGTCCCACTGCTGGCGCTCGGAGGCGTAGACGTCCCCGCCGGTCTCGATCACCCGCAGTCCCGGCAGCCCGAGCCCCTTGGCGACGACGTCGACGAACGGGGTGGTGCCCTCGTCGACGATCTCCACCCCCGGGGCCTTGTCGGACGGCCGCAGCGAGAAGGTGTGGACGGCGTCCATGATCGTCGGATAGAGCGTGACGATGTCGCGGTCGGCGAAGGTGAAGACGGTGTCCAGGTGCATGGCCGAGCGCAGCTTCGGCATACCGGCCACGATCACGTGCTGGGCCGCGCCGTTCCCGAACAGCGCGGCGGCGACCTGCGTGATGGCCTGACGCGACGTGCGCTCGCTCATCCCCATCAGGACGACGCCGTTCCCGACGGGCATGATGTCGCCGCCCTCGAACGCCGCCTGGCCCCAGTCCTGTTCGGGATCGCCCCACCAGACCGTCGCGTCCTTGAAGTCGGGATGGAAGGTGTAGACGGCCTTCATGAGGAGGGTCTCGCCGTGCCGGGCGGGCCAGTACAGCGGGTTCAGGGTCACCCCGCCGTAGAGCCAGCAGGTCGTGTCACGGGTGTACAGCGTGTTCGGCAGCGGCGGCATGAGGTACTCGCGCGCGCCCACGCCCTCCCGGGCCAGCGCCACGTACCCGGAGCGGAACTCGTCCGGCAGGTCCGCCGTGGACAGTCCGCCGATGAGGAACTCCGCCAGCTCGCGCGGGGTCAGCGACTCCAGGAACGCCCGGGTGTCGTCGACGAGTCCGAGGCCGACCTCGTTGGGGACGATCTTCCGGTCGAGGAGCCAGGTCCTGGCCGCGGGGATCGCCATCGTGTCCGCGAGCAGCCGGTGCAGCTCGACCACCTCCACCCCGCGCCGCGTCAGCTCGCCGACGAAGTCCGCGTGGTCCCGCTGCGCGTTCTCCACCCACATCACGTCGTCGAACAGCAGGTCGTCGGAGTTGGTCGGGGTCAGTCGCCGGTGCGCGAGACCGGGGGCGCAGACCAGGACCTTCCGGAGGCGTCCGACCTCGGAGTGGACGCCGAGCACGGGCGCGCCCGTCGAGGTGTCAGAAGTCATCGTGCTGCTGCCTTTCCTGGAGGGGGAACGGTTCGGCGGAATGCCGGCCACCGGCCGGGCCTGCCGGGCCATCGGCCGGGCCTGCCGGGTCTGCCGGGCGTGAGGTCACAGCTCGATCCAGCCCAACGCGAGCGCGACCACCCCGACCGTCGCGCCGGCGACGGAGACCGCGCAGAGGACGGCCTCGCCCGGTGAGAAGAGGCGCCGGTTCTGCTCGCGCCGGGCCTTGACGAACAGGAAGGTGGCGGGGGCGTAGAGGATGAAGGAGACGAGGACGAACTTCAGGCCGGCCGCGTAGAGCAGGAAGGCCGTGTAGAGGGTGGCGACGACGGCGACGACCAGCTCGCCCCGGGTGCTCCGCCCCACCGCCCCCTCCGCCCGCGGGCGCAGCGCGATCTTCACCGCGAAGCCCGCGGCCAGCAGGAAGGGGATGAGGCTCAGCGCGCTCGTCAGGTCGAGCGCGAAGTTGAACGCGTCGTCGGAGAAGGCCGTGACGACCAGGATGACCTGGCTGAGCGAGGTCGTCAGCAGCAGTGCCGGGACGGGCACGTCGTCGCCGCTGGAGCGCCCCAGGAACCGGGGCATGTCCTTGTCCTTGGCCGCGACGAACAGCACCTCGGCCGCCATCAGCGTCCAGGCGAGGTAGGCGCCCAGGACCGAGATGATCAGACCGACGCTGACGAACGCCTTGCCCCAGGTGCCGACGGCCGCCTCCAGGACACCCGCCATCGACGGCTGCCGGAGCTCGGCGATCTCGCTCATCGGCAGGATCCCGTACGACACGATCGTCACCGACGCGAAGATCGCGAAGACGCTCAGGAAGCCCAGCACCGTCGCCCGCCCGACGTCCTCCCGCCGCTTCGCGTGCCGCGAGTACACGCTCGCGCCCTCCACGCCCAGGAAGACGAACACGGTGGCGAGCATCGTCCCGCGCACCTGGTTGAACAGGGAGCCCGCGTAGTCGGCGCCGCCGAAGTTGTCCGCGAACACCGACGGGTCGAAGTAGAACAGCGCCAGGACGATGAAGACCAGGATGGGGACGAGCTTGGCGACCGTCACGATCCGGTTGATCGCCGCCGCCTCCTTGACCCCCCGCCGGATCAGCAGGAAGAACCCCCACAGCCCCACCGACGACAGCACGATGGCGAGCGCCGTGTCCCCGTCGCCCAGCGCCGGGGCGACCGCCCCGATGGTCGACATGATCAGCACCCAGTAGGTCACGTTCCCCACGCAGGCGCTCGCCCAGTACCCGAAGGCCGAGAAGAAGCCCAGGTACTCCCCGAACCCCGCCTTCGCGTACGCGTAGACACCCGCGTCCAGGTCCGGTCTGCGCACCGCCAGCGTCTGGAACACGAACGCGAGCATCAGCATGCCCACACCCGCGACCGCCCACGCGATCAGCGCCCCCGCGACCCCGGTCTCCTGCGCGAACCGGCGCGGGAGCGAGAACACCCCCGCCCCCACCATCGACCCGACCACCATCGCGGTCAGCGTCAGCAGCGTCAGCTTCGCCGCCGGCGGTGCCCCACCCGCCTTCGCCTCGACACCAGCGTCCACCTCGGCCATGCGCCACCTCGTACTCCGCCAAGCCCCGCGACGACCCCCGCCCCTCCCCCCTCCGGAATCTAATTCACCCCCACCCACTTGTCCCGATTTGATCCCCCATGTCCCCTCGTGTGATCCCCCGCAGTCCCCCACCGCACCCGGCCGGCCCCCGCCCCGCCGACACCGTCCCCCCACGCCGAAGGGCACCCACCGACATCGGCAGGTGCCCTTCCGCTCCTCTGTGCCCCGCGCCCCGGCAGGATTCGAACCCGCGACACTCAGCCCCCGGGGTCGCTCCGGCAGCACTCGTGCCGGCAGTCCTCGCCTCGCCGGTGCGGTCTCCGCAGGTCCTGAAGAGCGGCGACCGGAAACGGGTGCCGCATCCACATCTCCCGGTACCCGGCCACATCCGCTCCCCGCCGCCGGAGCAGCCACCTCGTCTCCATGGGTTCGCGGTCGAACCAGACGCGCTCCCCGGGCGGGTCCCCGTAGAGCCCCGTCACGGCATACAGCAGGTCGGCCAGGGCGTCCGTGCAGTAGCCGACCTGGGCCCGGCGCTCCGAAACACCCTCGGCGATCCGGCACGCGGCGCCCCCACTGCCGACCAGCTCCCAGCTGAACCGGAGACGATCCGCCACCCTCGCTCCCGACCTCTGCCGTAGAAGTCGGCCGCAGACGCCAAAGGCCACACCCGAACGTTCAGGTGTGGCCTTTGGCATGGTGCCCCCGGCAGGATTCGAACCTGCGACACCCGCTTTAGGAGTGGGATCGAATCCGTGCCGGGCGGTTCCAGACCGTGCCACGCGGTGCTGTTCTGCCTGATCAGCGCCGCGTGGCACGGTGCCTGATCCTGCGCGTGACGCCTGGTGCTGGCCCGTCCGCTCACGCATCGCGCACGCACGAACCCTCCGCTTGAGATGCGTGATCGCAGGTCGAGGCCGGTTCTTCCGCTCGTCTCGGCGATGGCCGCAGGCGGTCTTGGGAGCGAAGGACGCACTTGAACAACTTTTCTCCTCCCTGTACGAAGGGGGCTGTTTCTTCGCCCTGATGCGCCCTGACATGGGAGCTGCGTCTGGAGTTGTCCCCCAGACGTCGTGGCGGCGCGCCGCTATGCTTCACCCATTTCGTCTAGTGCCTTCACGGCATCTTCATCAGTGAGGGAGCTGCGCTGTATGCCCCGTCAAGGCTCGCTGCCTTCCGCGGACCGCGCTCGGCTGGACAAGCTGCTTGCCTCATGGCGGGACTCACTCATTGACTTGAGCCTCCGTAACCGGCTGCTCAACTATCAGCGCCGCTCTTCGTCCGCGGGCATGGATCTGGTCGAGCCCGGGCTCGCCGGCGTCCTGGAAGGGCTATCCCGTGGCTGCACCTTCTCTGTCGTGCGCGACGAGAAGTCTGATGACGAGACCACAGGTTCGGCGCCGGCCATCGCGGCGAATCCGGCGGGTTCCATCGCCGGTGCGAGGGGGATCGACACCCCCGCGTCCCGGGCAGGAGTCGGAGGCGGCCGACCTGGTGTGCAGCTCAAGACCTCCAAGACCACCCAGGTCGAGCAGGTCCGGCACCTGCGGCGCCTGGCTTTGGTCGCGCGGGAGAAGTTCAACGACTACGGCCTGTGGGTTCTCCATGTCGGCGTGGGCTTCCTTGACTGGACGCCGGCCACGTCCGCCGAGAAGAGCTTCAGCTCACCCTTGGTGATAGTGCCGGTCGTCCTGGAACGGCGCCGTGGGGACTCGTACGTCCTGAAGATCAATACGGATGAGGAGCCATCCCTCAACCCAGCCCTTGCCATCAAGATGGGCGAGTTGGGCATCGAATGGCCGCGTGTCGACCAGGTGGACCACCGTGACATTCCGGAGCTGCTTGCGCGGGTACGGCACGCGGTGGCCGACGTGCGCGGTTGGAAGGTCACCAACCGGGTCGTGCTGGACACGTTCAACTCCAGCAAGGAGGTCATGTATCGGGACCTCCTGGACAATGCCGACCGTGTGCAGGCCAGCGCCCTCGTGCGAGCCATCGGGCTCGGCGCCGACTCCGGCATTGCGTCCGGAACCTTTGCCTTCGACCCCGTCGACACGGATCGCATCGACGAGGTCCAGCCGCCCGAGAACGCCCCTTTGGTGCTCGACGCGGACTCCTCCCAACGGCAGTGCGTCGCCGCCGCGCTCGAAGGCCGCAGCTTCGTGATGGATGGACCGCCCGGCACCGGCAAGAGCCAGACGATCACCAACATGATCGCGGGCCTGCTGGAGCAGGGCCGCACCGTGCTGTTCGTCAGCGAGAAGGCGGCAGCACTCGACGTAGTCCGCAACCGGCTCGGTGATCTCGGTCTCGACGACTACGTCCTGGCGTTGCACAGCAACAACATGGGCCGGAAGCAAGTGGCGCAGGAACTCGGCCAGGCATTGCAGGCGCCCCGCCGTACCTCACCCGGCAGCGCCCAGGCGGACCTCAACCGCGCTCGCCAACTGCGCAAGGAACTTTCCGGATACGCGGCGGCGATGAATGAGATTCGGCCCGGTCTCGACGCGAGCCTGCACGATGTCCTGGGACGGATCTCCCTTCTCGACGATTCCCACCCGCTGCCCCCGGCCCCCGCCTTTGACGCGGCGGAGCTCAGTGCCGAGCGACTGGGCCAGGCGACGGTGGCGGCACGCCAGGTCAGCAGGTCGTGGCGGCCGGCTGCGGAAGGCACCGCGTTCTCCTGGTATGGGCTGACAGCCACCGGAGACCCGCTGCAGGCGCTCGACCTCGCCACCGAGACCCTCGTCGAGCTGGAGACGAGGTTGATGCCGCACGCGGATCTCCTCGCCGAACTCGGCTGGCAGGGAGTTCGGGACGCATCCCGGCTGACCGCTCTTCTCCAGATCGCCGGTGCGCGGCCGACTCTGCCGTTCCTGTGGCTGACCGCCGAGTACCACGGTCTGACCACAGCGGTAGCAGACTTCCGACGCTGCCTGGACGCGGTCATCGACGCCGAGCGGTCGGCGGAGCGGACACTCGGCAGGGCATGGGACCAGCTGTCGGCCGAAGTGGACGCCACGCCGAGCCCTGAGGAGACCGCTCTCGCGACTCTGCTGCCCCCGGCCATCGATATCAGTGCGCTCACCGCTGATGCCGCGCGCGAGCTCGGGGATCGGCTCGAAGCCGACGCCACAGCACTCGACGAGGCAGTCAAGTCGCTGGCGGCGGTTGCCGCGATGTACGGCCTGCCGGCCCCCGAGACCTGCGACGAAGCCCTTCGTCTGGGCCGCCTCGCCGACCTGGCGGGGGACTCCGACGATGCCAAGCCGCTGGCGGCATGGCTCACCCGAGAGGGCGCGGCTGGTGCGAGGACCGCCACACAGGTCCTGCGCGAAGCCGTGGACCGCCTGAGTGCGGCGCGGAAGAAGGCCGAAGGGATCTTCACGGACCGGGTATTGCAGGAAGACTCCCTCGAAGACGTGGCGCACCGGTTCGCCACGGTGCACCGGTCCATCACTGCCAGGCTGACAGCAGCGTGTCGAGCCGACCGGCGGTTGGTGAGGTCACTCCTCCCCGACGGCGGCAAGTGCACCAAGGAGGTGCTGGCCACGCTGCCGGCGGCGGTGGCCTGGCAGCAGGCGGCACGGACCCTGCAAGCTGAGGTCGGCCACCACGCAGCGGCCCTTGGCAAGCACTGGCGGGGCGAGGACACTGACTTCGATGGCCTGGAATCCCTCGTAGCACGGGCCGATGAAATCCTGGCGCTTGCTCCCCGGGTGATCAACCAGGACGCGTTGGCACGCGAGGTGGCTTCTGGGGGACAGCCGCGTGCTGCCGCGAGGAACACTGCGGAGCAGGCTGCCGCCCGGCTGACCGAATGGCGGGACTCTCTCGTGCTGCCGCCCATGCCTGGGCCGTCGTACGAGTTGGAACCGGGAAGTCTCCGTGCCGCCGCGCAGTGGAGTCGCGCGCATGTAGCGCCGCTGCGAACTGCGGAGCGCTTGATGCGGATCGTGGAGCAGACGGCTGCCGCGGACGGAGGCGCGGTCGCGGCGCCCGGCACCTGGACTCTCGCCTCCGCACGCGCGGCAGTCCGTACCGTACAGGCGACGCGTGCCGCCGTATCGGAGTTCCAGTCGAAGGAAGAAGCGGACCGAGAACTCCTGGGTGACCTCTACGCGGCCAGGAGCACCAAGGTGCCCGACCTGACCGCCGGCCTGGACTGGATCGCCGCTCTGCGTGAGTCGTGCGGGCTTCAGCAGAAGACTCTCCTGAGCGCGTCCGCCGCAGAGATCTTCTACCGGGCGGAATCCGACACGGAACTGGAAGCCGCTGCGGACGCGTGGTCACGTGCCTCAGAGGCACTGGCGAATCTGTTCCGTCCGGAACGCGCTGAGCAGCTGCGTCAGTCGTTCGTCGATGGCCAGGACGCGGCCGTAAAGGCGCTGGCCGTTCTGGACAGCGACCGAGGCGGTCCTGACGAGTGGCGCGCTTACGACATCGGACGCAGCTCCCTCGACGACCTGGGCCTTGGAGACCTGGTGGACCGGGCGGTGCGCCGTGGGGTCACTCCGGCAGACTTCCCAGACGTGGTCGAACGTGCGGTGCTCCGCGCCTGGGCGGATGTTCAACTGGCCGACGACCGGCGGCTGGCCACCTCCCGGTCCGCTGACCGTGACGATCTCGTGGTCGGCTTCCGGAAGTTGGACGCGAGACTGGCTGACCATGCCCGTCTGCGCGTCGTCCAAGCGTGTGATGGCCGCCGCCCGCGGAGTACGAGCACGCCGGGTGCGGCGCTGCTCAAGCGCGAGGGCGAGAAGAAGAGTCGACACAAGCCCGTGCGGGAGCTGCTGGAGGCCGCCAGGGACACGGTGTCACGGGTCAAGCCATGCTTCATGATGAGTCCGCTCACCGTGAGCCGCTTCCTGCCGTCCGACCTAGTCTTCGACGTGGTGATCTTCGATGAGGCATCGCAGGTCCTGCCGCAGGACGCCATCAACTGTGTCTATCGCGGAAGGGCACTGATCGTCGCTGGCGACCAGAAGCAGCTTCCGCCCACCGCGTTCTTCTCCTCTGCTGACGACGATGAGGAGGACCTCGAGGACGAAGAGGCCCCGGATAGGTTCGCTTCCGTGCTGGACCTCTGCAAGGCGAGCGGACTGCTGGAAAGTCTGTCCCTGCGCTGGCACTACCGCAGCCGTCACGAGGACCTGATCGCCTTCAGCAACCGGGAGTTCTACGACGAGTCGATGACGACCTTCCCGGGCGCTCATGCTGAGGGTGAGGATGTCGGCGTCGCCTTCTACCGTGCCACGGAGGGCGTCTACCGATCGGGGGCAGCCGCCCGGAACAACCCCGGGGAGGCCGAAGCGGTGGCCCGCCGGGTCATCCACCACTTCGGTACGCGCAAGGGCCGGTCGCTGGGCGTCGTCGCGCTGTCCCAGTCGCAGGCCGTCGCGATCCAGGACGCTGTGGACGCGGCCCGGCAGAGCCGCCCGGATCTCGACGAGTGCTTCTCCGAGGACCGGCTGAACGGATTCTTCGTGAAGAACCTGGAGAGCGTGCAGGGCGACGAGCGGGATGTCATGATCCTTTCCGTCGGTTACGGCCCTGACGCCCAGGGCAAGTTCTCGAAGAACTTCGGTCCGATGAACAAAGCCGATGGCTGGCGCCGACTGAACGTCGCCGTGACCCGAGCGCGCTACCGTGTGGAGGTCGTGGCCTCGTTCGAACCGGGTGAGGTAGGAGACACCGGTAGCAAGAGTTTCCGGCACTTCAGCCGCTATCTGAGGTACGCACAGAGCGGGCCGTCCGTGCTCTCCCAGGAGGCGGTGGACCCGGACGCCCAGCCGGAAAGCCCGTTCGAGGAATCCGTACTGGCGGTGCTCCGCAACTGGGGTTATGACGTACAGCCTCAGGTCGGCGTCGCGGGCTACCGCATCGACCTGGGCGTCCGGCATCCGGACCGACCGGGCCTGTACGCGTTGGGCGTGGAGTGCGACGGTGCCATGTACCACTCCTCGAAGGCGGCACGCGACCGTGACCGCCTGCGCGAAGGAGTGCTGCGAGGACTCGGCTGGGAGCTGCACCGGATCTGGGGCACCGACTGGTACCGCGACCGGTCCGGAGCCGAAGCCCGGCTCCGTGCTGCGGTCGATCGCGCGGTGGCTCTCGTCAGGACGGCCCCCAGTACCCCGCGTGTGATTGCGGGCGGCAGAGCGGACGCGGAAGCACCGTCGCCGCGAGTCGAATCGCGGAGCGGGTCCGCACAGCGGCCTTCTGCGGTTCGGGGTAATGGAGCACGGACCGCTGCCTCCCCTGCCTCCGCGCGGCGGAGCGGCACCGTGCCGGCCCCGCGACGCGACGAAGCCACTCCTGCCCCCCGGTATCCGGTATCGGCATTGGCCGAGACTTCCCGTCGCCGTGTCGAGAACGAACTGTCCCAGATCCGCGAGTATCTGCAGCAGCCGGAGCCTGTGGACCCCGCCACCGATTACCGGGTGCGCGCTGACAACCGACGCCATTGGGAGAAGCGCTGTGCACAGCTCAAGGAGCGCGCAGCCTTCCTGGAGACCTTCCTCAAGGCAGTGCCCCCCGCTCCCGGCGCGACTGGCGGAAAGATGGTCGCCCCCGGTCGTCTGATCGGCCTGACCTTCGGCGGGTCCACAGACGTCGAGGAGTACGAGATCACTTCTCAGAGCCCGGCGATGGTGGAGGGCGAGGTGCTCAGCCCGTCCTCGCCCCTTGCCGCTGCCCTGCTGTGGCGCATGGCCGACTCCACGGTCGAGTACGAAGACGGATCAGGCAAGCGACGGACCGCTCAAATCCGACACGTTCGCGACTGAAGGAAACGCCAGGCGATCGACCAGGTCCGTCAATCAGCGGAGGGGAGGGCTCGGAGACGATCGTGGAAGTCTCGTACGGCCGGCACCGTGGAGTGCGGTTCGAGGTGTTGGCTGAATTTCGTCAGCCGGACGCGTGCCCGATCCGAGCGGACGCGGTTCTCCAGCAGCTCCAGTGGGATCGGGTCCGTGATCGGGAGTGATTTTCCGTGCCGGGTGGTGCTGTCCGTGCAGGTCAGCACCCCCGGCCTTGCCTGCTGACGTCGGATGCCGCTCCGTCCGCGCACGCATCCGGGCGTGTGACCAGCCGTACTCCAACCTTGAGAGGGCGACATCTCCACGGCGGTGTGACAGCCGGCCGAAGGGGGGACCACGTGCTATCGCCGTACCCGCCTGCGATGGGGTGGTGCGCCATATGATGCAGAGATGGTGGGGCGCGACGGAGTGGAACAGGTGGCCAGCCCGTACTCGACTGGTGGCGGTGGCACGGTCTTGGAGCACCGTTTCGGTGCTGTGCTACTGGCTCACCTTCTCCTAGGCGATCCAGTGCCGGCTTTGGGCGACGAAGTGACGCCGGTGGAAGTGCGCTTTCAGGACAGTCATTTCAGTGCCGTAGACGACCTGATCGTCGTCGGCAACACAGCCGACGGAGCGCAGCGGCGGTTGTCGATCGGAGTGCGTAGGGCCCCGAGCTTCGTAACCAGCGACGATTCCACAGCGGACCTACTTGTGTCCTACCTGCGGGTTGTTACCGACCATTGGGACGAGGCTAGTACGGGACGCTGGCGCCTGGCAGTTGCAGTGGCCAGTCCCAATCCGGCCGTACAACAGGTGCGTGAGCTGGCTGTGATCGCTCATGGGCAGCCCGATGAGGAGTCGTTCCGCGCAGCCGTAGAACAGGCGGGACGTACGAGCAACGCTGTTCGCACGCGATTGACTCATCTGGATTCGTTGATCGCTAAGGCGGCTGCCAGCCCGAAGGTACGTACCGAGACACCTGACGCGGAGCTGACCTGGCGAGTCCTGCACGTGCTCTGGTTGTGGGAGCTGAGGCTGGAGGGAGTCGACGAGTCCGACCGCACAGCGGTCGTGGGGCGTCTGCGGGGTATCGTTCCCGACTCCTCCGTAGAGGGTGCCGACGCACTGTTCGAAGCGCTGGGCAGGCTCTCTCAGGGGTACGCCCCGGCAGCGGCCACTGCCACCGAGAGCATGCTGCGAAGGCAGCTTTCCGGGGCTGCGGCTCTTGACCGCTCCCCGTCCTACCCCGCAGCGTGGCGTGTCCTCGACGCCTTGTCGGAGACGGCTGAGAATCTCGTACGGTTCCGGTTGACCGGCGCTGGCGAGAACCTTGAGTTGGAGCGCGTCGAGGCCGGAAGCGCCCTGGCTGCCGAAGCAAGAGCGGTCGCATCGCAGGCGACCGCACTGATCGTTCACGGTGAGCCTGATGCTGGCAAGTCGGCTCTGGCCTTGCGTATCGCCGGCCAGCTGCGAGCCGACGGGGTCGCAGTCACAGTGCTGAACCTGCGAGAGATTCCCGCGACCCTGGTGGAATTCGAGACGCTGCTCGGTGCCCGCCTCGCAGTGGTGCTCGGTGCCTCGGCGGTCGGTACGGGGCGCCTTCTGGTCGTTGATGGCGCGGAGTCGGTGCTGGAAGGCCGTGCCCGGTTGCTCTCCGACCTTGCACGGGCGGCCATGACCGCCGGGCTTGGCGTGGTGGCGGTAACCCGCACTGATGGTTCCGGAGCCGCACGTGATGTCCTCATGCAGGCAGCGGAAGGTGTGGAGCGGCACGGCGAGGTCATCGAGAACCTCGTTCGTGAGCATGAGGTCCCTCGGCTGACCTCGGTTGAGATCACGCAGTTGGTTGAGGTCTTTCCGCAACTGCAGCGGTGGGCCAGTGACGAACGGGCGCAGTGGTTGCTGGGCAGGCCAGGTCTGGTTGACATGTTGCTGCGTGCAGGTCCGAGCGTGGCGGCCCCTCAAGGAGTGGCGTCGGAGGCCGACCTGTTCGCTGCCGTCTGGGGGCACTTGGTGCGCCGCGGAGAGATGGTGGTGGCAGGAGGGCCCTCCCCTGACGCTCGTGATCAATCTCTTCGTGCACTGGCCAGGCGTCAGCTGCTTCCGCACGAGAACTCTGCGCCACCTGATTCAACCGCGTTGCCTTCCCTGCGTTCCGACGGTTTGCTGGCGCCGCTGAACGCGACCAGCGCCTGGAACCCGTCCGATCGATTTGCCAGCGATCTCGTGCGAGACATGGCAATGGTGCGGCTGCTCGTCACGGACGGCTTCGATCTCCTCTCAGCTGCCGATGCGCCGCGCTGGGCGCTACGTGCCGCACGTGTCGCATGCCAGGCCCAGCTACTCACTACTGCTGACGTCAGGCGGTCGCTTGCACACCTGCGTGCCGTCTTTGATCAGATCGCGGTTGACCACGGCGAGCGGTGGTCGGATGTGCCGTGGGAGGCAGTGCTCACCCTCGGTACAGCCGGCGAGGTCCTCGGCCGGGCATGGCCCGAGTTGCAGAAGGACCGGCAAGCCGGATTGCGTACAACGATTCGGTTGGCCATGCAGCGCTACGCGTCCCATGACGTCGGCGACCCGGTGGTGCTTGCGCCGCTGGTCGAGTTGACCTTCTGCCGCGAACACGATGCCGACTCCGACGGCAGTTCCCGGGCTACCTATGACATGAGTCGCGCCATCCGCGAACTGGTGCTGGCCTGGCTGCGCGGACTGGTGAGAGCTGAGGTGGGTGTATCCATCCCAATTCGGCAGACGGTGAGGGACCGCATCCTCGCGGCCGAGCCAGAGCATTGGGACGAATTTGCCGTGGAAGCATTGGCACTGCTTGGCCCAGATCTCGACGGACGGGCCGAGGCGTTCCTCAGGGGAATTGCTGACGACGGTGGTGCACGCCTCGACCCTGTCGTGGAGAATTTCTGGCCCGTGACGGGCATGGCTAGGCATCAGCCGGATCTGCTCTTGGTCTTTGCTGAGTCCTATTACATCGAACGATACGACTCCGAGGCGGCTAAATACGGCGGGTTTCGTTCGTACCCGTTTGATGATGGCATCCGGCACCACCGTGCTCGTGGAGGCATCACTGAACGGATGGCAGGTTGGTACCACGGCCCCTTCTGGCAGCTGCTGAAGGCCCGCACCGTGCCGACGCTGGCGTTGATCAATCGGATGCTCGACCATGCGGCGGCCATCCGGGTCGGAGACCGCGATAGCCACGTTCAGATTCCCGAAGATGAGCTGACCGGCGTGGATCTGGATCTGCCGGGGGTCGGTGTCAGGCACTGCGTCGGGGACGAACACGTATGGGCCTGGTATCGAGGGTCGTCGGTCGGCCCGTACCCGTGCATGAGTGCGCTGCTCGCGGTTGAGCGCCTCGCGGACCAGCTTGTGGCCATCGCTGATATTCCGATGGCTCGGGTTATGCAGTTGCTGTTGCGTGACTGCAACAACCTGGCCATGCCTGGCCTCGTGGTCGGGTTCCTTGTGCGGCATCTGGAGCAGGCGGGTGATCTGCTGGATCCTTGGATGCGGGACCCAGACGTATGGCATCTGGAATTCGCGCGAGTCGCTGGTGAAGGAGTGCTGCACGTACAAGGCCCGGACGAACCTGACCTTGTGGGGCGCTCTCGCCGTCGAAGCAATCTGCGTGACGTCGCCGCCGAACTCACCATCCGAGCGACCCTCTCCGGTGATCAGAACCGGCTGAACGAGCTCGCGGCCACAGGCGAGGAACTCATCCGTCGTGCCGAGGAACTGGTTGCTGACTCCCAGGGCGGTGCGGATGCTGATCGGATGCTCACCTCAGTACGGGGATGGGCGGCGACGTTCAGTCCGGAGAATTTTCATCCGGAAACTGATGAGTCTGGCAACTTGATCGTGCAGTATCAGCACCCCGAGCCGCTGGCGACTCGCATGCAGCCCGAAGCTGAGATGTTCGACCGTGCCGGCCAGGCGTTGCGCTTGCAGAACACCTACGCCAGATCCGCCGATCGCGTTGCCCCGGTCGACACTCTTCTGGCTGACATCGCCTTGGCGCGATCCCTGGGCGACGACCCACCCAGTCCTGCTCTCAACCGCCTTGACCCGATTGCTGCCGTCGCTGCTGCCGCAGCCGTCGCACACGCCCGCGGACGGATCCAGGTGCCGGTTGACGACTTGCGTTGGGCGACGGATGTCCTGATCGAGGCGATCGCCGAACCGAGTCGGGCTGAGTACGTCTCTTCTTCCTTCTACTCGGTGGGTGCTGATCGATCTGCGGCGACTGGACTGCCGGCACTCCTGGCCGTGACATCTGATGACGTCGACCTCGATCGTCAGGTAATCATCGGCGCCTTGGACCGCTGCACCACGAACCACTTCGACGAGGTGCGCATCGCGTTTGCCCTGGCTGTCGAACCTGTCTGGGACGCGCCGTGCGACGCTGACCAGCAGTCGAGCCCGTGCCGCCACCAAGTAGTGCTCAACGTCGTGCGGGCGGGACTGCAGGACTGTCGCCTTGGCGACTGGGACCCGACCACTGGTGTACTCGGCCGTCCCCGGCTCGACGGTCCTTACGAGCAGACGTTGCCCGAGGTCGAGACGGAGCGGCTCTATCTGACGTCACTGATTCCGCCACTTATTGCTGCCGGTTCAGCGTCCCTCAGCAACAGTTGTGTGGCAGATCAGGCGAACGGACTCGCTGAAGTCCTGCTTGACACCCACGCCCGCGCCGCCGACCACTGGGCGAGGGAAGGGTACGAGAACCGGCACAGCCGGCAGATCGCTCGCGTCATCGTTGCCCTGGCGCTCAGGGGTCACACCGAGCCGCTCAAAGCACATGTACAGCGCTTCGCTGCCAATGGTCGCGCCCTGCACGATTTCCTCCATGACCTCACCGTGCTGTTCACCTATGACGATGACCTACGCCCGGCCCTTCTGGACATTTGGTCCGTCGTCATGGAGACCGCCCTCGATGCCATCGGCGACGGCACTGAACTACGCACCGATCACCACTGGGGCGACTACGCACTGGGGGCGCTACTACCTGCTCCCGAGATCGACATGAGCGACACCGACATCGACGCGACCCTAGATCGCGCCCGAGAAGGCTGGCTACACCCCGACAGCCTCGCCGGCCTCGTAGATCGGTGGATAAGGATTGCCCGGCAGGAACCCAAGGCCCTCGACGCACTCGCGAAACTTGGCAAGTGTGCTCCGCTGCAATGGCAGCGAGACAGGGGGCTCGACTTGGCGGAGCGATTGATCGACGATAACTATGGCGTCATCGCCAACAAGTGCTGGTACGTCACCGACTGGCTTAAGACACTTCACTCACGCGATGAAATGCTGCCGGCCCATATTGCGCGGTGGCGACGCCTCGTCGACGGGTTGGCGGCAGCAGGTGACCACCGAGCAGCCACCCTGCAACTAATCGAAGAGTGAGCTCACGACGCGGGGCTCGCCGACATGACCTCATCGGCTTCCCTGGTTGAGGACTGGCTGCATCGCGGATCAGTTCGGGTGTGGGGTCACTGGCGGGCATTTCGCACATGATTGCGCCATGGGTGCACGATTCCTGCCGCAGATCGACGGCTCCACCACGGTTGGGGCATGCGAGACCTCGTGCTGTCAGCCCGAAGCAGGCAGAGCCGAGAGACGGTCGCGGAACTCTCGTACGGCCGGCACCGTGGAGTGCGGTTCGAGGTAGCGGCTGAACTTGGTCAGCCGGACGTGTGCCCGGTCGGAGCGGACGCGGTTCTCCAGCAGTTCCAGGCCGACGTTGGCGGCGGCGAGAGCGCCGTCGAGGTCCCTGGCAGCCAGTCGTGCGGTGGCGAGGCGGCCGGAGCGGACGGCGCGGTCGCGGGGGACCGCCTGGTCCACTGCCACAGCGAGGGCGCTCGTGGCGCGCTCGGGGAAGCCGGAGCGCAGCATGATCTTGCCCTCGGTCGACTTCAGCTGGGCCTCGCCGTACCAGCCGAGCCAGTCGGGGCGGTCGCCTTCGCGGTGGGCGCCCCACAGGTCGTAGGCCCGGTTGAGGGACTTGCCGGCCGACTCGTGCTGGGTGTCTCGGGACAGGGCTTCGGCCTGGTGGAGGTAGAGGTACGAGGTCGCGGCCGACGGGAGGGCCGACGGCGCGTTGCCGATGGCGGTGTCGATGAGCTTCACGCGTGCGGCCGTGTCGCCGGAGTCGGAGATGTGGACGCCCATCTCGGCCAGGATGAAGGCGCCGAAGCCGTCGTCCTTCGCGCTGTGGGCGCTGCGGAGGGCTCCGACGTAGTAGCGCTGGCCGAGGGAGCGGAGGCCCTTGTCGTAGGCCATCCACCCGGCCAGGTAGGACACCCGGGCGGCCGTGGCGTACAGGCGGTGTTCGATGGCGTCGGTGTAGCGCCCGTGGTCGAGGAGGCTGGTGATCAGGGCGAGGTCGCTGGTGGCCTGGTCCAGGAGGCGGGCGCCGCCCATCTGGTCGTCGAGGGTGCGGAGGGTGTGCACGCGCGCTTCGATGGTGGTCACCATCGCGTCGGTGACGCGGTCGCCGTCGATTGCCGAGGCGAACGCCTCTGGGGCGGCTGCCCAGTTGGCGGCGACTCCTGTCAGCGCGACGCCGGTGATGGACAGGAATCCCCGACGATCCATGTGGCCGCTCCTGACCAGATCAGCGAATACCTTCACGGTGCCGGCCGGAGTCCACGGGGCCGCCAGCGCTGTCGCCTCCCATGCCGGCAGCCAGCGGGGCCATGGCACCGAACGTACGTGATCCTCGGCGACGCCCAGTAGGTCGGCGAGCACCCGTTGCGCGTCCGCGTCAGGCGCCTGCCCCTGCTCCCACTTCCAGACCGTCGTCCGGTTGGTGGCCAGCGGTACGCCCAGCTCGGCCCCGCGTTCACGCATGCGCCTGGCTAACTCGGCCTTGCCCCAGCCTTTGCCTTCTCGTACGTAGGTCAGCGGGTGCAGAGCCATCGGGTCAGACATCCCACCCTCCCCTCAGGTTGGTAGTCAGGAGGCTACTCCCCGTGCGTGCGGGAAACGGGGGTTTCTCTCGCTGGAGGAACCTCCTGGAAACGTTCCGAGCCCGTGGTCCACGGCCGTTCACTGGGCCTCACGCCGTTCGGAGCTGAGCACCCGGGTTAACCGGCTCCCCCGCCCCGCTCCGGACGGCTCCCAGGATCGCAGCCCGTCATCGGCGTCCCTCGCGTGGGTGACGGGCTGCACCGCCCCCGAGGAGGTCGTGATGAGCCAGCCTCTGCCCGTCCGCACGCCGGGCGACAGCGGACGACAGCACACGGTTCCCGAGCCGCCGGCCGGTCCGAGCCCCGCCCTCCGCGCCCGCGCCGAGTCCGGGTGGGAGAGATTCCTCCGTCGCGGAGCGAGCGACCGCGAGGAGTCCAAGCGGTGAATCCGGTCGACGCCGAAGGCCGGGAGGACCACCCCCTCCTTCACCGCCTGGTCCGCGACATCGCGAGCCGCGGTGAGGGAGAGCTGACAGAAGTCGTCCACGAGAGACACGGCGGCCGGCTCATCCGTATCGCCCACATCCAGCCCGCGAACGGCATCGCCTGGTCCACCGCCGCCGACAACATCGGGCCCGCCCGATGAGACAGCGCCTCGCTGTCGTGGCCTACGTGATCGTCGTCAGTGCGCTCGTCGTCACGTTGGCCATCGCCGGAACCCCGGACCACTGAGAAACGGGAGGAGCACCATGAGACGTCCCCCGAACCGCGGCTTCAACCACCGCCAGGCCGTGACCGAGGAGTGGTTCCGCACCCAGGTCCTTCCTCTCGTGTCCAGCGCACGGTTTCTCCCCTACCAGGTGCGACAGATGCGCCACGAGCACCTTCCCGCGATGCTGCGCGACGAGGACCGGAAGAGCATCGCCCGTATCGCCGGGGACTTGGTGAAGGTCTCCGCACGGTGGCGCTGCCTGCCGTTCCACTACTTCCGCTACGGCGGATACCGGCGCGAGGTGTCCTCCGAGCGGGCCTGCTCGTACCTGCCGGAGAGCGCCCTGTTCCACCGGCTCCTTCCCCGCGTGAACCGGGACGCGATCGACCTGGACGACAAGTCGTCCTGCAAGAGGATCCTCGCGTCCGCAGGCATCCCGCAGCCCGCGCTCATCGCAAGCGGTGACCGTCGCGCGGGTGTGACGTCCGCTGGTGATGTGGTGCCGCTGACGGAGGTCTTCGACCACGCTTCCGGACTCGGCCGTGTGGTGGTCAAGCCCTCCCGCTACTCCAGCGGCGGGTCCGGCGTCGTGATCGTGCGGCCTGGCGAGGACGCCTTCGACCTGCCGGCCTACGCGCAGCGGTGGGGCACGTGGCTGGTGGAGCAGCACCTGCCGCAGCATCCCGACCTGGACGTGCTGAACCCGTACGCCCTCAACACGTTCCGCGTGATCACCCTGCTGCGTGAAGGTGCCGCCGAGGTCCTGTACGTGATGTTGAAGCTCGGCGGCGCCGAGAGCACCACGGACAACTCGGCCGCCGGCGGCATGCAGATCCGTGTTCACCCTGACGGAAGGCTCGACCGTCACGGGTACGACCGGTACCTGAACGCCCACACCCGCCACGGGGTCAGCTCGGTGCCGTTCGCCGACCACCAGATCTCCCGCACGACGGAGGTCCGAGAGCTGGCCGAGCGCTGTGCGCGCCTGTTCCCGCAGGTGCCCTTCATCGGATGGGACATCGCTCTCACGCCCGGCGGACCTGTGGTCATCGAGGGCAACAGCAGCCCCTCCCTCGCACACATCCAGCGCACCCACGGCGGCGTCGCGCTGGAGCTCGTCCCGGCGCTCCGCTCCGTGATGGATCGCCCGATCATCTGACCAGGAGTTCCCGTGGAAAACCTGAGAATGCAGGCCCGCGCCGCAGCCGGAGGTCTGCTCGACACGCTCAAGACGATGCCCGAGGTCCAGGCGCTCTACGTCCTGTCCTCCTCGGCGGTCGCGCCCCGCAACGTCACCCGGTTCAGCACCGACTCCGACTTCGACCTGGCCGTCATCCTCGGCGTCCCGATCAAGGAGGACGAGTGGAGGTCACGGCCGGCGGACACGTACGCCCTGGTCCGCGACCGGCTCCCCGCCTGGATCCCGGAGTTCAGCTTCCACCTGCCGGTGCCCTGGGGACGCATGGAGGTCAACGTCCACCAGCTCCTGTTCCAGTACGAAGCCGACCCGCGTACGGCGTGGAACAGCGACAAGTGCGACGCCTACGGGAACAAGGGCGAGCCGCTGTTCGATCGCGAGGAAGCCTTCGGGGCGCTGATCTCCCACAAGACGCGCGAGCAACTCCAGCGCCTGGAGGGCGAGACCTACCGGCTGCACAACCGGATCACCTGGGACGTGCGCGAGATCCCACTGCGCATGGCACGGCGGGTCGGAGTGCCCACGGGCCACTTCGTCCTCTCCGGGGCGCTGGACGAGGTCGTGGACTGGATGTACGCCCGCTCGGGCCAGCTCCTGCCGAACATGAAGTGGAAGCTGTACTCCCTCGGCGCACTCGGCCTGATCAGCAGCGAGCAGGAGAACCTGCTGATCGAGGCCCAGCAGTGCGACCCGCTGTCGATGGTCGACCTGGAGCGGCGGTGCGAGGCCCTGAGCGAGTTCTGCCGCGTGGTCGGGATGGACCTCAGCCCCGGGGCGATCGGGGCCGTGCGGAAGGCGTACCAGCAGGCCAACCACCACCTCCTCGGGGGAGAGGCGTCGGTCTTCGCCACCCTTCCGTCCCCGCGATTCGTCCCCTTCGGCGAGCGCGGCGGTTCCAGTTAGACGCTTATGTCCGGGCGTCAGTACGCTGCGTGATCCGCTTACACAGGAGGCATGATGTCGATCAAGGTCCACAACACGCTGACCAGCCAGACCGAGGAGTTCCGCCCCGAGCGGGAGGCCGAGGTGCGGATGTTCGTGTGCGGACCCACCGTGTACGGCCCCAGCCACGTCGGGCACGCGAAGACGTACACGCAGTTCGACTTCATCGCCCGGTACCTGGAAGTGAGCGGGTACAAGGTCACCTACCTCCAGAACATCACTGACGTCGACGACAAGATCATCCGGCGGTCGGCGGAGCAGGGCGTCCCGCCGGAGGAAATCGCGGCCCTCTTCGAGAAGCAGTACCTGGAGGACATGGCCGCGCTGGGCAACACCCGCGTCGACGTCCACGCGCGGGCCCACGACCACATCGACGCGATCGTGGACCAGATCAAGCGGCTGATCGAACGCGGCCACGCCTACCAGCTCGACGACGGCTGGTACTTCGACCTGGCCTCGTTCCCCGCGTACGGCAAGCTCTCCGGCCGCACCGATCTCCGCCCCGAGGACTCGGTGTCGCGGATCGACGACAACTCGAAGAAGCGCAACCCGGGCGACTTCGCCCTGTGGAAGGGCCGCAAGGACGGCGAACCGTTCTGGGAGACCGACCTGGGCCCGGGCCGGCCGGGCTGGCACATCGAGGACACCGCGATCACGGAGACCTTCTTCGGACCCTCGTACGACCTGCACGGCGGCGCCGTCGACCTCATCTTCCCGCACCACGAAGCCGAGGTCGCCCAGATGGAAGCCGCCTCCGGCATCGAGCCCCTGGCCCGCTACTGGATGCACACCGGTCTGCTGCGGGTCGACGGCGAGAAAATGTCGAAGAGCACTGGCAACTTCCTCACCATCCGCGACGCCCTCGCCCGGACGGACTTCCGGACCCTGCGGCACGCTTTCCTCTCCCAGCACTACCGCTCCTCGATGGAGCTGAACGACTCCACGCTGGAGCAGGCCCGAGGGGCACGCCGCCGGATCGAGAACTTCGCCCGGACCATCGACCCCGCGCGCACGGACAGCCAGGCGAACGCCGCACGCGCCGCCGATGCCTGGAAGGAGATGCGTGAGCGCCTGGACGACGACTTCGACACCCCCGGCGCCCTCGCCGTCCTGTTCCAGTACATCCGCGAGCAGAACCGCATGGAGGAGCCGGCCGGCCCGGCCGCTCTGCGGCTGATCGAGGACGTGAACAACCTCTTCGGAACCTTCGACATCACCGGCTCCGCCCAGAGCGACGCCGCCGTCGACGAACTCGTGAAGGAACGCGACCGGCTCCGCGCGGCGAAGAAGTTCGCCGAGGCCGACGCAATCCGCGAACAGCTCACCCAGCAGGGCGTCGTCCTTGAGGACTCGCCCGAAGGCACCCGTTGGTGGAAGGAGAGCACCTCATGACCTGGAAGAGCCGCTTACCGCTCGTCGTAGAGAGCGCCATCCCGCTCGGCCTCTGCGGAGCGCTGATGGACCACGTGAAGAATCACACCGCCCACCCCCGCACCTACCAGGGCGTCATCGACGAAACGCTGCGCAAGAGCGAGTACGTCGAGATCCCGACGCACCTGGAGGAGGCGGTCGTCTCCCACTGCGCCGCCCACCTGCGCAGCCACTTCGAGATCGCCCCGAAGCACATACCCACCCAGCCGGCGGTCGTCTACCGCTACGGCCCCGGCGTCGGCTTCGTCGCCCACCACGACGAGGTCACCGACATCGAGCGCGAGCGGGCCCGGACCAACGGACAGCCCGTCGTCGGCGGTGACCTCACCCTCGTGGTCTGGCTCAACACGCCGGACTCCTACGGCGGAGGCGAGCTGTTCTTCGAGAACCCCACCCAGGAGATCAAGCCGCCCTGCGGCAGCCTGGTCGCCTTCCCGGCCACCCGCGACCACATCCACGGCGTACGGCCGATTACGAGGGGCGAACGCGTCACCCTCGTCGTACGCGTCGATGCCGACTGCCTCTGAACAGAGGCCACTTCCCCTGTCAGCTGGGGCAGCGCGGCTGCCAGGATGAACGGCATGACGACGATCAACGGTGAGGTAGCGCCCGGATTCGAACCGGTCCGCGAGGCGTTCGCAGCGAACTTCACCCAGCACGGGGACATCGGCGCGGCCGTGTGCGTCTACTGGCACGGCCGGTCGGTGGTCGACCTCTGGGGTGGGGTCGCCGACCCCGAGACCGGCCGTCCGTGGGCACGGGACACCCTGCAACTGGTCTACTCGGCGACCAAGGGAGCCACCGCCACCGCGGCGCACATGCTGGTTGAGCGCGGCATGCTCGACCTCGACGCACCGGTGGCGAAGTACTGGCCGGAGTTCGCGGCGAACGGCAAGGCGGACATCCCCGTGCGCTGGCTCCTGTCCCACCAGGCCGGCTTGGTCGCCCTGGACGAGCCGATCCCGCTGGCCGAGGCGCTGGCCTGGGACCCCATGGCAGCAGCACTCGCGGCCCAGCGTCCGCTGTGGACTCCGGGCACCGCACACGGGTACCACGGCCGGACCTGGGGGTGGCTGGTCGGCGAGGTGATCCGCCGAGTCTCGGGCCGCTCGCCTGGCCGCTTCTTCGCCGACGAGATCGCGGGCCCTCTCGCCTTGGATTTCTTCATCGGCTTGCCGGCGAGTGAACGCAGCCGTGTCAGCCGCATGGTGTACCGGCGACCGGCCGTCGACCTCACGACGGTGCCCGCCGAATCGCTGCCCGAGGAGCTCCGCGAACAGGTCGATGCCTGGCGTGACCCGAACTCGTTCAGCAACCGAGCGTTCGCAGTCACGGACCCGGCCGCGATCGACTTCGACTCACCAGAGGTGCAGGCTGCGGAGCTCCCGTCCTCCAACGGCATTGGCACCGCACGGGCACTCGCGCGCATGTACGCCGCGGTGATTGGCAAGGTGGACGGCGTGCGCCTACTCACCCCGGAAGCCCTAGCGTCGGCGACTGCGGAGCAGGCAAGCGGGCAAGACCAGGTGATGGTGATTCCGAGCCGATTCAGCACCGGCTACATGCTGCCCACCGAGGGCAACCTCATGACCGGCCCGAATGCCTTCGGCCACACCGGGCGCGGCGGCTCGCTCGCCTTCGCCGATTCCGAGCACGGCATCGCCTTCGGGTATGTAATGAACCACATCATGAGCGGGTCCGACGATGCGCGCGCGGCTTCGCTCACCGAAGCGGTCCGGAGGTCGCTGGCGTGACGGGCCGCCTGTTGGAAGTGGTTCTGCCGAGTACTCGGGGGGCGCTCCGGACGGTGGCCAACACGCGGATTGGCGCAGGGCTTGTGTGACGCGGCCGCTGCAGTCGTTCGTCGCGGAGGGTGTCGAACCCCACGCCAGTAACAAAGCAGGCGCTTCTCGGAGTCGCTGAGGTGCGCTGGGGCGGAACGGCTGAGTAGCACCTCCGGCTCTCAAGGTCCAAGCTGTTTGTAGAGCTGCTTCCTGTAGCCACATCGTCCGCCTTTCAAATGGAGGGTGGGAAATGGCCGACCATGAGACGCAAGCATGGCGAGAGCGACGGGGCAGACGGTGGGAGGTGCCGACACGCTTCGGAATCCCTGAAGCCCGGAGCATGATGGGCACGGTTGCGGCGCCTTTCCTCGCAGGATTCTCTCTCACCAGCTCGATCGTGACGCTGACGGTGGGAGTTGCCGTATCGCCGTGGCACGAGTGGGCAAGCGCTATGTTCTTTGCGGCGGCTGTTCTCTTCCTGTTAACTGTCCACGCCACTTTGTGGGCCCGTGCGTATCTGACTACGGCTAAACAAATCTGGGACTGGTGGCCGGACGGGCCACCCAGCGAAAAAGACCTTCTGTATCTGCGCGCCGAACAGCGGACACATTCCCGCGGGTTCGATATGTGGAGCGGTCGGGCCGTTGTAACCTACGATAATGGGGTATTCCTGGTTCTGTTGGGGATGACGTTCCTGGCCATCCCGCCAGCCGGCCATTACACCGCCCCCAGGATCCTGGCAATATGCATTGGCGGCCTAGCCTGCCTGGTGGAGGCGCTTTGGAGGAGTCTCTCCAGACTGTCCCGGACCCGAGGGGACGAGCGAGATGACCGGAGGAGACAGGGGCTTCCGGTCGCCGAGCGTGCTTGGTGGGAGGCATTCTTCCGGCCCGATCCGATCGCTCCCGGCCCGGCAGAAACTACAGAAGCGCCAGGGGCAGCTGAGACGCCAGAGGACCTGTGAGCACGGCCAGATGGCCGTTGATGGGCAGTCACGGGTAACGCTGTTAGCACTAACACGGTGCCGAACTCACAGGAGCCATCCGCTGTGGCTGCCGGGTGGATCACACCGGGAGAACTCATGGCAGTTGCATCGCTGACACCGCGGGCGAAATTTTCGCTGGCGTTGGCCGCGCAGAATTTCCGCCCCGTGAACCTGGATGTCCTTACTCGATCCACCCCCATCGATCTCGGATCGGTACCCCCTGACCTGGAGGCCGCCCTCCGAGGAGCCATGCGGTCCACGACCAACTGGTCGCGTATCGGGGAGCAACTTGCCGTTCTTCGCGATGGCCTGAACGCAAACGGAAAGTACCTCCTGGATTTACGCATCGGCTCCACGAGCGGGGCGCTTAGGGTAGTTACTCCTTGCGGATTCGGTGGACCACCACCCCTCGCAGATAGTCAGTTCCGACGGAGCTGTGAGTTCTCGTGGTCGGTGATGCAGTCCCTTGAGGCCCACATTCAGCAGTTTGAAATACAGCCAGAGCTGCTGGCAATGCTTGACGCCGCCAGAAACAAGTACCTAAAGGCTGCGGACCCTGTCACTAAGGCGGCCGTGGATCTTGCGTGGGCCATGGTGAGCGCAAGCCGGGCAAGCGGGGGGCCGCAGGCCGTCTATGCGGCATTGTGCTTCGGTGGCCTTTCGCTCGAACTGGCTCGCGCACTCCGGGGCTACGGGTATATGTTCGAGCAGGCTGGCTTTGGCAATCAGCCTTCGCTAGAAGGGCTCGCGTGGGACTGCGGACAGTCTCCTTTCAATCCGGACAGCCTCTATTTCGGGAAGCTCGAGTACGTTGACGATAAACGGCTCAAGCAAGCGTTGGCGCTCTAATCGGCAGGAGGCGCGGGATGAGCATGCACCAAGACTTGCGCGATACAGAAATGGCCTTCGATGAAGTGCAGCACCCGTTCGACCCGACGAGGAACAGTTCGGAGCCGGATGACTGGGACGCTGCCGTCGACGCAGCACCCATCGTTGTTGCCGGCGGCGGTGGTACCAACAACAGCGCAGCCGTCAACCTGATGGTGCGTATCGCGCGCGGTGAGCTCGGGGTATGCGAGTCACCGCCGGGATCGAACGCCGGTCCCCCGCTCACGCGGTATGTCCGATACTTCCAGGCGGGTCTGGGTCCCCTTCCGTGGTGCGCCTTCTTCGTCTCTTGGGCCTGGGATCAGGCATCGGACAAGAACCGCCGCGTCCCCTGGGGCAATCCGGGCTACGTCGGCAGCGTTCGCGCGTGGGCTGGGAAGGTCGGCCGTCTGGTCTCGACGCCGGTCCACGGCGATCTGTTCGGCGGTGGCGACAACCATATGGGAATCGTTGTCGGGTCGGACCCGCGCAAGCACACCCTCTACACGGTAGAAGGCAACTACAGCGGCAAGGTCGCCGGTGTGAGTAGGCCCTGGGGAGGTCTCTGGTTTGCCCGCCTCTCCTAGAACCCGGGCTCCGTGTGGCCTTCGGCCTGCCGACGCATCTCCTCGGTCATCCGCCCGTTGTGGGCTTGGATGGCCTCAGAGTTGGCCTTCTCGTACGTGTCGGCCAGCGCGTCCAGGTGTCCATTGATCTTGCCCAGGTGCTCCTCGATGCGCTTCAGCGGACGCTCTCCGATCAAATACCCGGCCAGTGCCTCAAGGTCCACGGTGTAGGTGAGCGTCTCAACTGCGCCCTGCGGGCCGTGAGCATCCACCGTGAAGTCGTAGCGCATGGGCAGGTCAGTACTCCAGCGCTGCGGACCGTCGAACGCGTACACGAGGCGGCGGTTCGGCGGCAGCATCGGAATGGTTCGATTCAGAGCGCTTGCCAGTCGAGGGGTGAACTTGGCGTGGCTGGATTCCAAAGTGGGCGTGACCTGGATGCGTACGTCACGGGCCACGGTGGTTCCGATGTTGTGGATGCTCAGCACGAGCAAGCTGGACCCAGGCTGGTCGGGGCCGATGTCCACGACCACGTACGGCTCGTTCTGCTCCCGGTGCACCCGCTCAGCGAGCGCCAATTGTTCGCGGTGGACGCGCTCGGCTTGCTGGATCTGTTCCCTGGCAATACTCAGCTGGGCCTCGGCCGCCTGGGCTTGGCGGCCAGCGTGCTTCGCTGAGTCGGCTGCGGTCCTGGCCTGCCAGAACGCGAAGCCTGCCGCCAGCAGAGCCACACCGCCTGACCCGATAGAAATCCAGTCGCTGGGGTCCATGCCTACTCCCTACACGCTCATGTGCCACCTGGATCATCCCAGATGGGAACGGCTGGCAGGGGGCCTTCCGTGGCTGTCAGCGCTGTCGGTGGCGTTGCCCGGCGGGCGTGGGTGCCGCGGTGGGCTGGGGGGTTCGAGCCTGGTGTCCGCTGGGCGCGGGCGCCATGGTGGAGCGGCGGCGGGCGGCTTCGGCGCGCGGGTTGGGGGCGGGGTTGCGGCTGGTGTGCTGGATGCGGGTGATCAGGACGCGGGCGGGTTGGCGGGCGGTGGTGAGTTCGCGCTGGGCGGCGGCCTCCTTGAGGAGCTGGTGGGGTTTATGGCCGCCGGCTTCGGCGTCGGCAAGGACGGTGGCGAGGGCCGGCCAGGCGGGGTCGGTGAGGATGCGGTCGGCGTGGTCGGGGACGGCAGCCCGAACGTCGTGGGCCAGGGTTCGGCGGGCCTGATCGTTCGGTCGGCGGGTGGCGAGGCTGCCGACGACGGGCGTGAGGGCTCGGTCGGCGGCGGCCTGGAGGTGGTGGAGCGTCTGACGGGCGGCTTCGGCCTGGTGCGCGTGGTTCTTCGCCTCGTGCCAGCGGGCGGCAACGACCGTGGCCCAGACAAGGGTGGCCAGCAGGCTCGCCAGGGTGCTGCCGTCGGGGCCGGTGGCGGTGTGGACGAGGTCGCGGGCCGCTCGGCGCAGGGTGTGGGCGGCCTGGTTCTCGGCGCGGATCTGGGAGCGCTGAGCACGGACGAATGCCCGTGAGGCGGCTCGGAGTTCGGCGAGGAGGTGGGCGGGGGCTTTCTGGGCGGTGGCTTCGATAAGGTCGCCGAGCGCGGCGATGTGGGCCTGGGCGTGGGTGGCATCGGCCATCCCCTGGTGGAGGGTGTCGAGGGCGTCGATGGCCTGGCGCCAGGGGGTGGCAGGCTGGTCGCGGCGGGCGGTGGGGTGCTCCTCCGGCGCGGTGGTCTCCAGGCGGGCCTTGAGCTTGGGGAGGGTGAGGTCGGCGGCGATCTTGCCTCCGGGGTGGAAGATCTGTTCGCCGTCCTTGTTGAGGTCACCGGGGCGGCCGACGGCGTAGCCGAGGAGGTCTCCGGACGGTCCGCGGCGGGGTTTGACCGCGATGCCGTCGGCTTCGAGGTAGGCGAGCAGTTCCTCGGCGCTGCTGGCGTGGGGGATGGCGGCGCGGATGCGGTCCTGAAGCCAGTTCCGGCTGGTCTGCTCCCAGCCGAGGCGTTCGGCCTTGTGCATTTCGGCCTGGGTGGGCCGGCGTCCGGCGGTGCGGTCGCCCTTCTTCAGCTGGCGCAGGCCGTAGTCGGTCTCGATCTGGCGGCAGGCGTTGCCGACGCGGATGCCGCTGTCGTGGAGCCTGGGGCGGCGGCTGTCTTCCCGAACGGTGGTGGCGAGGATGTGGATGTGGTCGTCGGCGTGGCGTACGGCGATCCACCGGCAGGCGAGGTCGTCCCCGGGCGGCGCGATGCCGGCGGCTTCGACGATCCGCTGGGCGACCTCGGCCCACTCCGTGTCGGAGAGGCGGCGGTCCTCTGGTGCGGTGCGGACGGGGCAGTGCCAGACGTGGTCGGTGACCTTCTTGCCGAACTCGCTGTTCCGAAGATGGACGGGTGCGTCGAGGTGGCGGGCGAGCTGAGTGAGGGTGGCGTCGGGGTCGCGGCCGGGGTCAGGCATGCCGAGCATGGCGAAGCCGGCGACGATGTGCGGGTCGGTGTGCTCGTCGTGGCGGCCGGGGCCGTAGAGGTAGGCGAGCAGGCCACGGGTGTTGGACCCGGCCGGTTTGATGGCGGCGATCACGCGGCCAGGTCCTTCCTGGATTCGGCGGACTCACGCAGGACCTCGGCGATCAGCTCCAGCAGTCGGTGCAGCTCGTCGAGACGGTGGCGGATGTCGGGCGGCGTGAGGTCGCTGTTCAAGGCGCGGGCGATCTGGTTGACGTTGACGCCGATGCGGTTGAGCTCGCGCAGCACCTGGGCGCGAAACATGTGGGTGCGGCGGCGGTCCTCGGATAGCGGCAGGTTCGCGGTGAACCGACCAGATACGAAGGCGAGGACGATGTCCGCTGCGAAGCCGGATTCCCCCTTGTAGCCGTGCTCGGTGGCGGCCTCCTGAAGGTCGGCGTGCTCGTCTCCGGTGAAGCGCAGGGGACCGACTCGGACGGTCCGCTTGGTGCCGGTGAAACGGCGAATCGCCGGCTGGACGCTCTGGACAGCTCGCTCGTCGGCCGCCGACGCGGTGGCGGGCGCGGGGCGGAGGATCTGCTGCTGGACGGCGTGAAGCTCGTCCGGGTCGGGGCCGCCCTCGGTCCCGGCCTCCTGGTCCGGCGCCCCCTGGCGTCGGACCGTCACCGCCACCCCCGGGGCGGAGAACCCCGAAGACCGGCCTTGAGTCGGACTCGGGGTACTACTGGCTCCGCCAGGAGCCCCCCGTCCGAACGCGTTCCGCAAACGCTCCTTCAGCGTAGGCGACTTCGTCGGCACGGACAGTTCGTCCGGGACGACTTCGGCATCGTGCGCGTCGTGCGTGTGGCGCGTCATGGGCAGTTCTCCGGATGAGGCAGAAAGGGCAGGCAGGTCGGCGGGGAAGGCCAGGCGACGTGCAGCCGGTAGTTGGCTGTCCACGGCTGTGGAGGAGTAGGCGCTACGGGCAGCGGCCGGGTAGCGGGGGCGGGATTCCGGCGGGTTCGGTGTGGGGGTCGACCGGGTTTCGGTGGCACCGGAAATACTTCCGGTGCCACCGAAGGGCGTTGCTGCGGGCGGGTCAGCCGGTGCTGCTGCCGACTGCGACCGCGGGGCCCGGCTCGACCATTTGGGCGTTCAGCTCGTCGCATACGTTCTTCACGCGGGCGTTGCCGACCTTGCGGCCGCGCTTGACGCGGATCTCTTCGCCGACCTCGGTGGGGGAAGCGGTTCCCGTGCGGGCCATGACCTCGCGTGCGACGGCCCGGATCTCGTCATCGGAGATGTCTTGCGGGCGCCCGGTACGCCGAGGCCGTGCTCCGGTCGGCTTGCTGGTGGCCTCGCCGCCCGGCGGGGTTGCCGTGTCGGCCAGGCGGTCGGGGTCGGGATGCTCCGTCGGCCCGTCGCCGTGATCCTGGCCTTCGCCAGGAGCGGCCGGCGGGGCGACCACGTTGGCCGGGGGCATCGGCTCCGAGACGGACGCGGATTTTCGGTGGCCGTCGGGCCGCTCGACGAGCTGGTGGATCTGCCTCATCAGGACGCCGAAGGCAAGGAGTGCGGCGGTCGGCGGGACTGCGGCGACCACGTAGTCGAGCCAGTGCACGGTGCGGGCGTCGCTCGTTCCGCTCACGCCCGCCACGTTGAGCGCGATGGATCCGACCGATCCGATGGCGGTCACAGCGATGGCCCATCGATCGGTGACCTGGCGCAGGCTCGCGCGGAGCATGAGCAGTTCACCCGCGACGATGAACGCGTCGAGGGTGGCGGGCCACGCCCAGCGGCGGATCGGGGAGCCGCCGAGGCCGTGCTGGCCGGCAACATCGGCCAGGTGCGCGTAGGAGAGCCAGAACGCTCCGGCCGTCAGGAGGACGATGACGACTCCGGCCGCGATGAGCGCGTACCGCTCGGCAGTGTGCCCGGTAGCCGTCGGCCGCCCCTCACCGGGCCTGCTGCCCGGCTGCGTGCGGCGTAGTGGTCGAAGGCGGGAGAGGAGAGTCAAGCGGGGATACTCCTTGGGGTAGTGGTGTGAAGCGTCTTGGGCGTCTTGGCCGTTGCAAGCGCTGGTCAGGGCCGGTACGGCAGGTCCGATCGGCGTCCGTCCTGGCCGCCCCGGGTGGCGGCAGGGCGAGGACGGCACGGGTCTGCTGTCCGTCTTGGTCTCATGGCCGGTGGCCTGCGGTGATACGGCACATACGCGTGGGACGGCATGAGACGGATGCGGGCGACGTCCCGGCGGTCTGCGCGGGCGATCGTGATCGTGTTGCCGTCTTGGGCCCGGCTGCCGTCTTGCGCGTATGCCCTCTGACCTGCGCGATCACGGCAGGGACGGCAAGGACGGCAACCGGCGGGGTGGCGCGGGGTCAGCCCTGCGGGAGGGTGGGTGCGGCGTCGACCGGGTGGACGGTCGGGCAGTAGCGGCGCCAGGGGTCGAGGAACTTGTTGCGCATGTAGCCCTTGCGCTGGGTTCCGTCGGCGATGCGGACGTTTCCGGGCTTGATGCCGAACTGCCGGAGCATCGAGCCGAGGTCGCGCGGGCTGAGCCCGCTGCGCCCCCACTCGGCCCACGGGTTCTCCAGGTCCTGGCGCAGGTGGTGGATCAGCTCCTCGGTGGAGAGGCTGTCGACCTCGCGCTGGGCGACGAAGACGCGCCGGATGTCGGCCAGGATGCGGGCGCTGCTGGGGTGGTCCTCCTCGGCCGCCGCCTCGGCGGCGACCATCCGCTCGCACGCGGTACGGGCACGGCGCGGCCAGGTACCGGCCGCGAGGTCGGCGACGATGACCAGGGGCTCCCAGGTGTCGGCGGCCCGGTCCTCGACCGGCATCATCGGTTCCAGGTCGGCGGCCTCGTCCACCAGGGGACCCGCCCAGGCCGCGATACGGTCGCGCAGGTCATGGAGTGCGGGGATGTCACGCCGCGACCGGAACGGCCGGACGCTCTCGCCTTCCGCCCGTCGGCGCATGCGGATGACCACCGACCGGTCCATGATCGTGTCGGGCAGGTCGCCGATCCCGGCGATGGCCGCCATAGCGAAGGTAGCGAACCGGTGGGGCGTGTGGTCGTTGCCGACCACCCGGGTCACGTAGCGGTTGCGCTGGTGGCCGGCGTTCAGCAGGCCGCGCATCTCCTCGTTCTTCTCCGCCTGCTTCGGCGTGCCGAAGATCGTGTCCGCCTCGTCCACGAGGAGCGTGGGCGGCTCCTCGGTGATGGAGCGGAAGACCGCCGCCGGCGTGGTGTTGATAGTGAGCATCGGCTCGTGGACCGTCTCGGTCAGCACGTCCAGCAGGCGTGACTTGCCGCATCGCTTCGCCGGTCCCACCACCGCCAGGCGCGGGGCGTGCTGCCACGCGGGCTGCAGGTGCGTCGCCGCTACCCACAAGGTGACCGCGTCGAGCGCCTGCTCGGAGGGCAGGATCACGAACTTGGCTATCTGCCGCCGCAGTTCGTCCAGCAGGGTCGATCCTGCGGTCGGCTCGGGGTCCGGTTCCGTCTCCTCGGCAGGCTCGTCCGCCACGGCGCCCTCGGTGCCGTCAGCGGTAGAAGCCTGACCGATGTACTCGCCGGGCTTGCCGGGAGCGACCACCGGCGGCCACGCGGGCTTGTCGGGGTTGGAATAGGGGTGGGGTTCGGGGTGTTCCACAGGGCAGCTCCTCGTCTGGCGGTGGCGGGCTCGCACGCCCTTGCCGCCGGGTTGGTTCTTCCAGGGCCGTTCGGGGTTGCTCGGGCCTCCGGCGTCGCACCGCCGGGGGCCCATCCCTTTTCGCGGGCGTCAGGCCACCGCGAGGGAACACGGACAGTACGTCCACGCCTGGCCACAGTCCAGCGCTTCTGTGTCAGCTCAGCGCAGAACTGCCTGCTATGTTTCTTCGCCCTCAAGCGGCCAGCCCCAGCAGATTCAGCAGGTCGGCGGTCACTACGCGGTACGCCTTGCCCAGGCGCAGGACCTTGCACGGGTACTCGCCTCGCTTGGCCAGCTCATAGCCCTTGCTTCGCCCGAGCCCCAGCGCGCGGTTGCCCGTGTCCAGGTCAACGGCAACTGGAAGGGCCAGCAGTTCTTCGCGAGTCATGCCCCTCGCCTGCTCGGCTATCGCCTCATCGCGCACGCGGCGCTCCTTTCGTCACAGCCCTCGGCGAACATGGCCAACACGTCCGGCTCCAGGCGGCTAGGAACCATCATGAGCGAGCTACTGTGTCTGCATGACACAACGCGGTTTCGATGATGAAGAGGACGACGACTTCCCGGAGTGGGTGGACCGGATCAAGGCCAACGTGGCCGGCGAGGTCCGGCGACGGAGAAAGGAGATGGGATGGAGCGCACAGGACCTGGCCGACCAGTGCGAGCGGCTCGGGCACCCGATTCCGCGCAACGTGATCGCCAACATGGAGTCCGGACGCCGGGCCAACCTTCCGCTGGTGGACGTCATCGTGCTGGCCGCCGCCCTGGAGACGTACCCGGTCTGCCTGATCTTCCCGGTCGGGTACGTCGATCAGACCCAGGAACTCCCGTTCCAGAGGCTCGTCCCCACCTGGGACGCCCTACGGCGCTTCACCGGCGAACAGGAGGTGCCCGAACGCGACGCGGGCATGGTCCCCGACTTCGAGCTTCACGCCAGACTCACGCGCACCGCGCTCGCCGCGCTCGAAGAGGAAGAACGGGCACGGTTCGCCGCCAAAACGGCAACCAGCCGCGCCCAGCAGGAAGAAGCCGAACGCAAACGGACCGAATACGCCGACCAGGCCATCTCCGCCAAGTACAACCTCCGCCACCTCCGCCGCGATATCCGCGACGAGGGAGCTACCCCACCCGACCTGCCACCCGCACTGGGCGATGTCGACCCGCCCGAAACCGACCCCAACACCACACCGGAGGAACGCCTTTGAAGGGCTCCACCCACCGCCGTTGCTATTGCCGCGACCCCAAGACCGGCAAGCCGCTCGGCAAGTCCTGCCCCAAGCTGTCCAGCCGCAAGCACGGCTCCTACTCCATACGTCAGGAGCTGCCCCCTCGCGAGGACGGCACCCGCCGCTCCTTCAGCCGCGCCGGCTACGAGACCCTCAAAGAGGCCCAGGCCGACCTCGACCACGTCCGCGCTCTCCTGGGGCTCGCCGAGTCCGACGACCCCGAGGCCCTGGCCCAGATCGCCCAGCTTCTGGAGACCGTGGCCACCGAGAAGGCGCCGCTGCCGAACATCGAGTCGACCCGGCGCCGCCTCAGCCACGGCCTTGACCTGATCAGCAGGCTCACCGTCGGTGAGTGGCTGGACATGTGGCTGGCCGGCAAGAAGGGGCGGCAGAGCGCCATCAGCCGCGACGAGAGCAACATCCGCGTCCACCTCAAGCCGCGCATCGGTCACCTGCGACTCGACCGCCTCCGCGTCTCTCATCTCTCGGAGATGTTCGAGGCCATCGCGGAGGACAACGTCGAGATCGCCGAGGGCAACGCCGCCCGGCGCAAGGCGTTCGAGGACCTGGCCCGCATCCCGTGGAAGGGGCGCGAGCCGCGCGCTCGCCGCAAGGCGATGAAGGCGGCCATCGCCGACATGGAGCCGTACCGCCGCATCGTCGGGCCGGCGACGCGCCAGCGCGTTCGCTCCACCCTGCGCGCCGCTCTGAACGCCGCGATCGCGCAGCAGATGATCACCTTCAATCCGGCCGCTCACGTCGAACTGGAAGCGGGCAAGCGGCCCAAGGCGCTCGTGTGGACCGAGGAACGGGTTCTGCACTGGCAGCGCACCGGCGAGAAGTCCTCGTCCGTCATGGTCTGGACGCCGGAGCACACCGGCCTCTTCCTCGACCACGCGGCGGACGACCGCCTGTACGCCCTGTTCCACCTGATCGCGTTCCGCGGTCTCCGGCGTGGGGAGGCGTGCGGGCAGAAGTGGACCGACACCCACATGGACGCGGGTCTCATCACCGTCGCCAAGCAGCTCGTCGTCGACGGCTGGGAGGTCTACGAGGACGACCCCAAGACCGACGCGGGTGCGCGCACCATCGCCCTGGACGCGGACACGGTCGAGGTCCTGCGCCAGCACCGCGCTCGGCAGGACGAGGAGCGTGCGAATTGGGGGACCGCCTGGGTGGAGACCGGCCGCGTCTTCACGCGCGAGAACGGGGAACTGCTCCACCCCGCCAACGTCACCCGCCGCTTCATCGAGCTGTACGAGGAGATCGGCCTCCCGCCAGTCCGGCTCCACGACCTGCGCCACGGCGCGGCGACCCTCGCCCACGCGGCCGGCGCCGATCTGAAGGACATCCAGGAGATGCTCGGCCACTCCTCGATCACCATCACAGCGGACACGTACACGAGTCTGCTTCCCGAGGCGGATCTTGCGATCGCCGAGGCTGCGGCCCGTCTCGTCCCGCGTGCACGCGCCCCTCGCGCCGTGCCGAATGATGCTGATCAGTTGGGGGAAATTTCGGGGGCTGCCGCCCCATCCGCTCACGCAGCGCGCACGCAAACGGCCCCGGACGAGACGTCCGAGGCCGAGTAGGACCCCTTCCTGGGGGATAAACCCCAGGTCAGAGAGGTAATGCGTTGTGCCCCCGGCAGGATTCGAACCTGCGACACCCGCTTTAGGAGAGCGGTGCTCTATCCCCTGAGCTACGAAGGCGGCTGGCGGTGGGTCTGGTCGCCGGGGTCAGTGTAGCGGGTGGCGTGGAGGGGGTGGTGGGGTTGACCGGGTGGGAGGGGGTGCATAGCGTCGCGGGGGCGGTGAGCGGGCGCTTAGGAGGGTGGCGTGGTGGTGGAGAGGCTGACGGCGGAGGGGGCGCCGTTCGAGGTGGTGGGCGGGGTGTACGCGAACGGGCCGCGGACGTTGCGGGAGTTCGTGGAGGTGACGTGGGCGTTCGGGGAGCGGGTGTTCCTCGTGGCCGACGGGCGGAGGGTGACGTACAGGGAGTTCTTCGACGCGGCCTGTGGGCTGGCGCGGAGGTTGGTGGGGGAGTACGGGCTGCGGCCGGGGGACCGGGCCGTGGTGGCGATGAGGAATCTGCCCGAGTGGCAGGTGGCCTTCTGGGCGACGCAGCTCGCGGGGCTGGTCGCCGTGCCGATGAACGCGTGGTGGACCGAGGGCGAGTTCGGGTACGCGCTGGACGACTGCGCGCCGGGGGTGCTGCTCGTCGACGGGGAGCGGGTGGAGCGGGTGCGGGGGTGGGCGCGGCGGAACGGCGTGCCCGGGATCGTGTTCGCGGGGGAGGGGCAGGCGGAGGAGGGGTTCGTCCCCTACGTCGTCGATGACGATCCGTTCCTCGGGCCGCCCGTCGTCGATGTCCTTCCCGAGCACGACTCCACCATCGTCTACACGTCCGGCACCACCGGGCGGCCCAAGGGGGCCGTCGCCACGCATCTCGCGCAGGCAGGGGCCGCGATGAACCCGCGGTACTTCGCCGCCGCCGCGGCGCTCGCGCGCGGGGACGTGCCGGGGACGGGGCCGGCGATCGTGTCGTTGACGACGTTTCCGTTCTTCCACGTGGCCGCGTTCACGTCGTTCTACACCGTGATGGCGGCCGGCGGGACGCTGGTGATGATGCGGAAGTGGGACGCCGGGCGGGCGCTCGACCTGATCCGGGAGGAGAAGGTCACGCACTACGCCGGGGTGCCGACGACCGCCTTGCAGCTGCTCGACCTCGCCCGGAGCACGAAGGATCCGCTGGAGAGCCTGACGCTGCTGAGCACGGGCGGCGCCGCCGCGCCGCCCGGCATCGTCGCGGGGCTCACGGAGGGGTACGGGGAGCGGATCGAGCCGCGGAACGGGTACGGGCTGACGGAGACGTGCGGCGGGGTGCTCGCGAACGCGGGAGCCGAGTACCGGGCGCACCCGGGAAGCGTGGGGCGGCCGTCGCCCGCGACCGAGGTGCGGATCGAGCGGCCCGACGCGGACGGGGTGGGGGAGCTGTGGCTGCGCGGCCAGGCCCTCGTCCGGGGGTACTGGGGGGACGAGGAGGCCACGCGGGCGGCCTTCACCGAGGACGGGTGGTTCAGGACCGGGGACCTCGCCGTCGTCGACGCCGACGGGCGGGTGAGCGTGGTCGACCGGATCACCGACATGGTGATCCGGGGCGGCGAGAACGTGTACTGCGTCGAGGTGGAGGGGGTGCTGCACGAGCATCCGGACGTCGACGACGCGGCCGTCTTCGGTGTCCCCCATCCGCTGCTGGGGGAGGAGGTCGTGGCCGTCGTACGCCTCCACCCCGGGGCGGAGGCCGACGGCGAGGCCCTCCGGTCGCACGTGGGTGCGCGCCTCGCCGCGTTCAAGGTGCCGGCCCGGGTGCTCGTACGGGAGGGGGAGCTGCCGCGGAACCCGACCGGGAAGATCCTGAAGCGGGAGCTCCGGAAGGGCGTCGGGGGCGGGTGATCCCGGCCGGCTCCGTGTGACCGGTCAGTGGCGGGTGACGCGGACGCGGTAGGCGCCGGCGGGGGATTCGTCGAGGACGGTGATGCCTATGCCGTTGGCGCGGTCGGTGAAGGTCTCGCCGGGGGTGTAGGGGGCGTCGGAGAGTTCGGCGTGGACGTTGGCGCGGCGGGTGCAGCCGCCGCTGGCGTGGTCGCTGTCGGAGACGGTGACCGGGCCGTGGCCGGTGTCGACGTCGGATTCGACGCGGTAGACGAGGACGCCCTGTTCGCAGACGGCCTCGTCGTTGCCGTCCTTGCTGCGGACCTCGACGGCGTAGCCGGAGGTGCCGGAGAGGGGCACGAAGACGAGCTTGGGGCCGCCGGGGACGGCGAGGGGTGTGAGGGTGTAGTCGCCGGTGCCGGAGCCGGAGGCGCAGCTGACCTGGTCGTTGTCGAGCCAGCCGAGCTTCCATTTGTGCCAGCCGAGCAGGTCGTTGTTGGCGCCCCAGTCCTCGGACATGATGTCCCAGTGGCCGACGGTGCCGCCGCCGTCCGAGGTGTAGAGGTCGGGCAGGCCGAAGACGTGGCCGTTCTCGTGGGGCAGGACGCGGTAGCCGGTCTCGGCGAAGCTGCCCGAGCCGTCGTCCTGGCGGCTGTAGACGAAGGACGTGTTGGCCAGGGGGACGCCGTCCGCGTAGGGGGCGTCGTCGTTGCCGGAGAAGGTGACGGACAGGACGGTGTCGAGGGCGGAGGGGCCGGCGTTCGGCGTGACCAGGACGTTGACCAGGTCGTAGGCGCTGAAGTCCACCCGCTGGTCGGCCGCCTTCACGATGTCCTCGACGAGGGAGCGGTAGCCCGGCTCGTACGGTGAGCCGCGCTCGATCCCGTACGCGGAGAACGCCTGGGGCATCCGCAGCCAGTCGGGTATCGGGATCTCGGCCTGGTAGTGGAGGCGCCCGTAGGAGCTGGTGCGGAACCAGTCGGCGGTCTGCGGGAAGAACTCGCGGAAGCGGTCCGCCGCGGTGCCGTCGCCGGGGGCGTCCGGGAAGTCGATCATCAGGTTGAGGGCCCTGACCTGGCCCGTGGAGCGGACGTATCCGGGGGCGGTGGGCAGCCCCTCCGACATCTGCACGCCCATCGTGGTGGCGATGCGGCACGGCCCCAGCTGGGCGCCGCCGGGCGCGGCTGCCACCGGGCCGGCCGTCGCGGGCGCGGGGCCGGGGAGGGTGCTGCTCGCGGAGGCGAGCAGCGTGAGGGAGAGGGCCGTGATCGCCGCCAGGGCGACGGGTCTGCGTATCCGTCGGCGGGGGTGCTGCATACGGGCGCCTCTCCGGTGGGGGCAGGTCTGCGGCGCGGGCCCTTCCGCGGGTCCGCGTCGTGCGATCAGCCTCTTGCGGGTGGCGTCGGCGCGCGCGCCGGGTGATCCGATCGTGGGTATTCCACGAGACCGGGAACGTGTGACGCAGGTCACGTCGCGACGGGGAAATAACCGGGGACTGGTTCCCCGTTTAACCCCGTGTTCAGCGAAGTGGGGAATCCTTCCCCGGATGTTCCGAGTGAGTGTGAGGAGGCCGTGGCGTGACCAGCACCGCCGACACCGCGCCCGCCCGCCGCGTACCCCGACCGCGGGCCGACGCCCTGCGCAACCGCGAGCGGATCGTGACGACGGCCCGCGAGATGTTCGTCGAGTTCGGCTCCCAGGTCCCGTACGACGAGATCGCGCGCCGGGCCGGCGTCGGGAACGCCACGCTCTACCGGAACTTCCCCGAGCGCGCCGACCTCGTCCACGAGGTCGTCCTCTCGCTGATGGCCCGGGTCACCGAGCTCGCCGAGCGGGCCGCCGAGGAGGAGGACGACACCTTCGCCGCCCTCCGCCGCTTCACCCACGGCGCGGCCGACGAGCGGGTCGGTGCCCTGTGCCCGATGCTCGACGGCGCCTTCGACAAGGACCACCCCGACCTGATCGCCGAGCGCGACCGCCTGGAGGAGGCCGTGCAGGGCCTCGTCGAGCGGGCACAGCGGGCCGGCCGGCTCCGTACCGACGTGGGCGTCGGCGACCTGATGGTGGCCCTCTCCCAGCTGACCCGCCCGCTGCCCGGATCGGGCTGCGCGGCCTTCGACCAGTTCGTCCACCGTCATCTGCAGCTCTTCCTCGACGGCCTGGAGACACCCGCCCGCTCCGAGCTGCCCGGAAAGGCCGCGACCCTGGAGGATTTGAGACGCGACTCCTGCGCACCGCCGTCGCCGTGACAGCCGTAGCACCGTGACCGCCCCGAGCGCCGTGACGGGCGCGAGGGCCTTGGTCGCCGTGACCGCAGCCAACGCCATGACGAGCGTGAAGGCCATGACGGGCGTGACCGCCGTGACGGGCGTGAAGGCCATGACGGGCGTCACCGCCGACACCGCCGTTACCGCCGACACCGCCGTTCCCGCCGTGACCGATCCCCAGGGCCCGCCGACTCACGTCATCCCCTGACGTCACCCGCACTTTCAGACCGTTTTTCACCAGTACGCGCCAAGAGGTGGCCACACCCATGCCTAAAATCCCCGAGACCACCGCGATCCAGGCCGACCCCGGCCGCTGGAAAGCCCTGATCTTCATCGCCCTCGCCCAGCTGATGGTCGTGCTCGACGCGACGATCGTGAACATCGCCCTGCCCTCCGCCCAGCAGGACCTCGGGATCTCGGACGGCAACCGGCAGTGGGTCATCACGGCCTACGCGCTGGCCTTCGGCGGTCTGCTCCTCTTCGGCGGCCGCATCGCCGACCTGTGGGGCCGTAAGCAGACCTTCGTCACCGGCCTGATCGGCTTCGCCGCCGCGTCCGCCCTCGGCGGTGCCGCGACGGGCGAGGCGATGATGCTCGGTGCCCGCGCGCTGCAGGGCGCCTTCGGCGCGCTCCTCGCGCCCGCCGCGCTGTCGCTGCTCGCCGTGACCTTCACCGACGCCAAGGAGCGCGCGAAGGCCTTCGGCATCTACGGCGCGATCGCCGGCGGCGGCGGCGCCGTGGGCCTGATCCTCGGCGGCTTCCTGACCGAGTACCTGAACTGGCGCTGGACGTTCTTCGTCAACATCCCGTTCGCCGTGGTCGCCGCCGTCGGCGCGTACCTCGTCGTGCGTGAGCCGGCCGCCGGCCGCAACCGCTCGCCGCTGGACATCCCCGGCGTGGTCCTCTCCACCCTCGGCCTGGTCTCGCTCGTGTACGGCTTCACGCGCGCCGAGTCCGCCGGCTGGAGCGACGCGGGCACGATCGGTCTCTTCGTCGGCTCCGGCGTGCTGCTGATCCTGTTCGTCCTCACCGAGTACCTGGTCAAGTCCCCGCTGCTGCCGCTGCGCGTCGTGACGGACCGCAACCGCGGCGGTGTCTACCTGTCGCTGGGTCTCGCCGTCATCGCGATGTTCGGCCTGTTCCTCTTCCTGACGTACTACCTCCAGGTCGTGAAGGGGTACTCGCCGGTCAAGACGGGCTTCGCGTTCCTGCCCATGATCGTGGGCATGATCGTCGGTTCGACGCAGATCGGTACGCGGCTGATGACCCGGGTCCCGCCGCGGCTGCTCATGGCTCCCGGCTTCCTGACCGCCGGCGTCGGCATGCTGCTGCTGACGCAGCTGGAGATCGGCACCTCGTACGCCGGTCTGATCCTGCCCGCGCAGCTGCTGCTCGGCCTGGGCATGGGTACGGCGTTCATGCCGGCGATGTCGCTCGCGACGCTCGGCGTGGACCCGCGGGACGCCGGTGTGGCCTCCGCGATGGTGAACACCTCGCAGCAGGTCGGCGGCGCCATCGGTACGGCCCTGCTGAACACGATCGCCGCCTCGGCGACCACCGCCTACCTGGCCGGCCACGCGGCGGGCGCGACCACGCCGGCCGCGCAGAAGCTGGTCCAGCTCCAGGGCATGGTCGAGGGCTACGCCGCGGCCATCTGGTGGGCGGTCGGCATCCTGGCCCTCTCGGCCGCGATCGCCTTCGTGCTCATCAACACCGGCAAGCCGGGCGGCGGGGCCGTCGCCGGGTCCGGTACGGCCGCGGACGACGAGGTGAAGATCCCGGTCGTCGCCCACTGATCGCGACGCGTCGCACGTCCGACCTGCCCTGGTTCCGCTTCGTCGGCGGAGCCAGGGCAGGTCCGCGTTCGTTCCGCGCGGTGGCGGTGGCGGTGGCGGTGGCGGTGGCGGTGGCGGTGGCGGTGGCGGTGGCGGTAGCTAGGTCAGGCCAGACCAGGTCAGGTCGGTGTTCGTTCCGTGCGTCGGCGGTGGCGCCAGGGCGGGTCCGTCTCGCTTCCGCGCGTCAGCGGAGCCAGGGGAGGTCCGCGTCCGCGTCCGTCGGTTCGAGGCCTTCGGCCATGACGCGCATGATCGCGCCGAGCTGGTTCACCTGCTCGGGGGAGAGCCGGTCGAAGAGGGCCTGGCGGACCGCCGCCACGTGGCCGGGGGCGTTGCGCCGGAGGACCTCGGTGCCCTCGTCCGTGAGCTGGGCGAACTGGCCGCGCTTGTCGGAGGGGCAGTTCTCGCGCCGGACCCAGCCGTTCTTCTCCAGGCGGGCGACGGCGTGGGAGAGGCGGGAGCGGGTGATCTTGGCGCTCTTGGCCAGCTCGGTCATGCGCAGACGGCGGCGCGGGGCCTGGGAGAGCTGGACGAGGAGGCCGTAGTAGATGTGCGGCATCCCGGCGTCGCGCTGCAACTGGCGGTCGAGGTGGTCCTCCAGGAGCGTGGTGGCGTGCAGGTAGGCGCGCCAGACGTGCTGCTCCTCGTCGGTGAGCCAGCGGGGCTCGGTCGTGTCTCGGGGCTCGGTGGTGTCTCCCATGACGTCCATCGTACGACTCGTTCTTGAAAGTTGAACTATGTCGGGTTACGGTGTACGAGCAGGTAGCTTGAAGTTTCAAGAACCCAGGAGTCGGAGGTCGCGTCATGAACGCCGTGGACGTCACGCCGGAACGGATGCCCGCCCTGTACCTCTCGCACGGCGCGCCGCCGCTCGCCGACGACCCCGTCTGGCCCGGCGAACTCGCCGCGTGGTCCGCGGACCTGCCGCACCCCAAGGCGATCCTCATGGTCTCCGCCCACTGGGAGGAGGCGCCGCTCGCGCTCGGCGCCACCGCGACGGTGCCGCTGGTCTACGACTTCTGGGGCTTTCCCGAGCACTACTACCGCGTCCAGTACGCGGCCCCCGGCGCCCCGCTGCTCGCCGAGGCCGTCCGCAAGCTGCTCCGCGCACCCGGCACGCCCGTACAGGACATCCCCGACCGGGGGCTCGACCACGGCGCCTACGTGCCGCTCGTCGAGATGTTCCCGGGCGCCGACATCCCCGTACTGCAGATCTCCATGCCCACCCTGGACCCGCGCCGCCTCATGGACATCGGGCGCAGGCTCGCACCGCTCCGCGACGAGGGCGTCCTCATCGTCGGCAGCGGTTTCTTCACCCACAACCTCGCCGCGCTGCGGCACACCGGCGGCGGGGTGCCCGGCTGGTCCGCCGAGTTCGACTCCTGGGGGAACGAGGCGCTCGCCGCCGGGGACGTCGACGCCCTCCTCGACTTCGCGCACAAGGCGCCCGCCGGGCGCCTCGCCCACCCGCGTACGGAACACTTCGCCCCGCTCTTCGTGACGATGGGCGCGGCGGACGAGGCCGGCGACCTCGACACGGAGCGGTCGGTGATCGACGGCTTCTGGATGGGGCTCGCGAAGCGGTCCGTGCAGTTCGGCTGACCGCCTCAGAACACCGGCGGGTTCAGCTCCACCGAACGGACGGCCGCGGCCAGCGCGCGCGGGTCGCCCACGTCGAGCGCCGTGTCGGTGAACTTGATCGTGTGGTCGTCGCCGTGCGCGGCGGCCCGGCCGAAGACCTCCTCGGGAGTGAGGGAGGTCGCGGCGTACGGGGCGGCCTCCCCCGGCGTGTAGGCGGCGGTGACGGCCGCCGCCGCCGACCAGGCCGCCGCCAGGCTCGGCGCCCACAGCTCGCGCGGGAGCGCGGGCAGGGTGCGCAGGACCGCGTTCGGCGCGGTCGCCGCGTGCACGAGCATGACCGGCTCGCCGTAACCGTGCGTCGCGTACCGGTGCGTCGCCGCCGCCACCAGCTCGGTGAGCAGCGCCTTCGCCGCGTCCGGGTCGGGCGCCGCACCCCACCCCGGGAACGCCGTGAGCTGCGCGAGCCGGGCCCGGATCCCCCCGTGCTGCTCCGGAACGGGCGGTACGGCGTCCAGGGCGGCGGCCGCGGACGGCGCGGAGGTCAGCGGGACGAGCGGCGGGAGCGGCTGGTGCCGCGCGGCCCAGTAGCCGAGGGCGTGCGCCAGCTCGGCGCGACGCGGAGCCGTCTCCTCGGTCGTCAGCAGGGTCCGTACGGCGTGCCCGGTGCGGATCACCGGATGCGTCGCACCGCCCGCGATGCCCGGAAGCAGCCGGGGCCACCACTCGGCGAGGACCTCCCGCCAGGGGCGCTCCTCCACCTCCCGGGTGAGGAAACGGGTCCAGTCCGTGATCCGCGACGGGTCGCCCAGCGCCTCCCGCCAGCCGTCGGCGGTCACCGGGAGGCGCGCGGGCGGCGCCTCCTCCAGCTTGGGCGCGTAGTGGTCGAGCCAGCGGTGCACGACGGGCGCCCGTCCATGGCGGACGAGGGCCTCGACGGCCATCGGGGCGTGATTGCTGAGCCAGCCGTCGCGCTCGGGCCCCGTGGTGTGGAGCCGTTCGAGGGCCTCGTCGAGGGTGCCGCTGGTGTCGGTCATGGAACCGACGGTAGGACGGAGACCCACCCGGCCGTAACGGGCCGCGGGCCTAGGTCGGAGGTCGCAGGGCGGAGGCGGCCACGGGGTCAGGGGGTCGCGGGGTTGCGGGGCTACGGGGTGGAATCGGCCACCGGGGGTACGGGGTCACGGGGTGGAGGTGGCCATGGAGTCACGGGGCGGAGGTGACCACGGCGTCACGGGGCCCGAGGGGCCGGACGGCGGCCGGGCCGGTGAGGCGTCGGCCGGATCGACGGGACGCCTCTTCCGGGCCGTGGCGGGAAGGAGGCAACCACGGGCAGGGTCCGGGCGTCTGAAGGGATGGCGCCGCATGTGATCGCGGTCTCACCGACGGCGTGGTCGCGAGGCCCCGCGACGGGCGCCGGATCACCCTCCGTGCCTGTCTGACCTGCACCTCCGTGGGTGCCGGCGGTGTGCCCGAACGGGCGGCGGCCGCGCAGGATACTGCATGATCGCGAAAATCCATGTGTCGGGTGGGAATTCTGTCCTGATTCCAGTCGTTGTTTCCGTCGGATGCAGGGCACCCGGAAGGGTGTCGCGACCTACTCAGCAAGGGAGCACGCATGGCAACCCGTGCCGTCGCCCGTCGTCAGACCTCCACCCAGGGTGGAGCCGCACGGGCAAGCAGCGTTCGCGCCGTAGGCGGGGAGATCGCCGACCGCGACCTGGTCGGCATGTACCTCGACGAGATCGCGCGCACGCCCCTGCTCGACGCCGCCAAGGAGGTCGAGCTCTCCCAGACGATCGAGGCGGGCGTCTACGCCCAGGAGATCCTCGACGGCGAGGTGGAGAGCGAGGCGGGCGGAGCGACCCGTGAGGAGCTCGAGGCGCTGGCCGCCGAGGGCGAGCGTGCCAAGGACCTCTTCATCAAGTCCAACCTGCGGCTCGTGGTGGCCGTGGCCCGGCGCTACCCGCGCAGCGGGCTCCCGCTGCTCGACCTGATCCAGGAGGGCAACGCGGGCCTCGTGCGCGCGGTCGAGAAGTTCGACTACGCGAAGGGCTTCAAGTTCTCCACGTACGCCACGTGGTGGATCCGCCAGGCCATCACCCGGTCCATAGCGGACCAGTCCCGCACGATCCGCCTCCCCGTCCACCTCGTGGAGGAGCTGGGCCGCATCCGGCGCGTGCAGCGCGAGTTCAACCGCGAGAACGGGCGCGAGCCCGAGCCCGCGGAGGTCGCCGCCGAGCTCGGCTCCACCCCGGAGCGCGTCACCGACGTCCTGGACTGGGCCCGGGACCCGGTCTCCCTGAACATGTCGGTGGACGACCAGGGCGAGACCCAGTTCGGCGACCTCCTGGAGGACACCTCCGCGATCTCGCCCGAGCAGTCCGTCCTCACCCTGCTCCGCAGCGAGGAACTCGACGACCTCATCGACAAGCTCGACCACCGCACGGCCTCCATCATCCGCATGCGCTACGGCATCGAGGACGGTCGCGAGCGCACGCTCACCGAGGTCGGCAAGCAGCACGGCCTCACCCGTGAGCGCATCCGCCAGATCGAGAAGCACGCGCTGCTCGAACTCAAGAAGATGGCGCGGGACACCGGCTTCGACGCGGTCGCCTGACGCCCCGCCCCTTGCGGGCCCACCCGCCGGGCCTCCGCCCGCGCCGGGCGGGCCCGCGCCCGCGTGTGCCCGCGCCCGCCGTCGTGGGGCCGCTGTCGTGTGGGCTTGCGCCCGGTGTCGTGGGGCCCGCGCCCGCGTGTGCCCGCGCCCGCCGTCGTGGGGCCGCTGTCGTGTGGGCTTGCGCCCGGTGTCGTGGGGCCCCCGCCCGCTGCCGTGTGCGCCCGCCGGCTGTCGCGTGGCCCCGTGCCCGCCTGGGCCGCCGCCCGCTGTCATGTGGGCCTGTGCCCGCCGCTGTGCTTGCGTTCGCCGTCGTGTGGGCCTGTGCCCGCCGCTGTGCCTGCGCTCGCCGTTGTATGGGCCTGCGGCCGCTGTCTGTGCGCCCACGCCCGCTGTCGTGGGCCCGCGCCCTCTGTCCGTGCGCACCCGCGCCCGCTGTCGTGTGGGCCTTCGCCCGCCCGCCGTGTGGGCAATCGTCCCGCTGGGCGGGACGGGTGGGCACACGGGACGGCGCGCTTGGCGGCGCCTCCGCCCCCTGTGTCCTGGCCCGCACCCTTAGTGCACCGCGCTGTCCGTGCGGGTTCGGGCGCGGAAGCCTGGGCCCGGCACGGGGCGCCGTCCGTTGTGCCCACCCGTTCCGCCCCAGCGGAACGATTGCCCACAACGGGGTGGGCGGAGGCGCCTGGGTGGGCACCACCCGGCAGAACGAGGGCCCACAACGGGCGGGCGCGGCCCATAAGGACGGGCGCGCGGCCCACAACGGGCGGGGCACGGCCCGCGATGGGGGGTGCGGCCCACGACGGGTGGGGTGCGGCCCGCGATGGGGGGTGCGGCCCACGACGGGCGGGGCACGGCCCGCGACGGGTGGGGTGCGGCCCGCGACGGCCGGGGCGGGGGAGGGGGCCGCGGGGGTGGTCAGGGATGGGTGGCGGAGGCGAGGCGGGTGGAGAGGGCCTGGATGTAGGTGATGAGGGGCGGGGGGCCGTGGACGGTGAAGTCGACGTCCAGGAGGGCGAGTCGGAGGGCCAGCCAGTCGACGGATTCGGGGACGCGGGCGCGCAGCCGGCAGCGGTCGGGACCGGTCGCGGTCGGGACGAGGTGGGCGGGCAACCGGGTGGCGACCACCTCGGCGGGCGCGGCGAACTCGACGTCGAGGTCGATCTCGCCCTGCGCCCGGGCCATCGAGCGGACCATGTAGGTGGCCGCGTCGCCCGCGGGCAGTTCACGCGGGGTGAAGCGCGCGCCGGTGGCGAACGGCTCGCTCACCCGGTCGACGCGGAAGGTCCGCCAGTCCTCGCGCCCGAGGTCGTACGCGACGAGGTACCAGCGGCTGCCGGTGGAGACCAGCCGGTACGGCTCGACGAGGCGTTTCGTCTCGGTGCCGTCGCCGGCCCGGTAGCCGAACCGCAGCCGCTCGTGGCCGGTCACGGTGCCCGCGAGGGTGGTCAGGGTGGCGGGCGTGACGGTGGCGCCGTCGCCCCTGACGAGGGGGATCGTCGCGTTCTGGAGGGTGGAGACCCGGTGCCGGAGCCGGGTGGGCAGGACCTGCTCCAGCTTCGCCAGGGCCCGTACGGAGGCCTCTTCGACGCCCTCGATGGCGTGCCCCGCGCCGGCCCGCAGGCCGACGGCGATCGCGACGGCCTCCTCGTCGTCGAGGAGGAGCGGCGGCATGGCCGTACCGGCGACGAGCCGGTAGCCGCCGACCGCGCCGAGGGTGGCCTCGACGGGGTAGCCCAGGTCGCGGAGGCGGTCGATGTCCCGGCGGATGGTGCGCGGGGAGACCGAGAGCCGTTCGGCGAGTTCGCTTCCGGGCCACTCGCGCGGGGTCTGGAGGAGCGAGAGCAGATTCAGGAGTCGTACCGGGGTGTCCGTCATGTCTCCCAGGATGCGGCTTATCTAGGACATCATTTGACCTAGATGACTTCTATCTTCTTCCTATGAGTTCACACGACGCCGTCACGGATGCGGCTCCCACCGACACGGGTGACAAGCGGCGCTGGATCGCGCTCGCCATCGTCATGACAGCCGCCTTCATGGATCTGGTCGACGCCACGATCGTCAACATCGCGATCCCCAGCATCGAGCGGGACCTCGGCGTCACGCCGGCGGTGATCCAGTGGATCACCGCGGGGTACGCGCTCGCCTTCGCCGCCGGCCTGATCACCGGTGGGCGCCTCGGCGACATCTACGGCCGCAAGCGCCTCTTCCTCCTCGGCACCGCGGGCTTCACCGTCGCCTCGGCGCTCTGCGGCTTCGCCGCCAACGAGGAGATCCTGGTCGCCTCCCGGCTCCTCCAGGGCGCGACGGCGGCGATGATGGTGCCGCAGGTCCTTTCGATCGTCCACGCCACGTTCCCGGCGCACGAGCGCGGCAAGGTCTTCGGCCTGTTCGGCGCGGTCATCGGGCTCGGCGCGGTCTCCGGTCCGCTGCTCGGCGCCCTGCTCACCCAGTGGAACATCGCGGGCCTGGAGTGGCGCCCGATCTTCCTGATCAACCTGCCGGTCGGGGTCGCCGCCCTGATCCTGGGCCGGAAGTTCATCACCGAGTCGAAGGCGCCGAAGGCGCTCAAGCTCGACCTGGTCGGCGTGGTCCTGGTGACGGTCGCGCTGCTCATGCTGATCTACCCGCTGACGCGCGGCCGTGAGCTGGGCTGGCCGCTCTGGGGCCACCTGATGATGGCCGGCAGCCTGGTCGTCTTCGCCGCACTCGTCGCGTACGAGAAGTACAAGACGAAGAAGGACGGGTCGCCGCTCGTCGAGCTGTCGCTGTTCAAGGTGAAGAGCTTCGCCGCCGGTATCGCGGTGCAGCTGACCTTCGGCGTCGTGCTCGGCATCTTCTTCCTGGTCTGGACGCTGTACATGCAGATCGGGCTCGGCTGGAGCCCCCTGAAGGCGGGCCTGACCGGTGTGCCGTTCTCCATCGCCGTCTCGACGGCCGCCGGACTCTCGGTGCAGAAGCTGGTCCCCCGCTTCGGTCGCAAGGTCCTCCAGGCCGGCGCGCTGACAATGATCGCGGGCATCCTGCTCTACCTCTTCGAGGCGGGCCGGTACGGGACCGGGATCCACTCCTGGCAGATGATCGCCCCGCTGGTGATCATGGGCCTCGGCATGGGCCTCATCGTGGCCCCGCTGACGGACGCCGTGCTCTCCGAGGTGCCGCGTGAGCACGCCGGCTCGGCCTCCGGCCTGATCAACACGACCGGCCAGATGGGCAACGCCCTCGGACTCGGCCTCGTCTCGGTCGTCTTCTTCGGGGTGGTCGACGACCAGCAGCTCCGGAGCCCCGCCGAGGTGGGCGCGGCCTTCACGGACGCCTTCCAGAACTCCCTCGGCTGGGCGGCCGGCGTACTCGCCGCGATCTTCCTCGTGATGTTCGCCCTCCCGGCCAAGCCCAAGCAGCACCTGGAGGGCGGTGACGGGGACGAGGACGCCCCCGAGTCCGTCGAGCAGGAGCCGAAGGTGGCCGTCGCGGTCTGACCCGACGGACGGAGAGGGGCGGTGCGCTGCGTGAGCGCACCGCCCCTCCGCCGTGTCACCCGTCCGTCAGGGGCGCTTCACGCCCGGGGGAACGAGGTTGCGGGGTGCGCCCGGCGGCAAGGCGCCCTTGAACCCGCCCGCGCGCAGCACTGCCGGTGTGGGCGTCGTCTGCTGGGTCCACGCCTGGTTCCAGATGAAGTTCGCGCCGTTGGTCTGGCCGAACGTCTGCCACACCTGCCCGCCCTTCGTCACGATCTTCACGAGTGCCGTGTTGCCCTGGCTGTCGTAGGCCACACCGCAGGGGTCGGCGGGGAAGCCGGGGTTCGCCGGGTCCGTCGCCGTCGCGACCGTGTTGGTCAGGTCCTGCCAGACGATCGTCCCGCCCGCCGTAGCCGCTCTTCCGACGTAGACCTTGCCGCCGGTGAGCACCGCCTGCTCGTCCTCCGTGCTGGAGGGCGCGAAGAGGTCGATGTCGGAGCAAGGACCGGTGGCGCCGGTAGCGCCCGTCGCCCCGGTGGCTCCCGTGGCGCCGGTAGCGCCCGTGGCCCCGGTGGCGCCGGTAGCGCCCGTCGCCCCGGTGGCTCCCGTGGCGCCGGTTGCTCCTGTGGCTCCCGTGGCACCGGTTTCACCCGTTGCCCCCGTTGCCCCTGTTGCGCCCGTGGGACCGGTGGGACCGGTCGGTCCGGTGGGGCCGGTGTCGCCCGTGGCACCGGTCTCACCCGTTGCGCCCGTCGCGCCGGTCGGTCCCGTGGGGCCGGTCTCACCGGTGGCACCCGTGGCTCCCGTGGCACCCGTAGCTCCTGTGGCACCCGTAGCTCCTGTGGCCCCTGTGGCCCCGGTCGCCCCCGTGGCCCCGGTCGCCCCCGTCGCACCTGTGGCTCCGGTCGCCCCCGTGGCCCCGGTCGCCCCCGTCGCACCTGTGGCTCCGGTCGCACCCGTGGCTCCGGTCGGGCCTGTGGGGCCGGGCTTGCCCTTGGGGCCGGGCGGGCCGGGAGGGCCGGATTCGCAGCCGTCGTCGCCTCCGGCGGCGAGGTGGAGGGCGCGGAGGACGTGGGGGGCGGGGCCCTCGACGAGGGGCTGGATCTCGTGGTCCAGGAACTCGTGGAGGAAGTCGACGGGAGGGTGCTGGTTCTCGCCCTGGGGGAGGTCGCCGTGATGCTGGCAGCCGTGATCGGAGGGGGCGCCCGCGAGGGTCGCGCTCGCCGTACCGGGGGCGCCGGGGGTGGGGGTCCCGCTCCAAGCGGCGGCCGTGGGGGAGGCGAAGCCGGTGAGTACGAGGGCGACCGATGTGATCGCCCCGCTGCCGAGCCATGCGCGACGTCGGGGGAGCGGGCCCAGGGGGCTCCGGGTCCGGGTCCTGGAATCAGGACGCATGCATGCTCCTTCCTCCGCCGGCGCGTGGGCCGGCGAGAGCGATGTCCGGGAAGCTCAGGCGCTTCCTTTATCGGATCATCGGACCGGAGGTGCGGAGTCTTGACGGCGTGACGGCAGCGTCAACGTCATGGCCCAGCGACGGAAGTCGAACGGATGCGTACGGAACGGCGAACTCCGGACCGTCCTGCGGCGCGCCGACCCCGCCGTCGGGCCGGGCGTACGTAGGGTCGCGGCCCCCCGACAGCTCCCCCGCCCTCTTCGGAAGTGGTGTTGCCGTGCAGCCGTCCATCTGCCTCTGCATGATCGTCAAGAACGAGGCCGCCGTCATCGAACGCTGCCTCGCCTCCGTCCGCGGTCTCGTGGACACCTGGGTCATCTCCGACACCGGTTCCACCGACGGGACGCAGGAGCTGATCCGCACCGCCCTCGCCGGCATCCCGGGCGAGTTGCGGGAGGACCCGTGGGTGGACTTCGGTCACAACCGGAGTCTGAACATCGCGCACGCGCGCGGCCGGGCCGACTACCTGCTGCTCCTCGACGCCGACCACGTCCTGCGGCGGGAGAGTCCGCTGCCCGCCCTCACCGCCGACGCGTACATGATCCGCCACGAGGGGGCCTTGGAGTACCGGATCAAGCGCCTGGTCAAGGGCGACCTGCCGTGGCGTTACGAGGGCGTCACCCACGAGTACCTGACGGCGGACCGCGACCACGCGCAGGAGAACCTGGACGCCCTCGTCGTCGAGGACTACGCCGACGGCGGCTCACGCCACGACAAGTTCGAGCGGGACGCCCGACTCCTGGGCGCCGAGCTCGACCGGGACCCGGGTAACCCCCGCACGGTCTTCTACCTCGCGCAGACCATGCGGGACATGGGCCGCCCGGACGAGGCCGTCGCCCTCTACGAGCGGCGCGCGGCCATGGGCGGCTGGGGTGAGGAGGTCTACTACTCGCTGCTCCAGTCGGGGGTCCTGAGGGCGGAGTCCGGTGACTGGCCGACGGCGATGGACGCGCTCTCGCGCGCCTGGGAAGCGCGGCCGGAACGCCTTGAGGCCTGCTACGAGCTGGTGGCGCGGCTGCGGAAGATGCGCCGCCATCACGCCGCCCACGCCGTCGTCACCGCCGTGCTCGACCGGGAGCAGCCCCGCGACGACCTGCTGTTCCTCCAGCCGTGGGTGTACCGGTGGGGACTGCTCTTCGAATACTCGATCACCGCGTACTGGACCGGCGACCACGCCGCCTCGCTCGCCGCCTGCGACCGGCTGCTCGGGCTTCCGGACCTGCCCGGGAACTACCGCGAACAGACCCTGGTCAACCGGGCGTTCGCCGTCGCCCGCCTGACCGAGTCCACCGCCCCCGCGCTCGTCTGAGGAGCACGGGGGCGGCGGGGCACCCAGGGTGTGTCCGTGCGGCCGGCGCCGGGTGCGGCGGCCCCGGGGCGGCGGGAGGCCGTCGCGGACGGGTCAGCGGACGCGGGAGCGGTGGCGCATCGCTTCGCGGGCCGCGTTCTCGGAGTCGTACACCTCGCACATGTGGCGGCCGTCGGGGGTCGCGGTGTGCTCGACCTCCCAGAGGCTGATCTCGCTGCCGTCGAGCAGCAGGAACTGGTGCTCGTAAAGGGTGAAGCCGGCGTCTCGGCCGCCCTCGACCGGGCAGTGGCGTCCGAAGGCCTGGGTGATGTGGTGGGCGAAGGCCAGGCGGAGACGGCGGGCCGTGCGCTCGCCCGGCCGGTCCGCGTTCTCCGCGCGGCGCAGGACGCGGCGCGCGTGGTCGGCGGAGTTGTCCGGCACGTACATCCGGGGTTGGGCGGGTATGGGCCGGGCGAGCAGGGCGCTCAGCAGCTCCAGGTCGTCGTCCTCGTCGAGGGCGCGGCCGTCGGAGCGCTCGACGGTCCAGCCCGGCAGCGGCCCGGCCGACAGCCGGGACGCGGCGAGCCGGGCCTCCGACTCCTCCGTGTACAGCTCGTGCTGGAGGGCGCCGTCCCGGCCGGTGTTGTGCACGAGCTCCCAGAGGCTGAGCGCGCTGCCGTCGGGGAGCAGGTACGTGTGGCGGTGGGTGGTGCGGTGCAGCGACGCGCTGTGGTGCGAGGAGTGCAGCGCGCTGGAGTGCGCGAGCGCCGTACCGAGGCGCTCGACGGTCGAGTCGGGCAGGTCGAAGGAGTTGAGCGCCCGGCCGAGGAGGCGCTCAAGGTGCGTCTCGGTCGTCTCGAAGGGATCGTGAGGATCCTGCGGATCGTTCAAGAGGGTCTCCAGGCCGTCGCCGCATGTCACTTGGTGCTTGCTTAACGTAGTCCCTGGGTCTGACATCGTGTCCGGGGTTCGGAAAAACGAAGGGCCCGTCCGGGAAGTTCCCGGCCGTTCTTCCCAACTCCCTTGGACTCACCGGAAGTACGCGCCCGTGTCGGGTCCGTACAGCTCGCGGTACGAGGGGAAGTCGCCGCCCGGCCCGCGCAGCCCGCCCGGGGCCGCCAGGACCGCGCGGACGATCGCCCGGGTCACCAGGTCCGCGCCCGCCGCCAGGATCTCGTTCAGGGCGAGCGGACCCGGCGCCTCCGGCAGCTCGCGCGCCCCGGTCGCGAGCGCGAAGACCGTGTCCCCGTCGTTCATCAGGTGCACCGGACGCACCGCGCGCGCGATCCCGTCGTGCGCCGTGCCCGCGACCTTCCGCGCCTGGGAGCGGGTCAGCGCCGCGTCCGTCGCGACGACGGCGAGCGTGGTGTTCAGCGGCGGCGGCGAGGAGGCCTTCCGCGCCTCGGCGAGCCGCCGCCCGGCCGCCTCGTGGAGGGAGGCCTCCGGCAGGACGAGGGGGCCCGCCGCGAAGTAGGCGCCGTAAGGGACGCCGTTCGCGGGGTCGACCGCCGCGCCCACCGCGTTCACCACCACCAGCGCGCCCACCGTGATCCCCGAGTCCAGGACCGCGCTCGCCGTCCCCACCCCGCCCCGCAGACCGCCGACGACGGCCCCGGTGCCCGCGCCGACCGCGCCCGTCTCCACGCGCGCGTGGTCCCCGCTCGCCTCGGCCGCCTCCACCGCCGCCCGGCCCGTCGCCGCGTCCGGCCGGGCCGCGAAGTCGCCGCCCCGCCCCAGGTCGAAGACGCACGCCGCCGGCACGACCGGCACCACGTGGGCCGGGTCCGGCCCCACCCGCACCCCCCGGTGCCGCTCCTCCAGCCAGGCCATCACCCCGGCCGCGGAGTCGAGCCCGTACGCGCTCCCGCCCGTCAGCACCACCGCGTCGATCCGCTGCACCACGTTCCGCGGGTCCAGCGCGTCCGTCTCCCGCGTGCCGGGACCGCCGCCCCGCACGTCCACGGCCGCGACCATCCCGCCCGCCGGCGCGAGCACCACCGTCGTCCCGCTCAGCGCCCCGGGCCCGGCCACGTGCGCGTGGCCCACCCGCAGACCGCTCACATCGGTGATCGCGTCCTGCCGGGACGTTTCTCCGGGCCGGGACGTTCCTTCGGACCGGGACCCTTCAGGCCGGGACCCTTCGGGCCGGGACCCTCCGGGCAGAGACGTTCCTCCGGGCCGGGGCGTTCCTTCGGGATCTGTCATGTCCCCTACCTACCACGCCCTTTGCCCGGAGCGCGGCCCGGCTCGGCGCCCAGGGCGGAGGGACCCCTGCCGGACCCGCTCAGCCGGTGGGGGCCGACCGGGTCGCCGGGTTGCGGGCGGTCAGGGTCACGCCGACCGCGACGGTGGCCGCGGCGACGAGTCCGGCGCAGAGGACCGCCCAGTGGCCGGCGAACGAGCAGAGGAGGACGGCGAACGCCGACACCGGCAGGACGAGTTGCTGGGCGATGCCGACCTTGAAGTAGCGGGCGTGGAGGAGCCACACGGACAGCAGGAACACGGCCGACGGGATGGTGACGGACGCCGAGGCGGCGAGGGTGGAGATGTGCGCCTTGCCCACGGACTGCTCGACGGCGATCTCGAGACCCGCGCCGACGGCGGCGGCCGAGGTGAAGATGACGTAGTGGCCGTAGCCCCAGAGGAAGCCCTGGCGGCTGGAGGTCAGCCGGGCGTGGGCGGGTACGACGAAGTAGATCCACCAGGCGGCGAAGACGAGCAGCAGACCGCCGGCGGCGATCGGCAGCAGCTCGCCGAGGGCGTCGTTCTCGACGATGCCCGACTTCACGGCCACGGTCGCGGCGGCGACGGTCTCGCCGAGCACGATGATGGTGAACAGGCCGTACCGCTCGGCGATGTGGTGCGGGTGCCAGGTGCTGGGAGCGTCCTTCTCCGCGTACACGGGCACGGCCATCTCGACGAGCGCCATGACCAGGAAGACCCACGGGCGGGCCGGCTCCGGCGCGAGGACCAGTGCGAGCCAGCCCACCTGGCAGGCGAGGACCCCGCCCGCGTAGCGCCGGCACATCGTCCGTTCGGCGGGGTCCGTGGCGTGGTGCGCCGCGCGCAACCACTGCGACGCCAGGGCCAGGCGCATGACCAGGTAGCCGAGGTACACGACGAGGAAGTCGTGCTCCTCCGCGGCGCGCGAGATCCCCGCGGCGAGCACGAGCACGCCGGCGATCTGGACGAGCGTCACGACGCGGTACAGCACGTCGTCGTTGTCGTACGCCGACGCGAACCACGTGAAGTTCATCCACGCCCACCAGATCGCGAAGAACACCATCAGGTAGTTCGCGATGCCCTCGCCCGTGTGCCCCTCGGCGACGGCGTGCACGAGTGCGGCCCCCGCCTGCGCGACGGCGACGACGAAACACAGGTCGAAGAACAGCTCCAGGGGCGTGGCGGCCCGGTGTGACTCCTCACGGGAGCGCGCGGTGAGAGGCAGAAACGGTTGTGTCATGTGCCCCAGCACAGCAGAGCGGGCCGTCCGCCCGCCTGCCTGCCACGCGGGTACGGGTGGGGTGGCGGGGCCGCCCCGGACCGCTGGGGCGACGGCCGGATCGCCGACAAGCGGGGCGGCGCGCGGGTCACGATCCCGTCCTTCCACCGACGACCCCGTCGACGTCGAGGGAGTCGCCGCCTTCGCCGCCGGCCTCGGCAACGTCTCCCGCGTGGACGTCCTCCCCTTCCACAAGCTCGGCGAAGCGAAGTGGCAGGCACTCGCCATGCCGTTCACCCTGCACGACACCCCGTCCCCGACGCCCGAGCAGACCGCCGCGACCTGCGAGGTCCTCCGGGCCCACGGCCTGAACGCCGTCTGAACGACGCCCTCACCCGAGAACCGTGCAAAACAGGAAAAACACCCCGTACGGTCTTACCGTGGCGGCGTGACCGAGCCACCGCAGACCGTCGAGCCGACCCCCGGACCGGGCGACCCGGCCCCCAGCGCCCTCGCCACGGGCGGCTCCACCCCGGGCGAACCACCGGCCGCCGCCCCGCCGTCACGGACCCCCGCCGCCGTGCGCCGCCGCGCGAGCCTCGCGGGGGCCGTCGTCTCCGCGCTTCTCATCGTCGCGATCGTCTTCGGCAGCCGGCTGCTCCGCGACTTCGACTCGGCCCTCCTGCCCTATGCCGTCGCGACCGTCTTCCTCGCCTTCGGCGTCGCCTACCGCTACACCGTGTGGGTCTCCGCCCCCGGCGCCCGCCGCCTCTTCAAGCAGGGCCGGCGGTCCTTCTTCTCCGCCGCGAACTTCCGCAGGGCGCCCACCGCCCTGCCGAAGATGATCGCCACCTACCTCGGCTTCCAGAAGTTCCTCGGCGCCCGCTCACACGCCCGCTGGGCCGCCCACCAGCTCGTCTTCTGGGGCTGCCTGCTCGCCGCCGCGATCACCTTCCCCCTCACCTGGGGCTGGTTCACCTTCACTTCGTCGACGGGCTCGGGCCCCGGCTACGAGATGCGGATCTGGGGCTTCGAGGTCATCGGCTTCGACTCCCTCAGCATCCTCGGCTGGCTCATGTTCCACGGGCTCGACATCGCCGCCGTCCTCGTCATCGCGGGCGCCTCCTACTTCCTGTGGCGCCGCATGAAGGACCGCGGAGCCATCACGGGCCAGCGCTTCGCCTACGACCTGGTGCCCCTCATCTGCCTCGTCGTCATCTCGGTGACCGGGCTCCTGCTGACGTTCTCGTCGATCTTCCTGCACGGTGGCGGCTACGAGTTCCTCGCCGTCCTGCACATGGCCTCCGTCGTCTTCACCCTCATCTACATCCCGTTCGGGAAGTTCTTCCACATCGTCCAGCGGCCCGCCGCCGTCGGCATGCAGCTCTTCAAGTACACCTCCCGCCGCAAGGGCGAGGAGGCGCTCGCCTGCCGCCGCTGCCACGAGCCCATCGACACCGCCCCGTACGTGGAGAACCTCCAGGGCACCATGCGCGACCTCGACCTCGGCTTCGACGACTGGGCCCAGTACTGCCCCCGCTGCAAGCGCGTCCTTCGCGGCAACGCCTACCTCGACCACGTGAAGAAGGGCTTCAAGTGACCGCGTCCGACCCCGCGACCACCGGCCGACCGCTGCCGCTCGACCCCTCCCTGGCCCCGCCCGGCACCCGCCGGTTCCGCGACGCCGGCGGCATCCCCGCCGACCGCTGGCACGCCGACCAGAACGGCGAGACCCTCGTCCCCACCCACTGCTGCTTCTGCGGCGTCCAGTGCGGCATGTACCTCCGCGTCGACCGCGGCGGCAAGGTCTTCGGCGTCGAACCCCGCAACCACGACATCAACCGCATGCGGCTCTGCCCCAAGGGCATCAACGCCTACCAGCAGGTCAACCACCCCGACCGGCTCACCGCGCCCCTCATGCGCCTGGGCCGCGACGAGGAGTTCCGCGAGGTCAGCTGGGACGAGGCCCTCGACCACACCGTCGCCGAGATCCGCCGCATCCAGGGCGAGTACGGCAACGACGCCTTCGGACTGCTCGGCGGCGCCAGCCTCTTCTCCGAGAAGACCTACCTCGTCGGCAAGTTCGCCCGCATCGCCCTCAAGACCAAGCACGTCGACTACAACGGCCGCCTCTGCATGGTCTCCGCCGCCGGCGCCAACAAGCTCGCCTTCGGCATCGACCGCGCCGGCAACCCCTTCTCCGACATCCTCCTCACCGACTGCCTGCTCATCGCGGGCTCCAACGTCGGCGAGTGCTTCCCCGTCATGACCCAGTACCTGTGGGGGGCCCGCGACCGCGGCGCGACCCTCGTCGTCGTCGATCCGCGCGAGACCGCCATCGCCCGCACCGCCGACATCCACGTCGCCCTCAAGCCCGGCACCGACTCCGCCTTCTTCAACGCCGTCCTGAACGTCGTCATCGCCGAAGGACTCACCGACGAGGCCTACCTCGCCGCCCACACCACCGGCTGGGACGAGGTGAAGAAGACCGTCGCCGACTACCCGCCCGCCCGCTCGGCCGAGATCTGCGGCGTCCCCGAGGAACAGATCGTCCAGGTCGCCCGCGTGTTCGCCGGCGCCGGCAAGGCCATGGCCTGGCACGCCCGCGGCGTCGAACACCACTCCCAGGGCGTCGAGAACTGCCTCACCATCATCAACCTCTGCGTCGCCACCGGGAACATCGGCAAGCCCGGCGCCGGCTACGGCACCATCACCGGCCAGGGCAACGGCCAGGGCGGCCGCGAGCACGGCCAGAAGTCCGACCTGCTGCCCGGCGGCCGCTCCATCACGAACCCCGAGCACCGCCGCCAGATCTGCGAGATCTGGGGCATCGACGAAGCGGAACTCCCGGTCGCCGGCACCTCCATGATGGAGATGGTCTGGCAGATGCAGCGCAAGGAGATCCGCGGCCTCGTCGGCATCTGCAACAACCCCTTCGTCTCCCTGCCGAACTACGCCACCGTCAAGGACGGCTACGACACCCTCGAGTTCCACGCCCAGTTCGACTTCTTCCTCTCCGAGACCGCCGCCAACGCGCACGTGGTCTTCCCCGTCACCGTCTGGGCCGAGGACGAGGGCGTCATGGCCAACGCCGAGGCCCGGGTCGTCAAGCACAACAAGGCCCAGGAACCCCCCGCCGGCGTCCGCACCGACACCTGGGTGATGTGCGAACTCGCCCGGCGCCTCGGCGCCGGGGACAAGTTCGACTTCCCCGACTCGCGGGCCGTCTTCGAAGAGCTCCGGATCGCCTCCGCCGGAACCGTCAACGACTACTACGGCATCACCTACGAACGCCTGGAGGAGACCGGCGGCATCGCCTGGCCCTGCCCCGGCACCGACCACCCCGGCACCCCCCGCCTCTTCGAGGACGGCCGCACCTACCACCCCGACGGCAAGATCCACATGCAGGTCGTCGAATGGCACCCGCCCATGGACCCGTACAGCGAGGAGTACCCCCTCTCGCTCACCACCGGCCGCACCGTCGCCCACTTCCTCTCCGGCAACCAGACCCGCCGGCTCGGCGCCCTCGTCGAACAGACCCCGCGCCCCTGGGTCGAGGTCCACCCCTCACACGGCTTCCGCAACGGCGACCCCGTCCGCGTCGTCACCCGCCGCGGCAGCGAGGTCTTCCCCGCGCTCGTCACCGAGGCCATCCGCCCCGACACCGTCTTCGTCCCCTACCACTGGCCCGTCCCCACCGCGGCGAACGCCCTCACCATCGACGCCCTCGACCCCCGCTCCAAGATCCCGGAGTACAAGGTCTGCGCCGCCCGCATCGAGCCCGCCGAACGCGTCGACGAGGTACCCGCGCCGCCCACCGCCCCCGGACACCAGGCCTACCCGGAGACCCAGGTCTCCCGCACCGACCCGCTGCCCCCCACCTCGCCCCAGGGCCGCGGCACCGCGGAGAGGAGCTGACCCGCACATGATGGGCCGCACGATCTTCATCGACCCGGGCCGCTGCATCGGCTGCCAGGCCTGCGTCTCGGCCTGCCGCGAATGCGACTCCCACCGCGGCAAGTCGATGATCCACCTCGACTACCCCGACGAGGGCCGCTCCGTCGCCTCCCTCCCCACCGTCTGCATGCACTGCGAGGACCCCGTCGCCCCCTGCGCCGAGGTCTGCCCCGCCGACGCGATCCTCGTGACCGCGGACGGCGTCGTGCAGCAGGCCGACACCACCCGCTGCATCGGCTGCGCCAACTGCGTCAACGCCTGCCCCTTCGGCGTACCCAAGATCGACCTCCAGGCGAAGCTCCAGATGAAGTGCAACCTCTGCTACGACCGCACCGCCTACGGTCTCGCCCCGATGTGCGCCACCGTCTGCCCCACCGGCGCCCTCTTCTACGGGACCCTCGACGAGCTCAGGGCGGAACGCCCCGGCGTCCAGGTCGCCGACTCCTTCACCTTCGGCACCACCACCGTCACCACCGGCGTGGCGATGGTCGTCCCCGCCGACAAGGTCCAGTGGCCGGTCCCCGGCGGACTCCCCGTCGTCGAGATCAACGGAAGGGACGTCCGTTGAGCGTCACCGATCCCCAGCCGCCCGCACCGGACGCCCCCGGCGACGCGGCCCAGGAGGCACTCCACGACCGGATCGCCGCCGACTCGCTCACCACCCGCCGCGACTACCTGCGGATCGTCGCCACCGTCTCCGGCGGCCTGGCCGTCGGCGGCGTCGCCGTCGCCTCCGGCATCCTGCACCGGCACGGGGACAGCGAAGGCACCCCCGAGGTCAAGAAGATCGCCGACCGGATCGAGCCGGGCGAGTCCCTGGCCTTCCGCTACCCCGGCGACGAGGACCGGGCGATCGCCGTCCGCATGGAGGACGGCACCCTCGCCGGCTACTCCGCCGTCTGCACCCACCTGGCCTGTGCCGTGCTGTGGCGCCAGGAGCGGGGGAGCGAGGGCGAGCTCTACTGCCCCTGCCACGAGGGGGTCTTCGACGCCCGTACGGGAGAGGTCACCGCCGGCCCGCCGCCGAGGGGCCTGCCGAAGGTGATCCTCGTCGAACAGGTCGACGGCAGCGTGTGGGCGATCGGCACGGCCCGCTCGGGCGAGAGCCTCCTGGAGGGCTTCTGCCGCCAGAACGGCGACGACCGTCCGGGCTGTCCCGGCTTCGGCGCCGGCGGCCCCGGCCGGAAGGCGGCGGAGAGGAGCGAGCGGACATGAGCGAGAGCACGTTCCCCCCGGACCCCGAGGCCCCGCGCTCCCCGGCGCCGCCCGCCGGCGGCGCCGAACCCGAGCCCCCGCGTCCGCCCGTGTACACGCCGGGCAGCGCGCAGCCGCGGCTGAACCGGCCGGTGCGCGAGCGCTATCCGCAGATCCGTCCCACCAGCGGCTACGGCGATCCCCGGATCCGGCACACCGGGCCGGGACCGGGGGCCGGTACGGAGCAGGAGCCCGAGCGCTCCTCGAAGCTCTCCGCCCGTCTCGCCCTGGCGCTCACGGTGGTCATCGGTCAGCTCTGGGGGCTGACGATCGTGGTGGACGAGTGGATGGCCGGCGACACCGGCACCGCCTGGTGGGGAACCGGCTTCCTCGTCCTGTCGTTCCTCGTGGTCCTCGGCCTCTGGGCGGTCGACCCGAAGGACCGCTGACACCCACTCGGCAGGAGTTCGCAGATCAGGCGGGTGCGGGGCGGGGGAGCGGGCGTACCCTGAGGGTATGAGCACCGCCCCCGCCCACGGCCCGCGAGACGCGGAGCGACCCGGCACCGCATCCAGCGCAGAGAACACCTCGAAGCCGGTACTCGTCTTCGACGATCCGCTGGACCAGCAGTCTGCGGACGACACGGACCGCGGGTGGGGCGAGCGGCCTCCCGCAGGCGGCGACAGTGCCGCCGACCTGGCGCGCTTCCTCGACGAGAAGCCGCCGCACCACCTCTGAAACCGGCGTGCCGCGCCGGTCAGGAGGTGGAATGCGCCCCCGCACCGCCCGCCGTGCCGCCCGCGACCCCGGAGCCCGGCGTCGTGTTGTTGACGGCCGGTCCGCGCTGGGCGACGAGGTGGTCGCGGATCTCCTTGAGGACCTCGAGCTCGCTGATCTCCATGGTCTCCGCGACGCCTTCCTTCGCCTTCTCGTGCGCGGCGCGCTTGGCGAGGATCTTGGCCATCGGCAGGACCATCAGGAAGTAGACGACGGCCGCGGTGATCAGGAAGCTCAGCACCGCGCTGAGGACCAGACCCCACTGGAGCTGGATGCCCTGCATCTCCCCGTCGACCACCGCGCACGGGGCCTTGAGGCAGGACGCGTAGCTCTCCAGGTCCTTGGTGCCGAAGGCGCCGACGATCGGGTTGATGATGCCCTTGACCACCGAGTTCACGATGTTCGTGAACGCGGCACCGATCACGACCGCCACTGCCAGGTCGATCACGTTGCCGCGCATCAGGAAGGCCTTGAAGCCTCCCAGCAAACTTTCCTTCTTCTCGGCCACCGAGGTGCCTTTCGTCGCGTGTGATGTCGCGTGTACCGCTGTGTGCGGAGCCATTAGGCCGTGGACGGCGCAGACGCGTCCAATCCGTACACACGGGACGGTGACTTGACAGGCACTCAGTGCGAATCAGCACAGCGTCACCGCCAGTCGGGACGTGATACCGGCACCTGCCAGGGCGGTAGCCGTCGGTCGTGGCACGGACAGGACGACGAGCGCCCCTCCGTCCGAACGAGTCTCGTCCGGCCGCGGGACTTCGGACACTCGGGCGCCCGTCGCGACGACGCGGGCCTCACTCCCTTCACCCAGGTCCGAGTGGGGCGCGGCGATCACGTCGACCCGGTCGCCGGGCCGGAGCAGCCGTACGGTCGCGGCGTCGGCGATCCGCACCGGCGCGGACACCAGGTGCGCGGCCGCCGGCGGCCGCGCCCGGGCGGTCGCCGCGAGTCCCGGCGCCTCCGCAGCGGAGCCCCGGCCCGGTCCGGGAGCCCCGCCCGGTCCGGGAGCCCCGCCGGTTCCGTACCCGCTCACGACGGCCAGCACGGCCGCCACGAGTGCCAGGAGCAGCGCCGGAGCGGGTCGCCCCCGGCGCAGCGCCCTGCGCAGCCGGTGCCGCGCGCCTCGCACCCGTAGCGGTTCGAAGGGCGGCACCGGACACGGCGCGGGGACGGAGGTGAGGAAGGAGGCGGTGGAGGCAGTGGTGGAAGAGGGGGTGGAGGCAGTGGAGGTAGCGGTGGAGGTGGTGGTGGAAGAGGGGGTGGTCATGAGGGCCTGCCTGTTCGCGTCGGGAACGGGATGTGCCCCCACTCTCCCGGCCCCGCCACCACCCCGCTCCGGCCTGGGGATCACCCCGCGGTTGTGGACAACTCCCTCACCCGCGCGAGGGATTCACGGCAGCTCGATCCCCAGGTCCCAGCCGTCGTGCGCGTGGGTGCACAGACAGTCCCGGTCCACCGTCGCGGGCAGTGCGCCCACCGCGTCGAACAGCACGTCCCGCAGCCGCCCGACGTTCTCGCCGAACACCCGCAGCACCTCCGTGTGGGAGACGCCCTCGCCGGTCTCGGCGCCCGCGTCGAGGTCGGTGACGAGTGCGAGAGAGGTGTAGCAGAGGCCCAGTTCACGGGCGAGGACGGCTTCGGGGTGGCCGGTCATGCCGACGACGGACCAGCCGGCGGCGGCGTGCCACCGCGATTCGGCGCGGGTGGAGAAGCGGGGGCCCTCGACCACGACCATGGTGCCGCCGTCGACCGGTTCCCAGCCCCGGCCCCGGGCGGCCTTGACCGCGACCCGTCGTCCGTCGGGGCAGTAGGGGTCGGCGAAGGTCACGTGGACGACGCGCGGCACCGCTCCGTCGGCCCGCCGCTCCCCGTCGAAGTAGGTCTGCGCCCGGCTCTTCGTACGGTCGACGAGCTGGTCCGGTACGACGAGGGTGCCCGGTCCGTACTCCTCGCGCAGTCCGCCGACCGCGCAGGGCCCGAGGACCTGCCGTACGCCCACGGAGCGCAGCGCCCAGAGGTTGGCGCGGTAGTTGATGCGGTGGGGCGGGACGGTGTGGCCGCGGCCGTGCCGGGGGAGGAACGCGACCCGCCGGCCGGCGATCTCGCCGAGGAAGAGGGAGTCGCTGGGGCTGCCGTAGGGGGTGTCGACGGACACCTCGGTGACGTCCTCCAGGAACGAGTAGAAGCCGGAGCCGCCGATCACGCCGATGTCCGCGTACGCGTCATGGTTCGCCATGGCGGTCAGCCTAGGGGTGTCCTGTCGATCATGCCGGGCTGTCGGGAACGCCGAGGGGCCCCGTCGCGCGTGGCGACGGGGCCCCTCGGGGAAGTGAACTCAGGCGGCCGAGCTTCCGGTGCTCGACGAGGACGTCGAGGAGGCGGAAGAGGACGACGACGAGGTCGACGCGGCCGGCTTGGCGTCCGACGTCGTGGACGCGGACGACGGGGCCGAGGACTTCGACGAGGCCGGCGAGCTGCTGGACGACGAGCCGCGGCTGTCGTTCCGGTAGAAGCCGGAGCCCTTGAAGACGATGCCGACGGCCGAGAACACCTTCTTCAGGCGGCCCTTGCAGCTGGGGCACTCGGTCAGCGCGTCATCGGTGAACTTCTGCACCGCCTCGAGGCCTTCGCCGCACTCGGTGCACTGGTACTGGTAGGTCGGCACTTGACTTCCTCCTGGCACTCACACTCATCGAGTGCTAACGACGATCCATAGTGACGTATTCCGTGGGTTCAGTCCACCGCCACCGGCACGCGGTGACCGATACCACGCGCGGCGACCCTGCTCGCCTCCCGCGGCTTCAGCCGCGAGCGGAGGGCGAGGAGCGTGGCCAGGGCGAGCACCGTGCCCGCCATCGGCACCAGGAAACCGCTGCTCGCGCCCTGTGCGTCGGCGAGGCGTCCGGCGACCGTGACGGCCGCGGCCTGGCCGAGCGCGACGGCGCCGGTGAGCCAGGTGAAGGCCTCGGTACGGGCGGACGCCGGGATCAGGGTCTCGACGATGGTGTAGCCGGTGATGAGGGCCGGGGCGATGCACAGGCCGACGACCAGGCCCAGGGCGCCGAGGAGCAGCACCGAGTGCGCGGTCCACAGCAGGGACGCGGCGACGGTGAGGCCGGCGTAGCCGAGGATCAGGCGGCGGCGGGGGCCGGTCTTCCAGGCGACGGCGCCCATGGCGATGCCCGCGAGCATGTTGCCGGCGGCGAAGATGCCGTAGAGCAGGCCGTTGGCGCCGGGGTTGCCGATCTCCTCGGTGAAGGCGGTGAGGGAGACCTGCATGCCGCCGAAGACGGAACCGATGCCGAGGAAGGCGACGATCAGGACCCGGACGCCCGGGACGGAGAGGGCGGAGCGGTGCGGCTCGGCGGAGGCGGCCGCGGAGACGCCGTACGGGGGCTGGGTGGCGCGCTGGGCGGCGAAGAACAGGCCGCCGACGAGGGTGAGGGCGGCCTCGGCGATCAGGCCGGCGGCCGGGTGGACGCCGGTGCACAGGGCCGTGGCGAGGACGGGGCCGACGACGAAGGTGAACTCGTCCGTGACGGACTCGAAGGCCGCGGCCGTCGGCATCAGCGGGGAGCCGTCGAGCCTGGCGGCCCAGCGGGCCCGGACCATCGGGCCGACCTGGGGCACGGAGGCGCCGGCGGGCACGGCGGCCAGGAACAGCGCCCAGAGCGGGGCGCCGGCCAGGGCGAGGGCCACGAGCAGGGAGACCGACGCGGTGTGGACGAGGACGCCGGGGATCAGGACGGCACGCTGGCCGAAGCGGTCGGCGAGCTTGCCGCTCTGCGGCGCGAAGAGCGCCATGGAGACGCCGGTCACGGCGGCGACCGCGCCGGCGCTGCCGAAGGATCCGGTGGTGTGCTGGACGAGCAGGACGATGCCGATGGTCAGCATCGCGAAGGGCTGCCGTGCGGCGAAGCCGGGGAGCAGGAAGGACAGCGCACCGGGTGTGCGCAGAAGCTGCCCGTAGCCGGGCCGCTTGTCCGAGATGACCGTGGACGCCACGGTCCTGGCCTTTCTGCCGCCTGGTAGCGCGTCCCGGCACGGTGGTGCGGGTGTCGCCGAGAGCTGTCCTCATGCGCGTTACTGCGGTAGATACCGGGCCGGCCCCACTGCGGAGGGGCGCCACGGCCGCCATACGGTCGCGCCAGCTCTGCGTCAGGCAGAGTTGGTTCGATCAGGTGTGCCTTCATGGTACAGGGAAGAGCGTCTTCCCGCCTGGGAAAACGCTCCTGCACCTGAATTAATGCCTCGGATCAACCGGGGGTACCGGGGATCAGCGGGGGGTTCCCGGTGATTTCTTCTCGGGTCGGTGGAAACGCGGCGCGGTGCCCGGCGGGGTGCCGATGGCCGTCGCGCCGCCCGTGCCGAGCCAGCCGGCGAGCTTGCCGCCCTGGCCGACGGCCCGCAGGCGCCGCTCGGTGGCGTCCCGCACCGGGTCGGTGGTGACGACGAGGAGCTCGTCGCGGTGCCGCAGGACGGTCGCGGGTCCGGGGACGAAGCTCGCCCCGTCCCGTACGACGAGGGTGACGGCCGCTCCGGCCGGGAGGCGCAGTTCGGCGACCTCGACGCCGTGCATCCGGGAGTGCTCCGGGATGGCGACGGAGAGCAGGTGGCCGCGGAGCCGCTCCAGGGGCGCGGATTCGACGCCGAGGTCGGCGGCCTCGGAGGAGTCGCCGAGCTTGAGGGCCTTCGCGAGCCAGGGCAGTGTCGGGCCCTGGACGAGGGTGTAGACGACGACGAGGACGAAGACGATGTTGAAGATCCGCTCGCTGCCCTCGATCTGCGCCACCATCGGGATGGTGGCGAGGATGATGGGGACGGCGCCGCGCAGGCCGGCCCAGGACATGAGGGCCTGCTCCTGCCAGGGGATGCGGAACGGCAGCAGGCTGACCAGGACCTCCATGGGCCGCGCGACCACGGTCAGGACCAGGCCGATGACGACGGCGGGCCAGAAGTCGTGGACGAGCTCGTGCGGGGTGACGAGCAGGCCGAGCAGGACGAACATGCCGATCTGGGCGATCCAGCCGAGGCCCTCGGCGAAGCCGCGGTTCGCGGGCGCGTGCGGCAGCTTGGCGTTGCCGAGGACCATCGCGGCCAGGTAGACGGCGAGGAAGCCGGAGCCGTGGGCCAGGGCGCCCGCCGCGTACGCGACGACGGCGATGGCCATGACGGCGATCGGGTAGAGACCGGAGGCGGGCAGGGCCACGTGGCGGAGCCCGTAGGAGCCGAGGAAGCCGACGGTCAGGCCGACGGCGACGCCGATGGCGAGTTCCAGGGCGATCGTGCCGACGAGCACGTACCAGTGGTCGACCGGTCCCGCGGTGGAGAAGGCGACGACGAGGATGACGACGGGGGCGTCGTTGAAGCCGGACTCGGCTTCCAGGACGCCGGTGACCCGTGAGGGCAGCGGCACCTTGCGTAGCACGGAGAAGACGGCGGCGGCGTCGGTCGAGGAGACGACGGCGCCGATGATCAGGGCCTGCCGCCAGTCGAGGCCGACGAGGTAGTGCGCGCCGGCGGCGGTGATACCGACGCTGACGGCGACGCCGACGGTGGAGAGGACGACCGCGGCGGGCAGTGCCGGCTTGATCTCCTTCCACTTCGTGCCGAGGCCGCCCTCGGCGAGGATCACGACGAGGGCCGCGTAGCCGATCACCTGGGTCAGCTCGGCGTTGTCGAAGGCGACGTTCCCGATGCCGTCCTGGCCTATGGCGACGCCGATGCCGAGGTAGAGCAGGAGGCTGGGGAGGCCGCTGCGGGACGAGATCCGTACGGCCGCCACCGCGATCAGCAACACGAGCGAGCAGATGAGCAGGAGTTCGTTGAGCTGGTGGACAGTCAGTGGCCGTTCCTTCCCCTCGCGTGCAGCTGGATCGTTCCTCCAGCGGACGACACTTCGTTACCTTACCTAATCTTTAACGTTTTCTTGACGCCTTCTTTGCGTCTCCTCGCTCGTCTGTACGGTTCTCTTCCTGACACCGCGTCCGGGCCCCACGGACGCTGCGCCTAAGGTTGCTCCCGTACTCCAGGACCACCCTGCCCCTCGAAGGACAGCGATGCCCTCCAACACGACCGCGCCCCCCGCCAAGAAGAAAGGGCGGCGTGCCCGCCTGCTCCTCCTCGTCCTGGTCCTCGCACTGGTCGCGGGCATCGGATTCGGCGGCTACTGGGGCGTCAGCACCGTCCGGGCCTCGTTCCCGCAGACCACCGGCGAGATCCGGCTCGACAAGCTCTCCGGCGAGGTGGAGGTCAAGCGCGACGCGAACGGCGTCCCGCAGATCTACGCGGACAACGAGACGGACCTCTTCCGCGCCCAGGGCTACGTCCAGGCACAGGACCGGTTCTACGAGATGGACGTCCGCCGGCACGTGACCGCGGGCCGCCTGTCCGAGATGTTCGGCGAGGGCCAGGTCGACACCGACGCCTTCCTGCGCACGCTGGGCTGGCGCCGGGTCGCGCAGCAGGAGTACGACGAGGTCCTGTCGCCGGAGACCAAGAAGTACCTCCAGGCGTACGCGGAGGGCGTCAACGCCTATCTGAAGGACCGCGAGAAGCCCGCGGACATCTCGGTCGAGTACGCGGCGCTGGCCCTGACCAACGACTACGTGATCGAGCCGTGGACCCCGGTCGACTCGGTGGCCTGGCTCAAGGCGATGGCCTGGGACCTGCGCGGCAACATGCAGGACGAGATCGACCGCTCCCTGCTGACCAGCCGGCTGAGCGCGAGCGAGATCAAGCAGCTGTACCCGGAGTACCCCTACGCGCTCCACCAGCCGATCGTGGGCCAGGGAGCCGTCGACGACTCCACCGGCACGTTCGACCCGAAGGCCGAGGCCGGCGAGGCCGACGGCGCGACCACCGGTGAGACCCCGGGCACCGGCCCCGGCGGCTCCGGTACGCAGTCCCAGCTCGGGGCGCTCTCCGAGGTCCTCGACAGCGTCCCCGCCCTGCTCGGCCCCAACGGCAACGGCATCGGCTCGAACTCCTGGGTCGTCTCCGGCCGCTACACGACCTCCGGCAAGCCGCTGCTCGCCAACGACCCGCACCTGGCGCCCCAGCTGCCGTCCCTCTGGTACCAGATGGGCCTGCACTGCCGCTCGGTCTCGGCGACCTGCCGCTACGACGTCGCGGGCTACACCTTCTCCGGCATGCCCGGTGTGATCATCGGACACAATGACAAGATCGCCTGGGGCCTCACCAACCTCGGCGCCGACGTCACCGACCTCTACCTGGAGAAGATCGGCCCCGACGGCTACCTCGTCGACGGCAAGGTCAAGCCCTTCACCAGCCGCGAGGAGACCATCAAGGTCGCGGGCGGCGACGACCGCAAGATCACCGTCCGCTCCACCGACCACGGTCCGCTCGTCTCCGACCGCTCCTCCGAACTGGAGACGGTCGGCCAGACGGCCCCCGTCGGCAACTCCGCCCCCGACCGCGGCACCGGCTACGGCGTCTCCCTCCAGTGGACCGCCCTCCAGCCCGGCAGGTCCATGGACGCGATCTTCGCGATCGACCGGGCCAAGGACTTCGCCGCCTTCCGGGACGCCGCGAAGAACTTCGAGGTCCCCTCCCAGAACCTGGTCTACGCCGACACCGAGGGCCACATCGGCTACCAGTCGCCCGGCAAGATCCCGCGCCGCGGCAAGGGCGACGGCACCATCCCGGCACCCGGCTGGGACTCCTCGTACCGGTGGAAGGGCTACATCCCCTTCGACCAGCTCCCCTACGAGTACGACCCCGCGCGCGGCTACATCGTCACCGCCAACCAGGCCGTCATCGACCAGAAGACCTACCCCGACCTGCTCACCAAGGACTGGGGCTACGGCTCGCGCAGCCAGCGGATCAACGACCTCATCGAGTCGAAGACCAAGGACGGCGGCAAGATCTCGCCGGACGACATGCGGACCATGCAGACCGACAACCGCAGCGAGATCGCGACCCTGCTCAACCCGCTGCTGCTGAAGATCGACATCTCCGACCCGTACGTCCGCGAGGCGCAGAAGCTCCTCGAAGGCTGGGACTACACCCAGGAGCCCGACTCGGCCGCCGCCGCCTACTTCAACGCGGTCTGGCGCAACGTCCTCAAGCTCGCCTTCGGCAACAAGCTGCCCAAGGAACTGCGCGCCGAGGGCGACTGCATCAACGTCCGCCCGGTCGACGCCACCGGCCCGGTCGACGAGCAGAACAAGCTCGTCCGCGAGTGCGGCGAGCGCGACCCCGACTCCGCGCAGCCGGACGGCGGCGACCGCTGGTACGAGGTGGTCCGCCCGCTCCTCAAGCGGGAGAAGAGCGACTGGTGGGTCACCCCGGCCAACCGCACCGACCAGGCCACCGAGACCCGCGACCAGCTGCTCGCCCGGGCCATGAAGGACGCCCGCTGGGAGCTGACCGCCAAGCTCGGCAAGGACGTCACCACCTGGAGCTGGGGCCGGCTGCACCAGCTGACCCTGAAGAACCAGACCCTCGGCACCGCCGGACCCGGCGTCGTGCAGCAGCTCCTCAACCGCGGCCCGTGGAACCTGGGCGGCGGCGAGGCGGCGGTCGACGCCACCGGCTGGAACGCGGCCGGCGGCTACGAGGTGATCTGGGTGCCGTCGATGCGGATGGTGGTCAACGTCGGCGACTGGGACAAGTCCCGGTGGATCAACCTGACCGGCGCCTCCGGCCACGCCTTCCACTCGCACTACACCGACCAGACGGACGCCTGGGCGAGGGGCGAGCTCCTCGACTGGGCCTACGGCGGTGCGGCGGTCGACGCGGCGACGAAGGACAGGCTGCTCCTCAAGCCCTGATCAGGGGCCGAAACGGGTGACCCCGTCCGGGGTCACCACGGCGTGGACGGGGTGGTCGTGCGGTTCCTCCGGGACCCGGGCGACCACCTCGTTCGCGTACAGGAGGACCACCAGCGCGGGGGCCTTGCCCGCCCGCGCCAGCCGCGCGAGGACCCGGTCGTACGAGCCGCCGCCCCGCCCGAGCCGCATCCCGCGCCCGTCGACCGCGAGGCCCGGCAGCAGGACGGCGTCGGCGGCGCACACGGCCTCGGGGCCGAGCCGGGGTCCGGTCGGCTCCAGGAGGCCGCGTCCGGCCTTGGCCAGCGCCTCCCGGCCCTCGTACGCGGCCCAGTCCAGATCGTTGTCCGGGAGCAGGACGGGCAGCAGGACCCGGACCCCGCGCGCGTGGAGCGCGTCGAGCAGCGCGCGCGTGCCCGGTTCGCGGCCCACCGACACGTACGCGGCGACGGTGGACGCCTCCGCGAGTTCGGCCAGTTCCACACCCCGGCGAGCGAGGGATTCGGCCGTGTCCGCGAGGGAATCGGTGCTCAGGGCGGCCCGCTCGGCCAGAAGTCGACTGCGAAGCAGGGTCTTTTCGGACATCTCGGGTGTCATGACGGCCTCATGTGAATGCACGAAATTCTCGTAACTGTCTTTATGTGAAGGAAGTTAACCGAAGCCCCATCTTCCTCTCATTCCGAACGACTAAGGTGCACGCATGAATCAGTCGCTCCCCAGGCTCGGCCGGATCAGCAAGGCTGTCATCCCCGCCGCGGGCCTCGGCACCCGCTTCCTCCCGGCGACGAAGGCGACGCCCAAGGAGATGCTGCCGGTCGTCGACAAGCCGGCCATCCAGTACGTCGTCGAGGAGGCCGTCGCGGCCGGTCTCTCCGACGTCCTGATGATCACCGGCCGGAACAAGCGGCCCCTGGAGGACCACTTCGACCGGAACTACGAGCTGGAGGAGGCACTGAGCCGGAAAGGCGACGACGAGCGCCTCTCCAAGGTCCAGGAGTCCAGCGACCTCGCCACCATGCACTACGTGCGCCAGGGCGCCCCGCGCGGCCTCGGACACGCCGTGCTGTGCGCCGCCCCGCACGTCGGCGACCAGCCCTTCGCCGTCCTCCTCGGCGACGACCTGATCGACCCGCGCGACCCGCTGCTCGCCCGCATGGTCGAGGTCCAGGAGCGCGAGGGCGGCAGCGTCATCGCCCTGATGGAGGTCGACCCCGCGCAGATCCACCTGTACGGCTGCGCCGCGGTCGAGGCCACCGTCGACGCGGACGTGGTGCGGGTGACGGACCTGGTCGAGAAGCCGGAGCCGTCGGAGGCGCCGAGCAACTACGCGATCATCGGCCGCTACGTGCTCGATCCGGCCGTCTTCGGCACGCTGCGGGAGACCGAGCCGGGACGCGGCGGCGAGATCCAGCTCACCGACGCCCTGCAGAAGCTCGCCGTCGACGAGAAGATCGGCGGCCCGGTGCACGGCGTCGTGTTCAAGGGGCGCCGCTATGACACCGGTGACCGGGGCGACTATCTGCGTGCCATTGTCAGACTCGCGTGCGAACGTGAAGATCTGGGACCGGACTTCCGGGCCTGGCTCCGGAGATACGTCAGCGAGGAGATGTAGCACCTTGAGCAGCAGCACGGCACCGTCGCCGACCCCCGACGACAGCGCCCACGGCCACGAGGGCGCGACGGCGGACCCCTGCGCGGGCCCGGCCCGCGACCTGTGGTCGGTGGACGAGCACCTGGACGACATCCTCGCGACCGTCGGCCCGCTCGAACCCATCGAGCTGCAACTCCTCGACGCCCAGGGCTGCGTCCTCGTCGAGGACGTGACGGTTCCGGTCGCGCTGCCCCCCTTCGACAACAGCTCCATGGACGGGTACGCGGTCCGGGTCGCCGATGTCACCGGTGCCACCGAGGAGTTCCCGGCCGTCCTCACGGTCGTCGGCGACGTCGCGGCCGGGGACGGCGGGCTGCCCACCGTCGGCCCAGGCCAGGCCGCCCGGATCATGACCGGCGCCCCGCTGCCGCCCGGTGCCGAGGCCGTCGTCCCCGTCGAGTGGACCGACGGCGGCACGGGCGGGGGCGCGGCCACCGGCATGCGCGCCGCGAGCACCTCGCCCGAGGGCTCCGCGGGCGAGGTCCGGGTCCACCGGGCCGCCGAGGCGGGCGCCCACGTCCGCAGGGCGGGCAGTGACGTGCGGGCCGGGGAGCTCGCCCTCGCGGCCGGCACGGTCCTGGGGCCGCCGCAGATCGGCCTGCTCGCCGCCATCGGCCGGGGCACCGTCAGGGTCCGTCCCCGCCCCCGGGTGGTCGTCATCTCCACCGGCAGCGAGCTGGTCCAGCCCGGCGAGCCGCTCGGCGAGGGCCAGATCCACGACTCCAACAGCTTCGCGCTCGCCGCGGCCGCGCGGGACGCCGGAGCGCTCGCCTACCGGGTCGGCGCCGTCGCCGACGACGCCGAGTCGCTGCGCGCCGCCATCGAGGACCAGCTCATCCGGGCCGACCTCATCGTGACCACCGGCGGGGTGAGCGTCGGCGCGTACGACGTGGTGAAGGAGGCGCTGACCGCCGACGGCCAGGTCGACTTCCGCAAGCTGGCCATGCAGCCGGGCAAGCCGCAGGGCTTCGGCGCGATCGGCGCCGAGCAGATCCCGCTCCTCGCGCTGCCGGGCAACCCGGTCTCCTCGTACGTCTCCTTCGAGCTGTTCGTCCGCCCCGCGATCCGCGCCCTGATGGGCGTCGAGGACCTCCACCGGCCCCGCGTCCACGCGGTCCTCGCCGCCGACAAGGCCCTGTCCTCGCCGCCCGGCCGCCGCCAGTTCCTCCGCGGCACGTACGACCCCCAGGCCGGCACCGTCACCCCCGTGGGCGGCGCCGGCTCGCACCTGATCGCCGCCCTCGCCCACGCGGACTGCCTGCTCGTGGTCCCGGAGGACGCCACGAGCGCGGAACCGGGCAGCACGCTGGAAGTGGTCCTCCTCGGCTGAGGGGGCGAGGGTGGGGGTACGGTGTCGTCCCCATACAGCGACCGGGAGTGTCACGGCCATGAGCACGCAGCAAGGTCTCACCCACATCGACGAGGCGGGTGCGGCCCGCATGGTCGACGTCTCCGCGAAGGACGTCACGGCCCGCACCGCGCGGGCCAGCGGGCGGGTCCTCGTCTCGCCGCGCGTGATCGAGCTGCTGCGCGGCGAGGGCGTCCCCAAGGGTGACGCCCTCGCGACCGCCCGGATCGCCGGGATCATGGGAGCCAAGAAGACCCCCGACCTCATCCCGCTCTGCCACCCGCTCGCCGTCTCCGGCGTGACCCTGGACCTGGCGGTCACCGACGAGGCGGTCGAGATCCTCGCGACGGTGAGGACCACCGACCGCACCGGCGTCGAGATGGAGGCGCTGACGGCGGTCTCGGTGGCCGCCCTGACGGTCGTCGACATGATCAAGGCGGTCGACAAGGGCGCGGTCATCTCCGACGTGCGGGTGGAGGAGAAGACGGGCGGCAAGTCGGGCCACTGGACACGGAGCACCTCGTGACACGCGGGGGCCGGGTGGCGGGCTCGCACGACCACGACCACGAGCACGACCCCGGGCACGGCCATGGGCACGGCCACGAGGGCCCGGCGGACGCGTCGCTCCCGTCCGCGCTCGGCGACGGCGCCGGCGGCGCCCCGTCCGCCCCGTACTCGGCGCTGGTCGTCACGGCCTCCAACCGGGCGTCCGCCGGGGTCTACGAGGACAGGGGCGGGCCTCTGATCGTCGAGGGCCTGACCGCCATGGGCTTCGCCGTGGACGGCCCGCGGGTCGTCCCGGACGGGGCGCCCGTCGAGGCGGCGCTGCGGGCGGCGGTGGGCGCCGGGTACGACGTGGTGGTCACCACCGGCGGCACGGGCATCTCGCCCACCGACGAGACGCCCGAGGTCACCCGCCGGGTCCTCGACCGCGAGATCCCGGGCATCCCGGAGGCGATCCGGGCGTACGGGCGGGAGAAGGTGCCGACGGCGGCGCTCTCGCGCGGTCTCGCCGGGGTCGCGGGCGGCACGCTGATCGTGAACCTGCCGGGGTCCCCGGGCGGCGTACGGGACGGCCTGGCCGTCCTGGAGCCCCTCCTGCGGCACGCCGTCGACCAGATCCGCGGCGGCGACCACCCGAGACCGTCGTGATCCCTACGTGGCCGATCATCCTCGTGGACGGGGACGTCGCGCTCCGGCCGATAAGGATGCGCGACCAGGGGGCCTGGCGCGAGGTGAACCGGCGCAACCGGGAGTGGCTGCGGCCCTGGGAGGCGACGGTTCCGCCGCCGCCTCCGGCCGGTCCGGTCGCGCAGCGGCCGACGTACCGTCAGATGGTGCGTCACCTGCGGTCGGAGGCGAACGCGGGCCGGATGCTGCCGTTCGTCATCGAGTACCGGGGGCGGCTCGTCGGACAGTTGACGGTGGCGGGCATCACCTGGGGTTCGATGTGCTCGGCGCACGTGGGGTACTGGGTGGACAGCGAGGTGGCCGGGCGCGGGGTGATGCCGACGGCGGTCGCGCTCGCCGTCGACCACTGCTTCCGCACGGTGGGGCTGCACCGGATGGAGGTGTGCATCCGTCCGGAGAACGGGCCGTCGCGCCGGGTGGTGGAGAAGCTCGGGTTCCGCGAGGAGGGGCTGCGGCCGCGCTATCTCCACATCGACGGTGCCTGGCGCGATCATCTGGTCTTCGCGCTGACGGCGGAGGAGGTGCCGGAGGGGCTGTTGAGGCGCTGGCACCAGGCAAGAATGAGATAAGTGTTCGAATTTAATCGGTAGTTGGCACGCAAACGATCTGAACAATCACAAAAAAGTTCAGTGATATCAGCCAGATCGTGCGACACACCGGGCCAATTGGCCGATGGCCCCGCGCGAACCCCTCTACCGTGTGATGCGTGAGCAGCAGCGGCCTCATCTACGCAGTCATCGTCGGGGCCTGGGCCGCCTACTTGGTGCCGATGTGGCTCCGCAGGCAGGACGAGCTGAACGAAGCCCGTCCGACGGAACGCTTCAGCACCGCCATCCGGCTGCTTTCCGGACGGGCGGGCATGGAGCGCCGGTACGCCAAGGAGCTCAAGGAGCGGGACCGTACGGCGCAGGGACCGACGCCCGACGTGGACCCGGACGCGGCGACCGAGCATCTGAGCTCGGTCGACGTCCGGGCCTTCTCCGCGCCCGCGGCCAGAACCGAGGCGCGCCTGGAACTCCCGGAGCCCGAACCGGAACCCGCCCAGGCCGCCGGCCCCGCCCCGGGCTCCGCCCAGGCGGCCGCGGCGGCCCGCCTCGCCGCGGGCGCGGCGGGGGCCGCCGCCGAGCGCGCCCGGCGCGGCAAGGTCCTCGCCAGGCGCCGGCGCACCACGACGCTCCTCTTCGCCGCCTTCACCCTCGGCGCGGTCGTCGCGGCCGTCGGCGGCGTCACGTTCCTGTGGGCGCCCGCGGTCCCCGCGCTGCTCCTGAGCGCGTACATCGTGCACCTGCGGGTCCAGGAGCGGCGGCGCTTCGTGTACGTCATGGACCGCCGCCGCGCCGAGGCCGCGGCCGCCCGGCTCCGCGAGAGCCGGCGCCCGGCCCCCACCCCGGAGCCCGTCGCCGACCCGGCGCCCTCCCCGCAGGAGGCCGACCGCCGGGCCCTGGTCGAGCAGACCGACCATGCGGAGTGGGTCGACCAGCAGCGCGAGCGCGGGCCCGCCCGCGGCGACAGCTGGGACCCCGTCCCGGTGCCGCTCCCCACCTACGTCACCGCCCCGGTCGCCCCGCGCGCCACCAGCGGCATCGACATCACGGACCCGGAGACCTGGAGCGCCGCCCGCTCCTCCACGGCCGCCGACCCCACCCCCGCGCCCTCCCCGGCCCCCCGCCAGCGCACCACCCCGCCGCGCCGCAACCGCGACCGCGGCCGCACCCCCCTCTTCGACCAGTACGCCGACGACGACCGCCCCCGCGCCGCCAACGAGTGACCCCCACCCGGGGGGCCGCGACGGCCCCCGGCTGACCTGCGCGGGAACCGATTTTTGTCTCAGCCGGTCGGGATGCTAATGTTTCACACGTCGCAAGGGCCTGTGGCGCAGTCTGGTAGCGCACCTCGTTCGCATCGAGGGGGTCTGGGGTTCAAATCCCCACAGGTCCACAGACACTGAGGATCCCGTCCGATCGCAAGATCGGGCGGGATCCTCTTCGTTGTGGCGCCGGAAGGCGTCCACGGCGGCGAAAGGGCGGGACGCCTTCGGGCGTCCCGCCCTTTCGCGTGCGGTGTGGTGAGGCCTGCTCAGAGCCGCTTCGCGTAGCAGCGGCTCTCGGAGTGGTCGCGGTAGTGGCCGAACTTGGGGGCGGGGGCGTAGCCCGCGGAGAGGTAGAGGGAGATGGCCTCCGGCTGGGCCGTGCCGGTCTCCAGGACCATGCGGGTGCGGCCGGCGGTGCGGGCGTCGGCTTCGAGGGCGGCGAGGATGCGGCGGGCGAGGCCGAGGCCGCGGGCTTCGGGGACGACGTACATGCGCTTGAGCTCGGCGTCGCCGTCGGAGTAGCCCTCGGGGTTGTCGTCCTGGGTGCGCCAGCCGCCGGAGGCGAGGGGGGTGCCGTCCTGGTCGTAGGCGAGGAGGTAGAGGCCGTGGGGCGGGGTGAACATCGCCGCGTCCAGGGGTGTGACATCGCCCTCGTCGCCGTAGCGGACGGCGTACTCGGCCTGGACGGCGTCCTCGAGTTTGACGGCGTCCGGGTGGTCATAGGGCGTGGGCTGGATGTTCATGCGGAATATCGTACATGTATGCACGGAGTGGGTGTCGGTATTCTCCCGGGATGCTCACTGTCACCACCGCGAATGTCAATGGTCTCCGTGCCGCCGCCAAGAAGGGCTTCGTCGAGTGGCTCGCCGGCACCTCCGCCGATGCCGTCTGCCTCCAGGAGGTGCGCGCCGAGGAGGCGCAGCTGCCCGCCGAGGTGCGGGCGCCCGAGGGATGGTTCACCGTCCACGCGCCGGCCGCGGCCAAGGGGCGCGCCGGGGTCTCCCTGTACACGCGGCGCGAGCCCGACCGGGTGCGCGTCGGCTTCGGGTCGGAGGAGTTCGACGGCAGCGGCCGCTACGTCGAGGCCGACCTGCCCGGCGTGACCGTCGCCAGCCTCTACCTGCCGTCGGGCGAGGCCGGCACCGAGCGCCAGGACGAGAAGTACCGGTTCATGGGCGAGTTCCTGCCCTACCTCAAGGAGCTCAGGGAGCGGGCCGCCGCCGACGGGCGCGAGGTCGTCGTCTGCGGCGACTGGAACATCGCCCACCGCGAGGCCGACCTCAAGAACTGGAAGTCCAACAAGAAGAACGCCGGCTTCCTCCCCGAGGAGCGGGAGTGGCTCGGCCGGGTCCTGGAGGAGGGCGAGGGCGGTTACGTCGACGTCGTCCGGGCCCTGCACCCCGACCAGGAGGGCCCCTACTCCTGGTGGTCCTACCGCGGCCGCGCCTTCGACAACGACAGCGGCTGGCGCATCGACTACCAGATCGCCACGCCGGGTCTCGCGGCCAGGGCCGTGAAGGCGTACGTCGAGCGTGCCGCCACCCACGAGGAGCGCTGGAGCGACCACGCCCCCGTGACCGCCGTCTACGACCTGTAGGCCGGCGGCGCCGCGGGCCCCTGGCGCGTGCCGGGCGTCAGGGGAGGTCGCGCAGGTGACGGTCGAGGGCCATGGAGAGCTCGGCCTCGACGACGCTCTTGGCGAGGGGGCGGAGGCGCCGGACGTCCTTCTCGCCGGCGTGCGCGCGGAGCAGTTCGGTGAAGAGCTGGGCGAGGGCGTCGGCGTGCTCGCGGACGCGGGCGCCCGCCTTGAGGACCTCGGCGAGGGGGACGCCCTCGCGGACGAGGGCGGCGGAGACGTCGAGGAGGCGGCGGCTGATGTGGATGATCTCCTCGCCGTCGGTGACGAGGTAGCCGAGGTCGAGTGCGGCGGCCAGGTTCTCGGGGGTGACCTCGCCGGCGAAGTGGTCGGCGAGCTCCTCCGGGGTGAGGCGGACGGGCTCCTCCTCGCTGGGGGTGTCGAGGGCGAGGACCTCGCGGACGTTGCGGCCGCTCTCGAAGGCGGTGGTGAGGTCGGCGATGCCGTTGAGGGTGTGGCCGCGCTCCAGGAGGGCGGCGATGGTGCGGAGCCTGGCCAGGTGCTGCTCGTCGTACCAGGCGATGCGGCCCTCGCGGCGGGGCGGCGGGATCAGGCCGCGTTCGCGGTAGAAGCGCAGGGTGCGCACGGTGATGCCGGCGGCGTCGGCCAGCTCCGCCATGCGGTACTCGCGTATGCCGGTGTCCGCGTGCGCGCTGTCGGGTCCTGATCCTTCTGCCACGCCGCCAGCCTATGTTGTACCGCCGGTAACTTTCCCTCGCCGTACCCCTACCGCTCGGTATGGAGCTGCTCTACAGTCCCGACTGTGCCAGTGATTGCTGGCGTAATGGGCCGGGCGCGCGGGAGGCGGCATGGCGAAGCACGAGCACGTACGGGTGGCGGTGATCGGATCGGGGTTCGGCGGCCTGGGAGCCGCCGTCCGGCTGCGCCGCGAGGGAATCACCGACTTCGTGGTCCTGGAACGGGCCGACTCCGTGGGCGGCACGTGGCGGGACAACAGCTACCCCGGCTGCGCCTGCGACGTCCCGTCCCACCTCTACTCCTTCTCCTTCGCGCCCAACCCCGACTGGCCCCGGACCTTCTCCGGACAACGGCACATCCGGGCGTACCTGGAGCACGTCACCGACACCTTCGGCATCCGCCCCCACCTGCGGCTCGGCCACGAGGTGCTGCGGATGGAGTGGGACGCCGAGGCGCTGCGCTGGGAGATCGAGACCAGCCGGGGCGCCTTCAGCGCCGAGGTCGTCGTCTCCGCCACCGGGCCGCTCTCCGACCCCAAGATCCCCGACATCCCGGGGCTCGCCGACTTCCCCGGCAAGGTCTTCCACTCCGCGCAGTGGGACCACGACTACGACCTCACCGGCAAGCGCATCGCCATGATCGGCACCGGCGCCTCCGCCATCCAGATCGTGCCCGCGATCCAGCCGCGGGTCGGGAAGCTGACCCTCTTCCAGCGCACGCCCCCCTGGGTCATGCGCCGCATGGACCGGGCCATCACGGGACCCGAGCGCTGGCTCCACCGCACCCTGCCCGTCACCGGCACCCTCCGCCGCGGTCTCCTCTGGGGCATCCGCGAACTCCAGGTCGGCGCCTTCACCAAGCACCCGAACGAGCTCGGACTCGTCGAGAAGCTCGCCAAGGCCAACATCGCCAAGTCCGTCAAGGACCCCGCGCTGCGGGCCAAGCTGACGCCCTCGTACCGCATCGGCTGCAAGCGGATCCTGCTGTCCAACACCTACTACCCGGCGGTCGCGCAGCCCAACGTCGACGTCGTCGCCGCCGGCCTCCGCGAGGTCCGCGGCTCGGTCCTCGTCGGCGCGGACGGCACCGAGACCGAGGTCGACGCCATCGTCTTCGGCACCGGGTTCCACGTCACCGACATGCCCATCGCCGATCGGGTCGTCGGCGCCGAGGGACGCACGCTCGCCGAGACGTGGAAGGGCGGCATGGAGGCCCTGCGCGGCGCCACCGCCGCCGGCTTCCCCAACTTCATGACGGTCATCGGCCCCAACACGGGCCTCGGGAACTCCTCGATGATCCTCATGATCGAGTCGCAGCTGAACTACATGGCCGACTACCTGCGCCAGCTGAACGTCCTGGGCGGCCGCGCCGCCCTCGCCGTCCGGCCCTCCGCCGTCGGCGCCTGGAACCGCAAGGTGCAGGCCCGCATGGAGCGGACCGTCTGGAAGTCCGGCGGCTGCGAGAGCTGGTACCTCGACGCCAACGGACGCAACACCACCCTGTGGCCGGGCACCACCGGCGAGTTCCGGCGCGAGACCCGGCAGGTCGACCTCTCCGAGTACGAGGTCATCCGCGCCCCCAGGACCGCGCCCGCCGGCAAGACCCCCACCCCGCGCAAGAAGGAGGCCGCCCAGTGAGCCGCCACCTGACCCCGCTGCCCGAGTCCCGGGCACTCACCGCCGTCTCCGCCGACGGCTCCCGCGTCCACGTCGAGGTGTACGGCCCCGAGGGCGCGCCCGCCGTCGTCCTCGCCCACGGCTGGACCTGCTCGATCGCCTTCTGGGCCGAGCAGATACGGGCCCTCGCCGCCGACCACCGGGTCATCGCCTACGACCAGCGCGGCCACGGCAGGTCCCCCGAGCCCGGTCCCGGCGGCTACTCCACGACGGCGCTCGCCGACGACCTGGAGGCGGTGCTCGCGGCCACCCTCGGACCCGGCGAACGGGCCGTCCTCGCGGGCCACTCCATGGGCGGCATGACGATCATGGCCGCCGCCGGACGCCCCGGGCTCCGGCAGCACGCCGCCGCGGCCCTGCTCTGCTCCACCGGGCCCTCGCGGCTGACCGCCGAGGCCACCGTCGTCCCGCTCGGACCGGGGGCGCTGCGCAGCCGGCTGACCGCCGCCGTCCTCGGCGCGAAGGCCCCGCTCGGCCCGGTCAACGCCGTCTCGAAGAAGGTCCTCAAGTACGCGACGATGGGACCGGGATCGGCGCCCCACCGCGTCGAGGCCTGCGCCCGGATCGTGCACGCCTGCCCGCGCGGCGCCCGCCACGGCTGGTCACAGGTCCTCGCCGGCCTCGACCTGGAACAGGGCGTGCGGGAACTGCGGCTGCCGGTCGCCGTGCTCGTCGGCACCGCCGACCGGCTCACCCCGGCCGCCCACTCCCGTGCCATGGCCGAGGCCCTCCCGCACTGCACGGGCCTCGTCGAGCTCCCCGGCACGGGCCACATGACGCCGGTGGAGGCCCCGGAGGCCGTCACCGCACAGATCCGCGAACTGACCCTGACGTACCTGGGCGTCAAGGAGACCGAGGAGGCAGAGGCATGAGCAGGGTGAGCCTGGAAGGACAGGTCGCGGTCGTCACCGGAGGGGCGCGCGGGGTCGGCGAGCTGCTGGCGCGCAAGCTCTCCGCGCGGGGCGCGAAGATCGCGCTGGTCGGTCTGGAGCCGGAGCAGCTGAAGGAGGTCGCCGGGCGGCTGCACACGGAGGCCGACTGGTGGCACGCCGACGTCACCGACCACGAGGCGATGGCGAGGGTCGCGGCCGAGGTGAAGGAACGCTTCGGGAAGGTCGACGTCGTCGTCGCCAACGCCGGTGTCGCGGCGGGCGGTCCGTTCGTCGAGTCCGACCCGGGCGCCTGGCGGCGGGTCATCGAGGTCAACCTCATCGGCGGCGCCGTCACCGGCCGCGCGTTCCTGCCCGTCCTCATGGAGTCCCGCGGGTACTTCCTCCAGATCGCGTCGCTCGCCGCCCTCACCCCGGCCCCGATGATGACGGCGTACTGCGCCTCCAAATCGGGCGTCGAGGCCTTCGCGCACAGCCTGCGCGCCGAGGTCGCGTACAAGGGCGTGAAGGTCGGCGTCGGCTACCTCTCCTGGACCGACACGGACATGGTGCGCGGCGCCGACCAGGACGACGTGATGAAGGAGCTGCGGCAGCGGCTGCCCTGGCCGGCGAACCGCACATACCCGCTCGGCCCGGCCGTCGACCGGATCGTCGCGGGCATCGAGCGGCGCTCCGCCCACGTGTACGCGCAGTGGTGGCTGCGCGGGATGCAGTCGGTCCGCGGCTACCTGCCCGGCATGATCGCGACCGTCGGGCAGCGCGAGATGCGGCGCTTCGAGCCGCGCCTCGGCTCGGTCCCCAAGGGGCTCGTGGGCGCCGGCGGCGCGGCCGACGAGCAGGAACGGACGGAGGGAACCGCCGCGCGGTAGCCCTGCGTGACTGATCGACATGCGTGGAGTGTTTGCCCGTGCAAGGCTGGTCGAGGCCGGAGAGGCATACCGCCCCGGCCGTCCCTCACCCTTCTAGGAGTGAAATTCCATGGGTATGCAGGACCAGTTCAAGGACAAGGCGCAGAAGCTCTCCGAGCAGGCCAAGCAGGCCGCGGGCAAGGCCAAGGACCAGGCCTCCCAGCGTGCCTCCCAGAGCCGCGACCGCTCCGAGGAGGAGACCCGTCGCGCCCAGCAGGAGGCCCAGGCCCGCATGGACCAGGACCGCGGCGCCTGACGTCGCCCCGTCCTTGAAGAAGGCGCCCCCGGCATGCCGGGGGCGCCTTCGCGTGTGCGTACGACCGGTCAGGCGACGCTGTTGTACGGGCCGCCGCCGAAGGTCAGGGCCGCGAGCTGCGCGCCGAGCAGCGGGGTCTGCCAGTCGCCCGTGCCGCGGTAGAGGTACTGGCTCGTCGCGCCGAAGCCGACCAGGTCGGGGCGTCCGTCCCGGTCGGCGTCGCCGACGCCGACCAGGTGCTGGTACGCGTTCCAGCCGCCGCCCACCTTCGTACGGGCGGCGAAGGTGCCGTCGCCCTTGCCGAGGTACTGCCACAGGACACCGGCCGTGTCCCGGGCGTACAGGTCGCCGGCCGCTCCGCCCGCGACGTTCCCGACGGCGGTCAGCTGGTTGTAGACGCCCCAGCCGTTGCCGATCTTCTTCCGGGCGCCGAAGGGCGCGCTCGCCGAGCCCGTGCCCGGGTACAGGTACAGGTCGCCTGCCTTGTCGGTGGCGACCAGGTCGGCCCGGCCGTCCCCGGTCAGGTCGCTGCCGCCGGCGATCTGCGCGTACGTCTGCCAGCCCGTCCCGATCTTCGTCCGGGCGCCGAAGCCGCCGAGCCCGTTGCCCTGGTACAGCCACAGGGCGCCCGAAGGCTCCCGGGCGATGACGTCCCCGACGGTCGAGCCGCCGACGTCGCCGGTCGCCTCGATCCGGTCGTAGACCTGCCAGCCCGTCCCGATCAACTGGTGCGGGTCGGCCTGCAGCTGGGTGCCGTACGCGGTGTCGGCCCGCCACAGCCGGCCGGAGCCGTCCCGGAGGAGGAGGTCGGGGGCGCCGTTGTCGTCGAAGTCGTGCGGCTTGGGCGTCCGGGTGACGGTGAATCCGCCGGAGGCGGTGTCGCTCGGGCCGAAGCCGTTCTGCGGACGGGCGGTCAGCTGCCAGGTGTAGTCGCCGTTGTACTCGCCCTGCCAGTCGAACGTCGTGCTCGGCTTGTCCTGCGGGGAGTCGTGGAACGTCTGGGTCTGCCCGGTCCGGGTGTGCCGCACGGTGAGCGTGACGTCCGCGCGGGTCCGGGACAGGTTCCACGTGAACCGCGCGACCCCGGCGTTCCTGTCGAGGTCGACCGTCCCGGGGACGTCGTTGCCCGTGATCTTCAGCGCGGTGGGCTCGCCGGTGGACGCCACCAGGGTGACGACCGGGTCCTCCGCCCCCGTCGCCGTGATCTTGTACATGCCCTCGACGCCGCCCTCGGCGAGGCTGCCGCCCCGCACGTAGAAGCTGCCGTCACCGGCGGTGGCGGCCGACGTCAGGTGGTCGAGCAGCTTGACGCTCCTGCCCGAGGCCGGGTCGTGGGCCGTGACCTCGGTCAGCGGGCCCGGGCCGTAGGTGAGGCCGCCGGGCTTGCCGTACACGACCCAGCCGCCGACCAGGCCGACCTTCAGGGCGCTCGCCTCGGCGGCGACCGGGATCTTGCGGACGGTGTCCGCGGCGCGGTCCAGGAGGACGACCGCCGGCTCGGGGGCGTCGAAGCCGGTGGTCCAGGCGACGTGGGTGGAGGAGACGGCCTTGATCTCGGCGCCCGCCGGGAGGTCGTGGATCTCCCCGACCGCAGCGGTGGCGAGGTCGATGAGACCCCACTTCCGCACGCCGCCGACGGTGAACTGGACGAGGGCGTCGTCGGGGGTGCCGGGCTGGACCGTGAGGGAGGCGGCACCCTCCGGCAGGCCGGACACGGTGACCTTGCCGCCCGCCAAGGTGTGCTGGCGCAGGGCGGTGCCCGCGGTGGTGAACACCGCGTTCGCGGCCGAGCCGGCGTACTGGGGTGTGCCGGTCAGCGGATCGGTGGCGACCTCGAGGATCGACAGGGTGGTCAGATCGCGGAGCGTGACCTTGTAGTGGTCGGTGTAGACCAGGAAGTCGCCCGTCCGGGACGACCTCAGGTAGGTACGGCTCCCCCAGCCCTGTCCCGTGCCGCCCGCGTACGAGTACAGACCCTTCGAGAGGCCGTCCGGGGACTGGGTGAGGAATTTCTTCACCCCCGCGTCGGCCAGCTGAGCGGTCTTCGAGAACGGAATCGGCTCCGTGGCGGCCTCCGCCGCCGCGGCCGTCCGGACGGCGGGAGCAGCGGCCGCGGGGACCGCCAGGGTGCCCGCGCCGAGGGTGACGGCGAGGACGGTGGTGACGGCGGCGACGAGGCGCCGACGGTTCGAGCGGGCGTGAAGCACGTTCGCATTCCTCCCAGAGCACTGGCGCACCGTGCGCCACACCGATTACGACTCATGAGGAAACGAAAAGTTGTACGCGAACGCGACCGGATGTTCGTACCGTGATCGTCATGGCCGTACTTGAGCGACTCCGATCCGACCACGCGCCCGCGCTGCTCGCCTTCGAGCGGGAGAACCGGGCGTGGTTCGCCGACCGAGTGCCCGACCGGGGGGACGCGTACTTCGAGGAGTTCGACGACAGGCACCGGGAGTTGATCGAGGCGCAGGAGGCGGGGGAGATCCACTTCCACGTGCTGGTCGCCGAGGGCGGGGACATCGTCGGGCGGGTCAACCTGGTCGACGTGGACACCGGCGCGGGCAGCGCGGAACTCGGTTTCCGGCTCGCCGAGAAGGCGACCGGGCAGGGGTTCGCCACCCGGGGGGTGCGGGAGGTGTGCCGGCTGGCCGTCGACGTGTACGGGCTCAGCCGGCTGACCGCCGTCGTGGCCCTGGGCAACACCGCGTCGAGCGCCGTGCTCGCCCGGGCCGGCTTCGGGGCCGTGGGCGGCGTGACGCTCGATGACGGTGAGCCCGGCACCGCCTACGAACTGGACCTGTCGGCCGGCTAGGCGCTGTCCGGCCTCGGCGGCAGTTTCGGGCGGGAGCGGTCGGGGAGGCCCTCGTAGCCGGGAGGGCTGGCGGCGGGGGTCTCGGCGAGCAGGTCGAGGGCGATGTGGACGGCGTCGTCGAGCTGGGCGTGCCGGCCCTCGGCCCAGTCGAGGGGGGTGCGGAGGACGGCGAGGTCGGGTTCGACGCCGTGGTTCTCCAGGGACCAGCCGTACTCGGGGAACCAGGCCGCGTTCATCGGGACGGTGATCTGGGTGCCGTCGCCGAGCCGGTGACGGCCGGTCATGCCGACCACCCCGCCCCAGGTGCGCTGCCCGACGACGGGTCCGAGGCCGAGCAGCTTGAACGCGGCGGTGATCATGTCGCCGTCGGACGAGGTGGCCTCGTCGGCGAGGGCGACGACGGGGCCGCGGGGGGCGTTGGAGGCGTACGCGACGGGCTGGGCGTTGCGGGTGAGGTCCCAGCCGAGGATCTTGCGGGTGAGCTTCTCGACGACGAGTTCGCTGATGTTGCCGCCGGCGTTGCCGCGGACGTCGACGATGAGCGCGGGCCGGGAGACCTCCATGCGCAGGTCGCGGTTGAACTGGGCCCAGCCGGAGCCGCCCATGTCGGGGATGTGCAGGTAGCCGCAGCGGCCGCCGCTGACCTCCCTGACCACGGCACGGCGTTTGGCGACCCAGTCCTGGTAGCGGAGCGGGCGTTCGTCGACGAGGGGGACGACGGCGACGCGGCGGGCCCGGCCCTCGCCCTCGGCGGGCGTGAAGGTGAGCTCGACGGTGGTGCCGCCGGTGCCGGAGAGCAGCGGGTAGGGGCCGGCGACCGGGTCGACGGCCCGGCCGTCGACGTGGGTGAGGACCGCGCCCTCGCGGATGCCGGTGCCGGCCAGCGGGGAGCGGGCCTTGGAGTCGGAGGACTCGCCGGGCAGGATCCGCTTCACCGTCCAGCCGGCCTCGCGGGGCACGAGGTTGGCGCCGAGGAGGCCCATCGGCCGCTGGTAGTGCGGCGGTCCCTCGTTGCGGCGGGCGGGCGTGACGTACGCGTGCGAGGTGCCGAGCTCGCCCATGACCTCCCGCAGCAGGTCGGCGAACTCGTCGGGGGAGGAGACCCGTTCGACGAGCGGCCGGTACTGGTCGAGGACGGCCTCCCAGTCGACGCCGCCCATCCCGGGCTCCCAGAAGTAGGCGCGGACGATCCGGCCCGCCTCGTCGAAGGCCTGCCGCCACTCGGCGCCGGGGACGACCTCGTGGAGGATGCGCCGCAGGTCCAGGTAGACGGTGGAGTCGCCGTCCCCGGACTCGGTGGCCGGGACCGCCCGCAGCTCGCCCTCGTCGGCGACGACGAGCCGGGTGCCGTCGCCGCTGACCGCGAACCAGTCGAGGTCCTTGGCGAGTTCCGTCCTGCGGGCCTTGGTGATGGTGAAGTGCTCCAGGGTGGGGCGGCCCGAGGTGTCGGCCGGGTTGGCGAAGGTCTCGCCGAGCGCGCCGGAGATGGGCCAGCGCAGCCAGACCAGGCCGCCGCCGCTGACCGGGTGCAGGGCGGAGTACTTGGAGGCGGCGACCGGGAACGGGGTGACGCGGTCGGGCAGCCCCTCGGTCTCGACGGTGACCGTGCCGTCCCCGGTGTCCGTCTCGTCGTCGGCCGGGTCGAGGCCGCCGGCCGCCGGCCGCCCGTCGGGGAGCAGCGCGAACGGCGAGGGCGTGGCGGAGGAGAGCGGGACGAGGTAGGGGCGGCAGCCGAGCGGGAACGACAGGTCGCCGGTGTGCACGTCGTACACCGGGTCGAAGCCGCGCCAGGACAGGAAGGCGAGGTAGCGGCCGTCGCGGGTGAAGACGGGGTTCTCGTCCTCGAAGCGCCCGTTGGTGACGTCGACGACGGTACGGGCGCCGGGGCCGGAGATGCGGGCCATCTTGATGGAGCGCAGGGAGCGGCCGATGCCGGGGTGGGACCAGGTGAGCCAGTCGCCGTCGGGGGAGAAGGCGAGGTCGCGGACGGGCCCGTTGACGGACCTGATCAGTTCGGTGACCTCGCCGTTGGACTCCTCGGTGGCGTCGAGCAGCAGGAGCCGGCCGTCGTGGGAGGCGATGGCGAGCCGCTCGCCGTCCGGGTCGGCGATCAGTTCCTCGACCCGGCCGAGACCGCCCGAGGCGAGCCGGCGCGGCGGCCGGTCGCCGCTGGCGCGGGGCAGGTAGGCGACCTCGACGGCGTCCTCTCCCTCGGCGTCGGTGACGTACGCGACCTGGCCGCCGCTGCCGAGCATCTCGGGGAGCCGGACGCGCACGCCCGGCTCGTCGATGATCGTGCGGGCGGGGCCGTCGCGGTGCGTCAGCCAGTACAGGCTGCCGCGTACGGAGACGGCGCTGGCCCGGCCGGTCTCGTCGACGGAGAGCGCGTCGATGTGGTGGGCGGCCGGCACCTGGTAGGGGCGCCGGCCGACGCGCTGGCCGCCGAGCCTGACCTCCAGCTTCCGGGGCCGCGAGTCGGCGGTGAGGGCGTCGACGATCCACAGCTCGCCGGCGCACTGGTAGACGACGCGGCGGCCGTCGCTGGAGGCGTGCCGGGCGTAGAACTCGTCGTGGTCGGTGTGGCGGCGCAGGTCGGTGCCGTCGGGCAGGCAGGAGTAGAGGTTGCCGATGCCCTCGTGGTCGGAGAGGAAGGCGATCCGCCCGTCGACCGCCATGGGGCAGTCGAGGTGCCCCTCGATGTCGGCGAGGAGTCGCTCGCCGTGCAGCCAGAGGCGTCCGGTGGCGCCGCCCAGGTACCGCTTCCAGGCGGCCGGCTCGTGCGGCGGTTTCCCGGTGAGCAGGAGGGTGCGGCGCTCCGCGCCGTTGCCGCCGGCGTCGGTGTGGCCGCAGACGACGGAGTCGTCGGTGACGGCGATGTCGGAGACCGGGCCCCAGGGCATGCGGAGGCCGGGGGAGCCGTCGGTGGGGACGGTGTAGGCCCAGGAGTAGTACGAGAACGGCTGCCCGTGCGAGGAGACGGCCAGGATGTCGGACCGGCCGTCCTTGTCGGGCGGCGTCCAGCCGCAGACCCGGGTGTCCGTCGAGCCCCAGTAGCTGAGCCGCCGGGCGGGACCGCCGTCGACCGGCACGAGATGGATCTCGGGGTCGAGGCTGCGCCAGTTCGTGTACGCGATGTGGCGGCCGTCCGGCGAGAAGCGCGGATGGCCGACCCGCGTGCGGTCGACGGTGAGTCGCCAGGCCCGGCCGGGGCTGTGCCCCTCGGCCGCGAGCGGGGCGATCCAGAGGTCGTCCTCGGCGGCGAAGCACAGCAGGTCGTCGTGGAGGTGCGGAAAACGGAGATACGCGACGTCGTCACTCACCTCCCCATGCTTTCCGCGGAGAGGGGGTCAGGCAACTCGTACGTGTATGCGGGCGTCTTCACCCGGGGGACGTTCGCGTGGGGGCGGGGGTGGTTCGGGGGTGGCCGAGCGTGGGATCGGGGCGGTCCGGTGGGGCTCGGGCCTGCTCGCGGGCCGCTCGGGGGCGGGTCGGGAGTGGCTCGGATGTGGTCCAGGACACGTACGAAACGGTTTCGTTTCGCTGACGGCGTGGGTATCTTCGTACTGTACGAAACCGTTTCGTTCGGATCGGAGGCCGTTCATGGCACGCAGCAGACTCACTCCCGAGCGGGAGTCCGAGCTGTACGCGGCCGTGCTCGACCTCCTCCGCGAGGTCGGCTACGACGCCCTCACCATGGACGCCGTCGCCGCCCGCACCCACTCCAGCAAGGCCACCCTCTACCGCCAGTGGGGGAGCAAGCCCGAGCTGGTCGCCAGGGCGCTCCGCGCCAACAAGCCGGCCGACCTCTCCGAGATCGACACCGGCTCGCTGCGCGGCGACTTCCAGGAGATGGTGGCGCGGACCGACGACTGCCAGATGGAGAAGGACTCCGCGCTGATGCGGGGCCTGGCCCATGCCGTCCACACCAACCCCGAACTGCACCGGGCACTGCGCGAGTTGCTCATCGAACCCGAGATGAACGGCTTCGACGAAGTGCTGAACCGAGCGGTCCGCAGGGGAGAGGTCGACGCCGGCAACCCGGCGCTGAAGCTCATCCCGCACATGCTGATCGGTGCGTTCATCGCCCGGCCGCTGATCGACGACCTGCCGGTCGACCACGCGTTCCTCAGCGCGTACGTCGACGCCGTCGTGCTCCCCTCACTCGGCGTCTGACCCTCCGCCTTCCCCAGGCGGACCGCGCGACCCGCACCACCCGCGCGACCCGCACCGCCCGCGCGACCCGCACCGCCCGTACGACCAGCACCACCTGTACGGCGAGCACCACCCGCGCGACCCGCACCGCCCGTACGACCAGCACCACCCGTACGGCGAGCACCATCGGCACCACCCTTACCACCTGACATCGCACCGCTCACGACGTCGGGCCGGCTCCCCATGTCCTGTCCCACCCACACTGGGAGTACGCCCCCGTGGCCATGTTCCTGTACAAGCTGGGCCGTTCCGCCTTCCGGCGCCGTCGGCTCGTCGCCCTCCTCTGGGTGGCCCTCCTGGCGATCGCCGGGATCGGCGCCGCCACCGCGCCCGTCGCCACCTCCAGCTCCTTCTCGATCCCCGGCACCGAGGCCCAGCGCGCCTTCGACCTGCTCGAAGAGCGCTTCCCGGGCGGCGGCGCCGACGGCGCCACCGCGCGCGTCGTCTTCAAGGCGCCGGACGGCCAGAAGGTCACCGACCCGGCCCACAAGGCCGTCGTCGAGGAGACCGTCGCCGCGCTGAAGTCAGGCTCGGACCAGATCGTCTCGGTCGCCGACCCGTACACCGCGCACGCCGTCTCGCAGAACGGCACCACCGCCTACGTCTCCGTCGCCTACAAGGTCAACGCCATGGAGCTGACCGACGAGACGCGCGAGGCGCTGAAGCAGGCCGGCGAGAGCGCGCAGGGCAAGGGCCTGACCGTCGAGGTCGGCGGCGACGCCCTGCAGACCATGCCGGAGACCGGCGCCGGCGAGATCGTCGGCGTGGTCATCGCCGGCATCGTCCTGGTCATCACCTTCGGCTCGCTGGTCGCCGCGGGACTTCCGCTGCTCACCGCGATCATCGGCGTCGGCATCGGCGTCTCCTCGATCTCGGCGCTCGCGAACGTCCTCGACCTCGGCAACAGCACCTCCACCCTGGCGATGATGATCGGCCTGGCGGTCGGCATCGACTACGCCCTCTTCATCGTCTCCCGCTACCGCGCGGAGCTCGCCGACGGCCGGGAGAAGGAGGAGGCCGCGGGCCGCGCGGTCGGCACGGCCGGCTCCGCCGTCGTCTTCGCCGGACTCACCGTCGTCATCGCCCTGGTCGGCCTGGCCGTCGTCGACATCCCGATGCTGACGAAGATGGGCTTCGCCGCCGCCGGCACGGTCGTCATCGCCGTACTGATCGCGCTCACCCTGATCCCGGCGCTGCTCGGCTTCGCCGGCGACAGGATCGTCGGCCGCAAGCAGCGCAAGGGCCTGCAGAAGGACGACGGCAAGCCGAACGGGGGCACCCGCTGGGCCCGCTTCGTCATCCGCCGTCCCGTGATGGTGCTGCTCCTCGGCGTCCTCGGCCTCGGCGCGATCGCGCTGCCCGCCTCCTCCCTGGAGATGGGTCTTCCGGACGACGGCGCCAAGCCGACGTCCACCACCGAGCGCCGGGCGTACGACACGCTGTCCGACGGCTTCGGCCCCGGCTTCAACGGCCCGCTGCTCGTGGTCGTGGACGGCGACAAGGCCGTCGCCGACAAGACGGTGTCCACCATCAAGGGCCTGGAGGGCTGGGCGGCGGTCACCCCGCCGACCCCGAACAAGGCCGGCGACGCCGCGATGATCACCGTGGTCCCGAAGGACCGGCCGTCCTCCACCGAGACCGAGGGCCTGGTCCACGACATCCGGGAGGCCACCGGCGACGACGTCCTCGTCACCGGCGCCACCGCGATGAACATCGACTTCTCGCAGAAGATGAACGACGCCCTGGTGCCGTACCTGGCCCTCGTCGTCGGTCTGGCCTTCGTCCTGCTGACGCTGGTCTTCCGCTCGGTCCTCGTCCCGCTGAAGGCGGCCCTCGGCTTCCTGCTCTCGGTGGTCGCGGCCCTCGGCGCGGTCGTCGCGGTCTTCCAGTGGGGCTGGCTCGGCAGCCTCTTCGGGGTCGAGCAGACCGGCCCGATCATGTCGATGATGCCGATCTTCATGGTCGGCGTGGTCTTCGGTCTCGCGATGGACTACGAGGTCTTCCTCGTCACCCGCATGCGGGAGGCGTACGTGCACGGCGAGCGGCCCGGCGAGGCGATCGTGACCGGCTTCCGGCACAGCGCCCGGGTGGTCGTCGCCGCCGCGGTGATCATGATCGCGGTCTTCTCCGGCTTCATCGGCATGACCGACCAGATGATCAAGATGATCGGCTTCGGCCTCGCCGTCGCGGTCCTCTTCGACGCCTTCGTGGTCCGCATGGCGATCGTCCCGGCCGTCCTGGCGCTCCTCGGCCACAAGGCCTGGTGGCTGCCGAAGTGGCTGGACCGGATCCTGCCGAACGTGGACGTGGAGGGCGAGGGCCTCGCCGCGCCGAAGGGCGAGGACGCGGGCCCGAAGCCGGACCTCGTGAAGGCCTGATCCGCGGGGTCGCGGGGGGTGTCCTGCCGGGGCCCGGCCTGACCGGCGCCCCACCCCCGGGCCCCCGGTTCGACCCGTACGCCGTCAGTGCGTCGTCATCGACGCGCCGGCGGCGTACGTGTGCCGGAGGAAGCGCAGCAGGGCAGTGGTGTCGAACTGGACGACGGTGACGCCGTCGGCGGTGTGGAGTTCGACGACGGTCTGGACGCGGCCGCAGGGCCAGACCCCGATGTCGCCGCGGCGGGTCGGGGCGCGCAGGCCGGTCTCCAGGAGGGCGCGGGGGAAGGACCACTCGACGGGGCCGGGGAAGCAGAAGCGGACCGTCGCGGGGGTGAAGGCCGGGTCGTAACGGAGGGACACCGGGACGGGGCGGGAGAGCGGGGCGTCGCTGATGATCCGTCCCTTGGCGTGGTCGTCGACTTCACGGTCGTGCGCGGCGGCCATCGGAGGCTCCTCACGTTTTGTCCTCTTATCGACTAACTGTCCCACTCCTTCCCGAGGGCCGCGCGGGGCATGCGTGAACGGCGTCGGGTGTGCGCGGGGTCACGTGCGTCCGTACGCCGTGGTTCTGTGACTGATGCGCTCTTGCAACCTCTTCGCAGGAGCGCTCTATCATTCGGGACGTGCATGTACCCGACGGATTCATCAACGCCCCCGTATCGGCCGCCGCCGGTGTCGTCGCCGCCGGCGCCGTCGCCGTCAGCCTGCGCGGGGCCCGCCGAGAGCTGGACGAGCGCACCGCGCCGCTCGCCGGGCTCGTCGCGGCCTTCATCTTCGCCGTGCAGATGCTGAACTTCCCGGTCGCGGCCGGGACCAGCGGACACCTGCTCGGCGGCGCGCTCGCCGCGATCCTCGTCGGACCCTGGACCGGCGTCCTGTGCATAGCCGTCGTCCTGCTGATGCAGGGCATCCTCTTCGCCGACGGGGGCCTCACCGCCCTCGGCGTGAACATCACCGTCATGGGCGTCGTCACCGTCGTCGTCGCCTACGCGCTCTTCCGCGGCCTCGTCCTCCTTCTGCCCCGCACCCGCCGCTCGGTGACCGTGGCGTCCTTCGCCGCCGCGCTCGTCTCCGTACCGGCCGCGGCCGCCGCCTTCACGCTCCTCTACGCCGTCGGCGGCACCACCGACGTACCGGTCTCCAAGGTCCTCACCGCGATGGTCGGCGTCCACGTCCTCATCGGCGTCGGCGAGGCCGTCATCACCATGCTGACCGTCGGCGCGGTCGTCGCCGTCCGCCCCGACCTCGTGTACGGGGCCCGCGGCCTCACCGCCCCGCTCAAGCTCCGCGTCGGCGGCGAACTGGTCGACGCCGCACCCGCCACCGCCCCGGCGACCGCCCCGGCCGGCTCCCCGAAGAAGCTGTGGATCGGCGGCCTGGTCACCGCCCTCGTCCTCGCCGGCTTCGTCTCCTTCTACGCCTCCGCCAGCCCCGACGGCCTGGAGAAGGTCGCCGCCGACAAGGGCATCGACAGCAAGGTCGAGGACCACGCGGCCGCCGACTCCCCGCTCGCCGACTACGGCGTCAAGGGCGTCGAGGCCCCCCGCCTCTCCGGCGGACTCGCCGGCGTGATCGGCGTGGGCGCGACCCTCGCGGTCGGCACCGGCGCCTTCTGGGTCGTCCGCCGCCGCCGTACGCACGCCGAAGCCGCGGCCTGACATGGGAGCGGGGCACGCGCACAAGCTCTACCGGCACGCACACTCGCCGGTCCACGAGCTGCCCCCGCACACCAAGCTCGCCGCCGTCCTCGGCTTCGTCGTGGTCGTCGTGTCCACCCCCCGCGAGGCCGGCTGGGCCTTCGGCCTCTACGCCGTGCTCCTCGCGGTCGTGGCGGCCGGGGCCCGCGTCCCGGTCGGCTTCCTGCTGAAGCGGCTGCTCATCGAGATCCCGTTCGTCGCGTTCGCGCTGCTCATGCCGTTCGTCGTGCCCGGCGAACAGACGACCGTCCTCGGGGTGTCGCTCAGCGTCCCCGGCCTCTGGGGCGCCTGGAACGTCCTCGCCAAGGGCACCCTGGGCGTCGCCGCCTCCGTGCTCCTCGCCTCCACCACCGAACTGCGCGCCCTGCTCCTCGGCCTCCAGCGGCTCAGGCTCCCGCCGCTGCTCGTCCAGATCGCCTCGTTCATGATCCGGTACGGCGACGTCATCACCGACGAGATGCGCCGCATGTCCGTCGCCCGCCGCTCCCGCGGCTTCGAGGCCAAGGGCGTCCGCCACTGGGGCGTCCTCGCCAAGTCCGCGGGCGCCCTCTTCATCCGCTCGTACGAGCGCGGCGAACGCGTCCACCTCGCCATGGTCAGCCGCGGCTACGCGGGCACCATGCCGGTCATCGACGAGGTCACCGCCACCCGCGCCCAGTGGGCCCGAGCCGCCGCGCTCCCGCTCACCGCACTCCTGATCTGCCTCCTGGGATGGACGCTATGACCCCGGCCCCCGCCCCCTCTCTCGAAGTCCGCGGCCTCGCCTACGCGTACCCCGACGGCCACCAGGCCCTCTTCGGCGTCGACCTGACCGTCGGGCGCGGCGAGCGGGTCGCCCTCCTCGGCCCCAACGGCGCCGGCAAGACCACCCTCGTCCTCCACCTCAACGGCATCCTCACCGGCGGCGCGGGCGGCGTCACCGTCGCCGGCCTGCCGGTCGGGAAGAAGCACCTCGCCGAGATCCGGCGCAAGGTCGGCATCGTCTTCCAGGACCCCGACGACCAGCTCTTCATGCCGACCGTCCGCGAGGACGTGGCCTTCGGCCCGGCCGCGGCCGGCGTCCGGGGCGCCGCACTCGAAGCCGTCGTCCGCAAGGCCCTCGACCGGGTCGGCATGGGCGCGTACGCCGACCGGCCGCCCCATCACCTGTCCTTCGGGCAGCGCCGCCGGGTCGCCGTCGCGACCGTCCTCGCCATGGAGCCGGAGATCCTCGTCCTCGACGAGCCGTCCTCCAACCTGGACCCGGCCTCCCGCCGCGAGCTCGCCGACATCCTCCGCTCCCTCGACGTCACCGTCCTCATGGTCACGCACGACCTGCCGTACGCCCTGGAGCTGTGCCCGCGCGCGGTCATCCTCAGCGAGGGCGTCATCGCGGCCGACGGCCCGACCGGGGACATCCTCGGCGACGAGGAGCTGATGGCCCGGCACCGCCTGGAGCTGCCGTTCGGCTTCGTGCCCGGCTCCGTCGCCTGACACCCCGGAATCCGCCGTCCGACGCCCACGTTGCACCATGGGAGCCGGTCGTAGGAGAGGAAGAGTGAGTCGGGTGGACGTCCAGGGCACGGTGGCGGCGGGCTGGGAGCCCGTCAGGGACGCCTTCCTGCGCAACTTCGCACAGCGCGGCGAGCGCGGCGCGGCCGTCGCCGTCCACCGCGACGGCGTCAAGGTCGTCGACCTGTGGGCCGGGACCAAGGACGCCGACGGCGAGGAGGAGGCCGGCCGGGAGATGTGGTCCGAGGACACCGCCCAGGTCGTCCGCTCGGCCACCAAGGGCGTCGCCGCCGTCGTGCCCCTGCTCCTGCACCAGCGCGGCCTGCTCGACCTGGACGCCCCCGTCGCCGCGTACTGGCCCGAGTTCAAGGCGGCCGGCAAGGACCGCGTGACCGTACGGCAGCTGCTCGCGCACCGGGCCGGCGTCCCGGTCGTCGACCGGCCGCTCACCCTCGCCGAGGCGATCGACCTCCCGACGGCCACCGCCGCCATCGCCGCCCAGGCACCGGTCTGGGAGCCCGGCACCGCCCACGGCTACCACGCCCACACCTTCAGCTGGCTGCTCTCCGGCCTCGTCCACCGGGTCACCGGCCGCACCATCGGCCACTGGGTGGCCGAGGAGATCACCGGCCCCCTCGGCCTCGACCTGTGGATCGGCCTCCCGGACGCGGAGGCCCACCGTGTCGGCCGGCTCGGCCCCGTCGAGGAGATCGAACCGGCCGACAGCGGCGCCCTCAGGCTCCGGCCCAAGCGGTCCGTCACCGAGGCGTACCAGGACCCCGGCTCCCTCACCCGGCGCGCCTTCGGCGTCATCGAGCCCGCGCCCGACGAGAACGACCCCGTCTACCGGGCCGCCGAACTCCCCGGATCGGCGGGCGTCGCCACCGCCCGCGCGCTCTCCCGCTTCTACGCCGCCACCCTCGGCCCCGTCGACGGCGCCGATCGCCTCCTGGCGCCCGCCACGCTCACCCTCGCCCGCACCGAGGAGTCCGCGGGCCTGGACGAGGTGCTGCTCGTCGGCACGCGCTTCGGCCTCGGCCACATGCTGCACGGCCCGGCCTCCCCGCTGCTCGGCCCGTCCTCCTTCGGCCACCCCGGCCGCGGCGGCTCCCTCGGCTTCGCCGACCCCGACTCCGGGATCGCCTTCGGGTACGTCACCAACGGCATGCGCAAGACGGTCACGGCCGACCCGCGCGCCCAGGCCCTGGTCCGGGCGGTCCGGGTCGCGGCGGCGTGACCCGCGGCGACGAGTAGGGTCGGGCGCCGGAGCACCGCACACGTCGCAAGGGGAGCAAGGCACATGACCGCCGAGCCGGTGAACACCACGCACGACGCGCCCGACACGGACACGCCCGGGAATCCCGGCGCGCCCGCCGCACACGCCACGTACGAGAAGCTGCTCGCCCTGCTCGACGAGCACGGCGCCTCCTACCGGGTGATCGAGCACGCCCCCGAGGGCGCCACCGAGGCGGTCAGCGCACTGCGCGGGCACGCGCCGGCCGAGGCGGCCAAGTGCATCATCGCCATGGTCAAGATCGGCAAGAAGGAGAAGCGCTTCGCGCTCGTCGTCGTCCCCGGCGACAAGCGCATCGACCTCGCGGCCGTGAAGGCGCTGTACGGAGGCACGTACGTGTCCTTCGCCTCCCCGGAGATCGCCGAGGAGCTCGCGGGCTCCCCGAGCGGCACGATCCTGCCCTTCTCCTTCGACGCGCGCCTCGACCTCTTCGTCGACCCCGGCCTGCTGGTCCACGAGGAGTTCTACTTCAACGCCGCCCGGCTCGACCGCTCCCTCGCCCTCTCCGCCGAGGACTACCGCGCGATCGCGGAGCCCCGCGTCGAGCGCGTCTCCACCGACTGAGCAGGGCCGCTCGCTCCCACCGGGCTCAGGCGACGGCCGGCGTGAGCGCCAGCACCATGCCGAGCCCGACGAGCACCGTGCCGATCACCTTGTTGAGGACGGCCTGCTTCCGCAACAGCCGCGCCCGCAGGCCCTGGTGGGAGAAGAAGACCGCGGCGAGACCGAACCACACCAGGTGCGCGAACGACATGAAGAGGCCGTAGCCGACCTGCTGGAAGACGGGGGTGTCGGCGCTGACGACCTGGGTGTACGTGCTCAGGACGAAGAGCATCGTCTTGGGATTGAGCGCGTTCGTCAGGAAGCCGGTGCGCAGCGCCCCCGCCCTCGACAGGTCGGCGCCGTCCGAAAGGTCGACGTCCACCTCGGACTTGGCGACGAAGGTCCTGTACCCGACGTACACCAGGTACGCCGCGCCGATCAGCTTCATCGCGGTGAACAGCATCGGCGACCGGCTCACCAGCAGGCCCACGCCGAGCATCGTGTACGTGACGTGGACGAGCACGCCCAGGGCGATCCCGACGGCCGCGAGCACGCCCGCCGTCCGCCCGTACAGATAGCTGTTGCGGACCGTCATGGCGAAGTCCGCGCCCGGGCTGATGACCGCCAGAACCGTGATGACCGCCACGGCGATCAGCTGCCCCATGTTCCCGCCCCCCGTCCGTCCGCACCCGAGCGGAGCGGACCCGTGACGCTAGTCGATCACCGGCCCGCCGCGCGAGGGCGAGGTGACAGAGTCGCGCCCTCTGGTGCGGACGGCGCGTCCGGTGCTGAGATCGGACCATGGAGCTCACACGGCGGTTCGAGGGGTACGCGGCACTGGTCACCGGCGCGGCGCGCGGCATCGGCGCGGCGACCGCGCGGCGGCTCGCCGCGGAGGGCGCCCGGGTCCTGGTCACGGACCTCGACGAGGAGGAGGCCCGCAGGACGGCCGCGGACGTCCCCGGCGCGGTGGCCCTGCGCTGCGACGTCGGCGACCGGGCGTCGGTGGAGGCGGCGGTCGCGTACGCGGTGGAGGCCTTCGGCGGCCTCGACGTCCTCGTCAACAACGCCTTCGCCCCCGTCGTCCCCGACTCCGCCCGCTTCGAGGACGACCCCGACGACGGCTGGGCCGGCCAGCTCGACGTCACGCTCCTGGGCGCCGTCCGCTGCTCCCGCGCGGCCCTCCCGCACCTCGCGGCGGCCGGCGGGCGCGGCGCCGTCGTCACCATCGGCTCCGTCAACGCCGAGGCGGACTTCGGCAACCACGCCTACAGCGCCGCCAAGGCCGGCCTCGCCTCCTTCACCCGCACCCTGGCCGGTGACGCCGCCCCGCGCGGCGTCCGCGTCAACCAGATCAACCCGGGCACGATCGCGACCACCGGCTGGGCCGGAAGGGAGGCCGAACTCGCCGCCCTCGCCGACCGCGTCTACCCCCTCGGCCGGGTCGGCGCCCCGGAGGACGTGGCCGCCGCCGTCGCCTTCCTCGCCTCCCGCGACGCCTCCTGGATCACCGGCACCGTCCTGCGCGTGGACGGCGGACTCCTCGCGGTGAACACCCACTTCGCGGAGGTACTGGGCGACTGAGGCGGCCCCGGCGGCCGGGCCGCCGAAAGAATTCCGTACCGGGGCGCAACCTCGGGAGGTGCCGCACGTCTGGTGGGTTGAAGGCGCCCTTCACCGCACGACCCAGACCGTGTTCCCTCACCACCTCGGGAGAGTCCCATGTCCGTCCGCGCCCGGATGAACCTCCGCACCCGTCCCCGGGTCCTCGGCGCCGTCGCCGCGGCCGCCCTTCTCCTCGGCGGCGCCTTCACCGCCCAGGCCGTCGCCGACTCCGCCCCGAAGCCGGCCCCGGCCGCGCCGGAGGTCGTGACGGCCCCCACGCCCGCGACGAGCCCGGCCCAGCCGGCCCCGGCCCGTCCTTCGGCCGAGCCGACCCCGGCCCCGGCCCCGCCGTCGGTCCGGCCGACCCCGGAGCCGACCCGGATGTCGGCCGAGCCGGCCCCGGCTCCGGCCCGTCCTTCGGCCGAACCGACTCCCGCCCCGGCCCCGCCGTCGGCCCGGCCGACCCCGGAGCCGACCCGGATGTCGGCCGAGCCGGCCCCGGCTCCGGCCCCGGCCGAGCCGTCCTCCGAGGCCGCCCCCACGGTGATCCACCCGGGTGCCGGAACCTCGAAGTAGCAGCACGCGTGGGGCGGGCGGGCGAACCGCCCGCCCGCCCCCGATCCCCTGGAACGAGGCCCATGCAGTACGCGATACCCGCAGCGCCCCCGTCGTGGTGGTCCCGCCTGCTCGTCCGTCTGTCGGGAGCCGAGGACGTGCCGGTGATCCGGCCCGGCCGGCACCTGCGCGCGCTGCCCGCGGTGGACGACGACGAACGGCCGCCCACGCTGACCGAGTTGTACCGGGCGCGGCGGGTGGACATGGTGCGGCTCGCGCTGTTCCTGGTGGACGACCTGCACACCGCGGAGGACGTCGTCCAGGACGCGTTCGCCGCCGTCTGCCGTACGTACGGGACGTCGCTCGCGGGCCTCAAGGACCCCGGGGCGTACCTGCACACCGCCGTCGTCAACGCGGCCCGTTCCGTCCTGCGACGCCGTCGGACCGCCCGCGCGTACACCCCGCCGCACCAGGGCGCCGGACCGCCCGTCGACGAGGCCCTCCTGCTCGCCGAGGAGCACCGCCACGTCCTCGACGCGCTGGCCCGGCTCACCCAACGGCAGCGCGAGGTCCTCGTCCTGCGCTACTGGTCCGAACTGACCGAGGCCCAGATCGCCCACACGCTCGGTCTCTCCCGGGGCACCGTCAAGTCCACCGCGAGCCGTGCCCTCGACGCGCTGGAGAAACTGCTGGAGGCGACGTCACGATGACCGGCCACCCCACCACCGAGGCCCGCCTGCGTGCCGCCCTCGTCGCCCGCGCGTCCCTCGTCACGCCCCACGGCCTCCGTCCCGCCGCCCCTCCCCGGGGCCGCGCCTGGGGCACCCGCCGGGTGTACGGCCTGGCCCTCACCGCCCTCGGCACGGCCGCCGCCGCGGCGGCCGTCTACTTCCTCGCCCTGGCCCCGGGCACCCCCGTGCACCCGGTGCCCGTCCCGCCGGCCCGCACCCCCGTCGTCGGCGACCCCCGACCGGCGACCCCGCCCCCCGCACCGACGGCTCCTTCGGTCACGCCCCAGGCCGAGGGCCCCTCGCCCACAAGTAGTTAGACAGGCGAAGGTTTTGCTTACATAATCCTTAGACATGGGAAAGACTTATGAACGCATAGACGGACGGCTGCGCACCTTCATCGAGCAGCAGCCGATTTTCTTCACCGCCACCGCCCCGCTGGACGGCGACGGCACGGTCAACCTCTCTCCCAAGGGCCTCAAGGGCTCCTTCGCGGTGCTCGACGAACACCGCATCGCCTACCTCGACTTCGCCGGCAGCACCGCCGAGACGGTCGCCCACCTCCGCGAGAACGGCCGGATCACCGTGATGTGGTGCGCCTTCCAGGGCCCGCCCAACATCGTCCGCGTACACGGCCGCGGCGAGCCCGTCTTCCGCGACGACCCGCGCTTCCGGGAACTGCTCGCGCACTTCCCGGACATCGACCCGTCCCTGCACGGCCTGCGCGCCGTCATCGTCGTCACCGCCGAACTCGTCCGCGACTCCTGCGGATACGGCGTCCCCTTCATGTCCTACGACGAGGACCGCGACCTCCACGGCAAGCGCTTCGCCCGCGAGGACGACGCCTCCCTCAGCGCCTACTTCGCCAAGAAGGACCACATCGCGCAGAGCATCGACGGTCTCCCGGGCCTGCCGCTCCCCCTGCCGCCCGGCGACTTCTGATCGGCCTCCCCCACTGCGAAGCGGGGTGTCGCGGGCGGCCCCCGGCGGGAAAGCTGGTGTGGGCGGACCTTGCCGTGGAGGGGGAGTCGGATGGGGCGTGAGGGGACGGCGGCGACTCGGGCGACCGGGATCGTGCCGAGGGGCGGCCGGCGGCCGAAACTCTGGGCGCTGCGCGGAGACCGTACGGGCAGCGGGCCGATCACCGAGGCGGAGTGCACCACGTGCCTGGACGGTTCCGGCGCGGCGGACGACGGACGCGGCCCCGCCGTGTGGTGCCTGGCCCACGCGCAGGAGACCGGCCACACGGGATTCCGCCGCATCCGCACCGACTTCTTCCGCGCCTCGTGCGACGGCACGGGCGCGGAGGCCGACGGCTGACGCGCGCCCGGGGCCGGCCCCGCCCGGCGGGGCGACCCGCTCCGGTGGGCGACCCGCGCGGGTGGGGCGATCCGCGCCGGTGGGGCGACCCGCTCCGGTGGGGCGACCCGCTCCGGTGGGCGACCGCGTCCGCCCGCACCGCCCGCCGGGCGGTCAGCCCGCGCGGAGCATCAGGCCGATGCCGACGACCATGAGGCCCGCGGCGGCGATCCGGGGGCCGCCGAAGCGCTCCTTGAAGAAGAGGGCGCCGATGGCGGCGCCCACGATGATGGAGGACTCGCGGAGTGCGGCGATCGGGGCGAGCGGGGCCTTCGTCTGGGCCCAGAGGATGAGGCCGTACGCCGCTACGGAGAGGGCGGCGCCGAACAGGCCGCGGGCCGCGTACGGGCGCAGCTGCGGCAGCAGGGCGGCGCGGCGGGTCCAGAGGGCGTACGCCGGGATCGCCAGACCCTCCATGATCATCAGCCAGGCGACGTAGCCGAGCGAGCTGCCGGAGGCGCGGACCCCGACGCCGTCGACGACCGTGTAGAGGGCGATCGACAGCCCCGTGGCGCCCGCGGCGAGGAGTGCCGGCCAGTGCGGTCGGGTGTCCTTGCCCCGGATGCCCCAGAGGGCGAGGCCGGTCAGGCCCGCACACGCCACGGCCACACCGAGGAGCTGCCAGCCGCCGGGGACCTCGTCGAGGAACACGGCCGCGAGGGCGGTCACGACGAGCGGGGCCGAGCCGCGCGCGATCGGGTACATCTGGCCGAAGTCGCCCAGCGTGAACGAGCGCATCAGCAGGGCGTAGTAGCCGATGTGCAGGAGCGCGGAGGCGATCAGGAACGGCCAGGCGCCGGCCGCCGGCAGCGGGACGAAGAAGGCCGCGGCCACGCCGATCAGCGCGCCGCCGCCGGAGATCAGGGTGAAGGAGAGCAGCTGGTCCTTGATGCCGTGGGCGATCGCGTTCCAGCTGGCGTGGGTGACGGCTGCGACGAGGACCGCGAGGGTGACGACCGGGGTCACGCCGAGGGCTCGCGGACGTCGACCAGGGCGGCGCCGGCGTGGGCCACCAGCGTCTTCGGGTCGAGCGCGAAGACCGTGTGCGGGGTGCCCGCCGCCGCCCACACCACGTCGTGTTCGAGGATGCCCCGGTCGGCGAGGACCCGGGTCCGCGTCCGGTGTCCGAAGGGCGGCACGCCCCCGATCGCGTACCCGGTGGTCTCGCGCACCACCTTCGCGTCGGCCCGGGTGACCTTCCCGGCGCCCAGCTCCTCCCGCACCCGCTCGACGTCCACCCGCGACGCCCCGTCCATCAGCACGAGGACCGGCACCCCGTCGGCCGCGAAGATCAGCGACTTCACGATCTCCGCGACCCGGCACCCGATGGCGTCGGCGGCCTGCCGGGCGGTGCGGGTCTCGTCAGGGAACCGGCGGACCTCGACGTCGAGGCCCACGTCCCTCAGGGCTGCGGCGAACTGCGGATGCGCGAGAGCGGTGGCGTCGTCAGCGGTCGTCATAACGGCACGCTAGCGGTCGTTGTACGGACCACGCGACCTGGTTCCACGTTCCGGGATGCCGTGCGTTCCGGGATCTCCCGCGTTCCGGGATCCCGTGCGTTCCGGATGCCTGACCTTCCGGGCCCCCACGTCCGGATGCCCGGCGTTCCGGGTCCCCCGCGTTCCGGTTCCTCCCCGTCAGCCCGCGCGCAGGACGCGGGCGACGACCGGGCCGGCCGCGTCGCCGCCGTGACCGCCGGCCTCGACGACGGCGGCGGCGGCGAGGTCGCCGGAGTAGCCGGTGAACCAGCTGTTGGAGGTGGCCTGGTCACCGACCTCGGCGGAGCCGGTCTTGGCGCCCTTGGGGGAGGGGACGCCGGCCATGACACCGGTCGCGGTGCCGCGCGGGCCCGTCGCGGCCGCGTTCATCATCCGGCGCAGGCCCGAGGCGACCTCGGGGGAGAGCCGCTCGGCCTGGGCGAACTCGCGGTCGTCGAGCGCCCGCGCCACCAGGTACGGCTGGAGGAAACCGCCGTTCTTGACGGTCGCGGAGAGCGAGGCGACGTTCAGGGCGCTCATCGTGATCTTGCCCTGGCCGATGTACGAGGCGGCCGTCTCCACGCCCTGCGACTCCGGCACGCTGCCGTCCGACGTGGGGATGCCGACCTGCCAGTCCAGGCCGATGCCGAAGGAGCGGCGGGCGGTCTCGCCGAGCGCGGTGTTCTCCTCGTCCTTCTCGCTGAGCGGCTTGACCGCCTTGATGAAGGCGGTGTTGCAGGAGCGGGCGAAGGCGTCGGTGAGGGTACCGCCGTCGATCTCGAAGTCGTCGAGGTTGTGGAAGGTGTAGCCGTACCAGGGGACGGTGGACGGACACTCGACCCGGCTGCCGGGGCCCGCCAGACCCCGCTGCATCATCATCGTCGCCGTGACGATCTTCATCGTCGAGCCCGGCGCCTGCTTGCCCTGGAAGGCCGTGTTGAAGCCGCCGGCCGGGCTGTTGGCGACGGCCCGTATCGCGCCGGTGGACGGCTCGATCGCGGCCACCGCCGCCGTGCCGTACGCCTTCACCGCCTTCTCGGCCGCCGCCTGCACCTCGGCGTCGATGGTCGTCTCCAGGACGCCGGGCCTGCCCTTCGTCAGCACGAGGAGCGTGGTGTCGGGGACCGTCGAGCTGCCGGAGTCGATCCGGGTCTCGACGCCGCTCGTGCCGCCGGCCTTCGCGCCGTACCGCTTCCGCAGCTCGTCCAGGACCGGCCCGAGCGAGGGGTACTTCTCCGCCGTCAGCTCCTTGCCGTCGCGGTCCACGGCCTTGACGGAGGCGGTCGACGCGACGCCCGTGCGGAGGGTGCCGTCGGCGGTGAGCTTCGGGTGCAGCACCGACGGCAGCCATCCGACCAGCGGCCGGCCGGTGGTCTCGCCGCGGACGACGGTCAGCTCGGAGGCGTACGACCAGGGCTTGGAGACGCCCTCGAAGGTGACCGTCGCCTTCACCGTGAACGGCACCTTCGGTCCGACCGGCGCCCCCGGCGTGATGGTGGCCTCGGAGACGCGCGCGCCCTCCCGGAAGCCGAGGACGGCGGGGCCCGCCGCGACCGGGTCGTTCGTCAGCTGCGCCGCCCGGTCCGACTCGCCGGCCGCCCAGGCCGCCAGGAAGTCCCGCGCGGTCGACGTCACCTCCTCGGCCGTCACGGGTCCCGTCCGCGGCGCGGCGTCGGCCTTCGTGCCGATGTCCGATCCGCCTCCCGTGAGGCCGTTCCAGAGGTTGTGGCCCCCGTAACCGACACCGCTCGCCACCACGGCGAACACGCCCCCGACGATCGCGACCTTGACCCCACTGCGCATGGCTGCGCCTCCCCTCCCCAGGTGGCCGTCCAGTCAAGCGTGTCCCCTCCGATGTGTCGAGCAACTACCTTCATTCCCGTCACACTTGCCTCAGGGAACACACCACGGGACGGGTGAACGACATGAGCGAGACGCGTACCGGCAGCGGCAAGGTGGTCGTGAACAGGGCGATGTCGCTCGACGGCTTCGTCGCCGGTCCCGACGACGAGATGGACTGGATCATCGACGCCGTGCCGCTCGACGAGCTCGCGGCGAACGCGGCGGCCACCGGCGCCATGCTCGTCGGCCGACGGACCTACGACGTGGGCGCGCGCATGAGGGCCGAACGGCCCGACAGCACCGACTACCCCTTCGCCGGTCCCCTCTTCCTCCTCACCCACCGGCCGCCGGACCCGCCCGACCCGGCGGTCACCGTCCTCACCGGCGACATCGCCCAGGCGGTCGCCACGGCCCGCGCCGCCGCGGGCGGCAAGGACCTGGAGATCCTCGGCTCCGACGTCGCCGCCCAGTGCCTGCGCCGCGGCCTCGTCGACGAACTCCTCGTGTACGTCCTCCCGGTCCTCCTCGGCGACGGCATCCGCTTCCTGCCCCCGGGCCTCCCCGGCACCGACCTGGAACCGCTCTCCTCCACGCGCTCGGGCGCCGTCACGGTCCTCCGCTTCCGCGTCCGCCGCACGGCGTCCTGAAATCGTTCGCCGAGCGGCACTTGGGAACACGCGACCCCGGTCCGCACAACCTTTCGCCCTCTCGGAAGTCTCACCCATGAGGCGCATGGTGCGCCTGATGCATCCGGGAGGAATGACCCGTGCCCCTGGCTCGCCCGACCCGACGCCGGCTCGCCGCCGCCGTCACCACCGTCCTCGCCGTCACCCTCGGTGCGAGCGCGCTGACCGCCCCCGCGCACGCCGTGCCGGCGGCGAACGGGGTCCTCACGGCGACCCCGGCGACCACCGCCGCCGACCCGATTCCGTACCCCGTGAACGGCCGGCTGATGGGAGCCGGGGTGTCCGGCTTCCTCACGGCCGCGCCCGACAGCACCCTGACGTGGCACCGGTACGCGGACGGTTCCGGGCAGACGTACGGGTACCACGCCACCCTGCGGTCGACGCGGACCACCGACTACCTCGTCCGGCGGGAGACGAACAAGATCACGCAGACGAACCTGAGCACGAACGACTCCATGGGGGTCTTCGTCGGGGCGGCGACGACGGACGGTGCGAAGTACGTCGGCTCGGCGGCCGACGCCGTCTTCACGACCGTCGTGACCGAGACGGGCACGGTGCTCCGCAAGCACAGCAGGGCGGTCCCCAGCGCGACGGTGACCGGCCTCCCCTCGGACGCGATCTCCGTCGAGGTCACGCCGGCCACTCCCGAGCACGCCAAGGTCAGCTTCCTCCAGGGCTCGGTGGCCAAGTGGGCCCTGATCGATCTCGCCACCGGCGGCGTCGGCGACATCCGCGAGCGGGCGGTCGGCTTCGAGGCGGTGTCCGAGACGCACACCGCCTGGGCCGTGGGCGAGGCGACGGACCGGCCGCCGCAGGTCTTCGTCGCGGACCTCGCCACCGGCGCCGTACAGGAGGTCCCGGTCGCCCCGGTGCCGTCGTCGGGCTACTTCCACGTCGCCCTGGTCGGTGACTGGGTCGTGTACGGGCAGATGGGCGGCATGTCCTTCAGCAACCCCAGCGTGCACGTCCCCCTCACCGCCTACAACTTCGTCACCAAGAAGTCGGTGAAGCTGCTCGACCACGCATGGGGGCTCGCGCCCGCTCCCGACGGCGGCCTCTACGCGCGCGGCGGCATCGTCGGGCAGGGCGAGGGCTTGTACCGGGTCGCGGACACGGGCGGCGAGACCCCGGGCGTCGAGAAGGTCGCGACGACCGGCGAGCCCACCGAACTCGTCGTCACGAACGTCGCCGTTCCCCCGGCGGTCCTCGACCTCGACGCGAACGACGGGTTCACCTTCCGGTGGAACCTGTCCCGGGAGATGGGGAACGCGACGGTCACCGTGCGCCACGTACGCACCGGGAAGACCCAGTCCGCCACCCTCTGCTGCGGCGCCACGGAGGCGGTGTTCGCCTGGCAGGACAACAACTGGGACGAAGAGGTCCCCAACGGCGACTTCACCTGGGAGATCGTCGCCCGTCCGGACAACGGCATCGGTCCGGACGCCGTCCGCGCGGGCACCTTCAAGGTCGTCCGCAAGACCGCGCCGCACGACTTCGACGACAACGGCACCCCCGACCTCCTCACCCGGGACTCCGCCGGCCGCCTGTGGCGCACCGACCTCTTCTACCGCCCGATCGACGAGCAGAGGGGCGTCCACGAGGCCGGGCCCCGGGCACTCATCGGTTCCGGCTGGAACATCTACGACCGCATCGAGGCCACCGGCGACCTGGGCGGCTCCCCGGTCGGCGACATCCTGGCCCGCGAGAAGTCCGGCGTGCTCTGGCTCTACCCGGGCAACGGCGTCGGCTCCTTCGGCACCCGCGTCAAGGTCGGCACCGGCTGGCAGATCTACGACAAGATCGCGGTCGGCAGCGACCTCACGAACGACGGCCGCCCCGACGCCGTCGCCACCGACAGGTCCGGCGGCCTCTGGCTCTACCCCGGCACCGGCGACGCCGCCAAGCCCTTCGCCGGCCGCAAGCAGATCGGCACCGGCTGGGGGATCCACAACGAGCTCGCCACCGTGGGCAACATCGCCGGCGGCCCCGCCGGCGACCTCGTCGCCCGCGACAAGGACGGCGTCCTCTGGCAGTACCTCGGCAAGGGCGACGGCACCTTCGCCCCCCGCACCCGCATCGGCGCCGGCTGGAACGCCTTCGGCGCACTCATCGGCTCCGGCGACACCGACGGCGACGGCCGCCCCGACCTCATCGGCATCGGCGCGGCCTACTACTCCTCGGCCCTCTACAAGGGCACCGGCGACTGGAAGGCCGCCTTCCGCCCCGCCGAGGCGACGTACCTCGAACCGGTCCACTCCCTGGACCTCGTGTTCTGATCCCCCCGCACGACAGAGGGCGCGACCACCGGTCGCGCCCTCTTCGTTCGTCATTCCCCCGCTAAACCCAGGTGTCCAGCCACATCCGGTTTCTCCACTGGTCCAGTGGAATGGGGGTGCCGGTGTAGATGGGCCAGAAGTAGATGAAATTCCAGACGATGAGCAGGACGAGACAGCCGGCGGCCACCGCGCCGAATGTGCGGCGTCTTTCGGATGAGCCGCGGGGGCCGACGAGGGCGCCCAGCATCATGGCGACGGCGAGACAGAGGAAGGGGACGAAGACGACCGCGTAGAAAAGGAAGATGGTGCGTTCCTGGTAGAGGAACCAGGGGAGCCAGCCGGCCGCGACGCCGCAGGCGATGGCGCCCGCGCGCCAGTCACGGCGGAAGGCCCAGCGCCACAGGACGTACAGGACGGCGAAGCAGGCGGCCCACCACAGGAGCGGGGTGCCGAGGGCGAGCACCTCCTGGGCGCACTTCTCCTTCGCGGTGGACGGACAGCCGTTGGTGCCGGGCGCGGGGGACTCGTAGAAGTACGAGACGGGGCGGCCGAGGACGATCCAGGACCAGGGGTTCGACTGGTAGGTGTGCGGCGAGGTCAGGCCGACGTGGAACGTGTACACCTCGGACTCGTAGTGCCAGAGGCTGCGCAGCCAGTCGGGCAGCCAGCCCCAGGTGCCGCCGCCGCCCACCAGCTTGTCGTGGTCGGTGGCCCAGTGGCGGAAGTACCCCTTGTCGGAGGCGAGCCAGCCGCTCCAGGTCGCCAGGTAGGTGGCGAGGGCCACCGGGACGACCGACACGAACGCCGGGACCAGGTCCTTCCTCAGGACGGCGAGGTGCGGGCGGACGGCGCCGGCGGTGCGGCGGCCGGCGACGTCCCACAGGACGGTCATCAGACCGAAGCCGACCATGACGTACAGGCCGTTCCACTTGGTCGCGGCCGCCAGGCCGAGGCAGACGCCCGCCGCGATCCGCCAGGGCCGCCGGCCCAGGCGCAGGGACTCCGCGATCTCCGCGTCGGGGCGCAGGACGCCCTCCTCGTCCTCCGGGAGCGCCGCCGCGAGCCGCGACCGGGTCCGGTCGCGGTCCAGGACGAGGCAGCCGAAGGCCGCGAGCACGAAGAACATCAGCACCTGGTCGAGGAGCGCGGTGCGGCTCATCACGAAGTGCAGCCCGTCGACGGCCAGCAGCAGGCCGGCCAGGCATCCCAGGAACGTCGAGCGGAACAGACGGCGGCCGATCCGGCACAGCATCAGCACCGACAGCGTGCCCAGCAGCGCCACCATGAAGCGCCAGCCGAACGGCTCGAAGCCGAACAGCTTCTCACCGACGCCGATCACCCACTTGCCCATCGGCGGGTGGACGACGTACCCGGGATCGGTCGGGACGAGCACCGCGCCCGGGTCGGACAGGATCGTCTTGTCGATGTCCTTCGGCCAGGCGCCCTCGTACCCCTGGTTGATCAGGGCCCAGGAGTCCTTGGCGTAGTACGTCTCGTCGAATATCACCGCGTGCGGCTTGCCCAGGTTCCAGAACCGCAGCAGGCCGGCGACCGCCGTGACCAGCAGCGGACCGCCCCAGGCCATCAGCCGCCAGAGCCGCTCGGCCGGCGCGGGGCCGAGGCCGAGCAGCGACCACACGCGCGGGGAGGGACGGGTGTACGTCGGGACGAGCCGCTCCCGCAGCCCGATGGGTGCGGTGCTTCCGGCGGGCGGCACATAGCCGAAACGCCGCAGCCGCTGCTGCCACGAAGAGGGCTCTGCCACGGCGTGCCGGCCCTCCAGGGTCTCGGGTGCGGTACTGGTCACGGCGCCATCGTAGGGAACGCGCCTGTGCGCGTCGCCTGTCCGGGCTGGGAGGATGTCCCGTGTGACAGGAACGCTGGTACTCGCAGGGACCCCCATCGGTGACATCGCGGACGCTCCGCCCCGACTCGCCACCGAACTGGAGAACGCGGACATCGTGGCCGCCGAGGACACCCGGAGGCTGCGCGGACTGACCCGGGCGCTCGGCATCCACACCTCGGGCCGGGTCGTCTCCTACTTCGAGGGGAACGAGTCCGCCCGGACGCCCGAGCTCGTGGAGGCGCTGGTCGGCGGCGCCCGCGTGCTCCTCGTGACCGACGCCGGCATGCCGTCCGTGTCGGACCCCGGCTACCGGCTGGTCGCCGCCGCCGTCGAGCAGGACGTCAAGGTGACCGCCGTCCCCGGCCCGTCCGCCGTCCTCACCGCGCTCGCCCTCTCCGGCCTGCCCGTGGACCGCTTCTGCTTCGAGGGCTTCCTCCCCCGCAAGGCGGGCGAACGCCTCGGGCGGCTCCGCGAGGTCGCCGACGAGCGCCGCACCCTCGTCTACTTCGAGGCCCCGCACCGCCTCGACGACACCCTCGCCGCCATGGCCGAGGTGTTCGGCGCCGAGCGGCGTGCCGCCGTCTGCCGCGAGCTGACCAAGACCTACGAGGAGGTCAAGCGCGGCCCGCTGGCCGAGCTCGCCGCCTGGGCGGCCGAGGGCGTCCGCGGCGAGATCACCGTCGTCGTCGAGGGCGCCCCGGAGACCGGCCCCGCCGAGCTCGACGCCGAGGAGCTGGTGCGCAGGGTGCGGGTGCGCGAGGAGGCGGGCGAGCGCCGCAAGGAGGCGATCGCCGCGGTCGCGGCCGAGGCGGGACTTCCCAAGCGGGAGGTGTTCGATGCGGTCGTGGCGGCAAAGAACGCCGAAGCGTCGGGCCCCGGAAAAGGTAAAGGGCTAACCTGAAAGGCAAAGCCGAACCCGGCGCCGGGACATTTCCCTGGGCGCTTGGCAAGGGAAGAGCCAAAAGCCTTCCATGGTTCGTCCCGCGCTGATGCGCTCCGGCCCGAAAAGGCGTCCACTGATCAGTGGAGAGGAGCTGGCATGAGCGAGATCACCGGCACCGGCATATCCGTCGCCCATGAGGCGTACGCCTTCGCCTGCATGCGCTGCGGATACGGCTGGGAGCAGGCGTACGACATCGAGCACCACGTCGACGCCGCCGGCCAGGAATTCGTCGTCTACAAGGCCGACGGGGAGCGGGTCCCGTCACCGCTGTCCAGTCCCACGTGCATGAACTGCGGCGGCCATGTCGTCCGGATCATGCGGGCGGGGCAGGTGTCGTCGATGCTCGACCTGATCGCCGCGACCGAGAAGCACCAGCACGGGGCGCGGGCGACGAAGCCCGTCTCGCCGGCGGGTCCGATCGGCCAGGAGCTGACCGAGGACACCCCCGAGAAGCCGCCGGTGCCGCACAACTGGCACCTGTCGGACCTGCTGCATCCTTTCCGCCGCAACAAGTAGCGCCTTGGCGGTGGCGCTCATGGCCCTCGTACGATCGGGCCATGAGTGCCAAGGACGCCCCGCCGCCGCTGCCCGAACCCCTCCTCGTGGAGGTCGCGGACTCGCACACCCACCTCGACATGCAGTCGGGGACCGTCGAGGAGGCGCTGGTGAAGGCCGCCGCCGTCGGCGTGACGACGGTCGTGCAGGTCGGCTGCGACGTGAAGGGCTCCCGGTGGGCGGCGGAGACGGCCGCCGCGCACGCGAACGTGCACGCGGCCGTGGCGCTGCACCCCAACGAGGCGCCCAGGATCGTCCTCGGGGACCCCGACGGCTGGTCGCGGCAGGGCGCCCGTGAGGGCGGCGGCGACGCGGCCCTCGACGAGGCGCTCGCCGAGATCGACCGCCTCGCCGCGCTGCCGCACGTGCGCGGGGTCGGCGAGACCGGCCTCGACTTCTTCCGCACGGGGCCGGACGGCATCGCCGCGCAGGAGCGTTCCTTCCGCGCCCACATCGAGATCGCCAAGCGACACGGCAAGGCGCTGGTGATCCACGACCGGGAGGCGCACGCCGACGTGCTGCGCGTCCTGGACGAGGAGGGCGCCCCGGACCGGACCGTCTTCCACTGCTACTCCGGCGACGCCGCGATGGCCGAGATCTGCGCCGCCAAGGGCTACTACATGTCCTTCGCCGGCAACGTCACCTTCAAGAACGCCCAGCCGCTGCGCGACGCGCTCGCCGTCGCCCCGCTGGAGCTGGTCCTCGTCGAGACCGACGCCCCCTTCCTGACCCCGGCACCCTTCCGCGGCCGGCCCAACGCGCCGTACCTGATCCCCGTCACCGTGCGGGCGATGGCCCAGGTGCGGGGGATCGGCGAGAACGAGCTCGCCGAGGCGATCGCCGTGAACACGGCCCGTGCCTTCGATTACTGATCCATAACGGTTACGTGTCGTAGTCGGGTCGTCCGGGAGAGTGATGGCGGGCGGGGCTAGGGTCCCGGCCTCGTGAGCACTTCCCAGGGCAGTCACCGAGCGGGGCGGCGGGGCGCGGCCCTGTCCGTCCACGACCAGCCGACCCAGGCGGCGCCCCTCGTCATGCCGGGCGCCTGGCCGGAGACCGGGCCGGACGGCGGGCGGGGGGCCCGGCCCGCGGCGGGTCCGGCGGCCGGTCCCGCTTCCGGCGTCGTTCCGGGGCAGGGGTCCCGGGCCGGCTCCCGGCGGGCCGCCCGGCGCAAGAAGGCGTCCGGGGGAGCCGGTGACGGGCTGCGGCGGCTGGTCCCGCAGGCCCTCGTCGTCGCGTTCCTCGCCGGCGGCACCAGCGCCTTCGTCGCCGACGACAAGGCCGTCCGGCTCTCCGTCGACGGCGTGCCGCGCACCCTGCACACCTTCGCGGACGAGGTCGACGAGCTCCTCGCGGACGAGGGCCTGGCCGTCGGCCCGCACGACATCGTCGCCCCCGCGCCCGGCGAGGCGCTGGCCAGCGGCGACGAGGTCGTCGTCCGGTACGGCCGCCCGGTCGCCCTCACCCTCGACGGGCAGCGCCGCCAGGTGTGGACGACCGCCCGGACCGTCGAGGGGGCGCTGCGCCAGCTCGGGGTCCGCGCGGAGGGCGCGTACCTCTCCGTGTCCCGCGCGGCGCCGATCTCGCGGCAGGGCCTGGCCCTCGACGTGCGGACCGAGCGGACGGTGACGTTCCTCGCCGACGGGCGCGAGCGGACCGTGCGGACGAACGCCGCCACCGTCCGCGAGGCGCTCGTCGAGGCCGGGATCACCCTGTCGGGCCAGGACACGACGTCCGTGCCGTCCGGCGCGTTCCCCCGCGACGGCCAGACGGTCAACGTGCTGCGGATCACCGGCTCCCGGCAGGTGCGGGAGGAGGCGATCCCGTACGCCGTCGAGCGGGTCCGCGACCCGGAACTCTTCGCCGGCACCGAGACCGTCGAGCGGCAGGGCGTCCCGGGCGTCCGCCGCGTCACCTACAGCCTCCGCACGGTCAACGGCGTCAGGCAGAGGCCGCGCAGGATCGGCGAGGAGATCGTCCGCGAGCCGGTCAGCCGCAAGGTGCGGATCGGCACCCGGCCGCTGCCCACGTCCGTCGCCGGCGCCGACGGGCTCGACTGGGCCGCGCTCGCCGCCTGCGAGTCCGGCGGCCGCCCGAACGCCGTCGACCCCTCGGGGACGTACGGCGGCCTGTACCAGTTCGACCCCGGCACCTGGCGCTCCCTCGGCGGCAGCGGCACCGCCCAGAACGCCCCCGCCGCCGAGCAGACCTTCCGCGCCAAGAAGCTCTACGTCCAGCGCGGCGCCGGCCCCTGGCCGCACTGCGGCCGACGGCTGTTCCGCTGAGCACGACCGGCCGGGGGGGGTACGGGACGGGCCGCGGCGGGGCCGGGCCCGGGGGTCCCGGGCCCGGCCCCGCCGTCACGGTCCGGCCCCGCCGTCGCGGGCCGACGCAGCCGTCACGGCCCGACCCCGCGGCCCGTCGCGGCGGGGTCGGGCCGGTGAGCCGTAGGTCGGCCGTGGCGGGGCCCCGTAGGCTGTACCGGTGAGCACCACCACCGGCCCCGAAAGCCCCGACGCCCTCCTCGGCCCCGCCGACATCCGTGAGCTGGCCGCCGCCCTCGGCGTGCGCCCCACGAAGCAGAAGGGCCAGAACTTCGTCATCGACGCCAACACCGTCCGGCGGATCGTCCGCACGGCCGAGGTGCGGCCCGACGACGTGGTCGTGGAGGTGGGTCCCGGACTCGGCTCCCTCACGCTGGCGCTCCTGGAGGCGGCGGACCGGGTGACGGCCGTCGAGATCGACGACGTGCTCGCCGCCGCGCTGCCCGCCACGATCCAGGCCCGCATGCCGGCCCGCGCCGACCGCTTCGCGCTCGTCCACTCCGACGCCATGCACGTCCAGGAGCTGCCGGGCCCGGCGCCGACCGCGCTCGTCGCCAACCTGCCGTACAACGTGGCCGTGCCGGTCCTGCTCCACATGCTGGAGCGGTTCCCGACCATCGAGCGGACCCTCGTCATGGTCCAGGCCGAGGTCGCCGACCGGCTCGCCGCGAAGCCCGGCAACAAGGTGTACGGCGTCCCGTCGGTCAAGGCGAACTGGTACGCCGAGGTGAAGCGGGCCGGCTCCATCGGCCGCAACGTCTTCTGGCCCGCGCCCAACGTCGACTCCGGCCTGGTCTCCCTGGTCCGCCGGGCCGAGCCCCTCCCCACCACCGCCTCCCGCCAGGAGGTCTTCGCGGTCGTCGACGCGGCCTTCGCCCAGCGCCGCAAGACGCTCCGCGCGGCCCTCGCCACCTGGGCGGGCTCGCCCGCCCGGGCCGAGGAAGCGCTCGTGAAGGCCGGCATCTCGCCGCAGGCGCGCGGCGAGATGCTGACCGTGGAGGAGTTCGTCCGGATCGCGGAGGCGAAGGCGTGAGCGGAGGGGAAGGCCTGAGCGGCGGTACGGGCGTCGGCGGCGGCGCGGCCGCGCGGGGCGTCACCGTGCGCGTCCCCGCCAAGGTGAACGTGCAGCTGGCGGTCGGGGCGGCGCGGCCCGACGGTTTCCACGACCTGGCCAACGTCTTCCTGGCCGTCTCGCTGTTCGACGAGGTGACCGCGACCCCCGCCGCCGGGCTGACGATCACGTGCGAGGGCCCGGACGCCGACAAGGTGCCGCTGGACCGCACGAACCTGGCCGCGCGGGCCGCCGAGCTGCTCGCGGCACGGCACGGCATCTCGCCGGACGTGCACCTGCACATCGCCAAGGACATCCCGGTCGCCGGCGGCATGGCGGGCGGCAGCGCCGACGGCGCGGGCGCGCTGCTCGCGTGCGACGCCCTGTGGGGACTGGGCTCCTCCCGCGAGGAGCTCCTGGAGATCTGCGCGGAGCTGGGCTCCGACGTGCCGTTCAGCCTCGTGGGCGGGGCCGCGCTCGGCACCGGGCGGGGCGAGAAGCTCACCGGGCTGCCGGTGGGCGGGACCTTCCACTGGGTGTTCGCGGTCGCCGACGGCGGTCTGTCGACGCCGACGGTGTTCCGCGAGTTCGACCGCCTCACCGAGGACGTGGAGATCCCCGAGCCGGCCGCTTCCCCGGTCCTCCTGGACGCCCTGCGCACCGGCGACACCACCGCCCTCGCGGGCGCCCTCGCCAACGACCTCCAGGCCCCGGCGCTCTCCCTGCGCCCCTCGCTCGCCGCGACCCTCGCGGCCGGCACCGAGGCGGGCGCCCTCGCCGCGCTGGTCTCCGGCTCCGGCCCGACGACCGCCTTCCTCGTGAAGGACGCGGAGGCCGCGGCGACCGTGGCCGCCGCCCTGATCGCCTCGGGCACCTGCCGCACGGCCCGTCCGGCGACCTCCCCGGCACCGGGCGGGACGGTCCTCTAGCGCTTGTTCTTGGAGATCCCGGCCAGGAGCAGGTTCGGGTCGGGGTCCTCCGTGTCGAAGTACGCCGCGCTGTTCACGTGGACGGTCTTGGCGCGCCCCGCGATCGAGGTCGGGTCGTCGAGCCCGTCGGCCCGGGCCCGTACTCATCCGCCGGTTGAGTATCCGCGCCCTGACGGCGGACCGGGCGGGCGCGGGACCGTGCGGGCATGGGAATGAGTGCGCGTGAACTCGCCGCCGCGACGCCTGCGACGCGGGACCGGTACGTCGATCTGCTGCGGGTCGCCTCGCTGGGGGTGGTGGTGCTCGGACACTGGCTGATGGCGGCGGTCACCGGTGACGGGCAGGTGGGGAACCTGCTCGCGGTCGTGCCGGAACTCCAGGTGGTGACCTGGGTGTTCCAGGTGATGCCGGTGTTCTTCTTCGTCGGCGGCTTCTCGCACGCCCTGGCCCACCGGTCGCGTCCGAGGTACGCGGAGTTCCTGCGTGCCCGGCTCCAGCGGCTGCTGCGGCCGACGATGGTGTTCGTCGGGGTGTGGGGGGCCGCCGCGCTCGTGCTCCAGCTCGCCGGGGCCGACGGCGGCCTCGCGGGGGTGGCGCTGCGGCTGGTCACGCAGCCGCTGTGGTTCATCGGGATCTACCTGGCGATGGTGGCGTTCACGCCGCCGCTGCTGCGGGCGCACGAGCGGTGGGGCTGGGGCGCGTTCGGCGTGCTCGCGGGCGGCGCGGTCCTCGTGGACGTGCTGCGGTTCGCGGCGGACGTGCCGTTCGTGGAGTTCCTGAACTTCGCGTTCGTGTGGCTGGCGGTGCACCAGCTCGGCTTCCTGCGCGCCGACGGGATGATCCGCCGCCCGGCGCTCCTCGCGGGCGCGGGCCTGGTCGGGGCCGCGGCGCTGGTGGCCCTGGGGCCGTATCCGCTGTCGATGGTGGGGATGCCCGGCGAGAAGGTGTCGAACATGGCGCCTCCGACGCTCGCCCTGCTCTGCCACGGCCTGTGGCTGGTCGGCGCGGTGGAACTCCTGAAGGGGCCGGGGGCGCGTCTCGTCGCGCGGGCCGGGGTGTGGCGGACGGTGGTCGCGGCCAACGGGATCGCGATGACGGCGTTCCTGTGGCACCTGACGGCGATGCTCGGGACGTACGGGACGATGCTCGGGCTCGGCGTCGGCCTGCCGGTCCCGGCCTCGGGCGCCTGGTGGGCGCAGGTCCCGCCGCGGTTCGCGGTGGCGGGCGCGCTGACGGCGCTGCTCGTCGCGGTCTTCCGCCGCTTCGAGGCGCCCGTCCCGGCCGCCCCGGCGACCGACGAGGGCGGTCCGCTCGCCGCCCTCGGCATCACCCTGGCGCTCTTCGGCGTCCTGGGCCTGTCCCTGACGGGCTTCGCCGGGCTCCTGGAGGGGCATGCGGCGACCCTGATCGCGGTCCCGGTCACGGCGCCCGCGGCCGTCGGTCTCGCGCTGGCGGGGTGGCTGCTGGTGGAGCGGGCCGGGCGGCGTCGGCGAACCGGCTGACGGCCGGGTCAGTCGTCGAGGCGCTCGTCGTCTATGTCCACGGTCACGGTGCCCGGCGGGTAGAGGTCCGGCCGGTCCGTCAGGATCAGGTCCATGGTGGGGCGGTGGGGCGCGGGCAGCGCGGTGTAGAGCGCGTGGCAGACGTCGGGTCCGCCGAAACCGCCGCGGACCATCCGCGCCACGGTCACCGATGCGACCGTGTCGAGGGGGACGACGTCGATGCCCGGCAGCGCCAGGGTGGAGTCACCCGCGCCTTCGCCCTCGGTCTCGGTCTCGGCCTGGAGCAGGCACAGGGCGGGCACCTGGAGGTGACGGAACGGTGATGCGGCCGCGTTGTCGGCGACCCGCTGGAGCTTGCGGTGGCCGCGTGCGAGGGCGAGCACCGCCGAGGTGTCGAGGATGATCACGCCGTCGTGTCCCCGAGGGTCCTGCGGGCGTTCGAGGCGGCGATCTCGTAGACCTTGTCCAGCGCGTTCGGGGTCGCGTCGAATTCCTCGTCGGTCAGGGTGGAGCGCATCCGCTCGCGCATGATCCGCCGGCTCTCGGCCACCTTGTCCCGGGCCTGCGCGGCGGTGAGCTGGGTCGCGGCCAGTTCCGTGACGAGTGCTCCTATCGTGGTGCCCCGCTCGCGGGCCAACGAGGCGAGGTGGTCGCGGGTGGTGTCCGGCACCTTGATGGTGGAGTCAGCCATACGGCGAGGGTACACCGCGGGTATACCGGAGGTGTACCCGTGGTGGCGACGTACCCTGGGACGTCGATCGATCCCCCGTACAGGAGTCAACGTGGCCGTCAACCTGGTCAATGTCGAGGCAGTCACCAAGGTGTACGGCACCCGTGCCCTGCTCGACGGCGTCTCGCTCGGCGTCTCCGAGGGGGACCGGATCGGGGTCGTGGGCCGCAACGGCGACGGCAAGACCACCCTCATCCGGATGCTGGCGAAGCTGGAGGAGGCCGACACCGGCCGGATCACCCACAGTGGCGGGCTGCGCCTCGGCGTCCTCACCCAGCACGACTCGCTCGACCCGAAGGCCACCATCCGGCACGAGGTCATCGGCGTCATGGCCGACCACGAGTGGGCCGGCAGCGCCAAGATCCGCGACGTGCTCACCGGGCTCTTCGGCGGCCTGGACCTGCCCGGCTTCGAGAACGGCCTCGACACCGTCATCGGCCCGCTCTCCGGCGGCGAGCGGCGGCGCATCGCGCTCGCCAAGCTCCTCATCGAGGACCAGGACCTCCTCGTCCTCGACGAGCCCACCAACCACCTCGACGTCGAGGGCATCTCCTGGCTCGCCCAGCACCTCCAGACGCGCCGCTCGGCGCTCGTCTGCGTCACCCACGACCGCTGGTTCCTCGACCAGGTCTGCACCCGCATGTGGGACGTGCAGCGCGGTGACGTCCACGAGTACGAGGGCGGTTACTCCGACTACGTCTTCGCCCGTGCCGAGCGCGAGCGCCGCGCCGCCACGGAGGAGACCAAGCGGCAGAACCTGATGCGCAAGGAGCTGGCCTGGCTGCGGCGCGGCGCCCCCGCCCGCACCTCCAAGCCGCGCTACCGCATCGAGGCGGCCAACGAGCTGATCGCCGACGTGCCGCCGCCGCGCGACACCAGCGAGCTGATGAAGTTCGCGAACGCCCGCCTCGGCAAGACGGTCTTCGACCTGGAGGACGTGAGCGTCACCGCCGGCCCCAAGGAGCTGCTCAAGCACCTCACCTGGCAGCTCGGCCCCGGCGACCGCATCGGTCTCGTCGGCGTCAACGGCGCCGGCAAGACCTCACTCCTGCGCGCGCTCGCCGACGCGGCCGTCAGCGGGGGCGAGGAGCAGCCCGCCGCCGGGAAGATCGTCGTCGGCAGGACCGTCCGCCTCGCCTACCTCTCCCAGGACGTCACCGAACTCCCGGCCACCCTGCGCGTCCTGGAGGCCGTGCAGCAGATCCGCGACCGCGTCGACCTGGGCAAGGGCCGCGAGATGACGGCCGGGCAGCTGTGCGAGCAGTTCGGCTTCTCCAAGGAGAAGCAGTGGACGCCGGTCGGCGACCTCTCCGGTGGCGAGCGCCGCCGCCTCCAGCTGCTGCGCCTGCTGATGGACGAGCCCAACGTCCTCTTCCTCGACGAGCCCACCAACGACCTCGACATCGAGACCCTCACCCAGCTGGAGGACCTCCTCGACGGCTGGCCGGGCTCCATGGTCGTCATCTCCCACGACCGGTTCTTCATCGAGCGCACCACCGACAAGACGTTCGCGCTGCTCGGCGACAAGACCCTGCGGATGCTGCCGCGCGGCATCGACGAGTACCTGGAGCGGCGCCAGAGGATGATCGAGGCGTCCGTCCCGACGCCCGCCGCCGCCCCCGCGCAGGCGAAGCCCGGCGTCTCCGCCGCGGACGCCCGCGCCGCCAAGAAGGAGCTGCAGAAGGTCGAGCGGCAGCTCGACAAGGTCTCCGACAAGGAGGCGAAGCTGCACGCGCGGATCGCCGAGAACGCCACCGATTTCGAGAAGGTGGCGAAGCTCGACGCGGAGCTCCGGGAACTCGCCGGGGAGCGCGAGGAATTGGAGATGCGCTGGCTCGAACTGGCCGAGGACGCATAACGAGGGCATCACAGGCCGGTCCTCCCTTGGGCACAAGGGGCGGACCGGTCGCTTTTGCGCCATCACGTGGGTGGTAGAAAGAAAACCCGCTCACGTCAAGGGGGAACCGCTGATGACCCAGCCGCCCAGCAACCAGCCGCCGGGGGGCTTCGGAGCCCCGCAGGACCCGGCCCAGGGCCCGACCCCGGGCCTGCCGCCCGTACCGCCGGTCCCGCCGCAGGCACCGCCGGCGCCGCAGACGCCGCCGCCCGCCGCGCCGGGTCCGTACGGTCAGCCGACCCAGCCGGGGTACGGCTACCCGCAGGCGCCGGGCCAGCCCGCCGCGCCCGGCCCGTACGGCCAGCAGCCGGGCCAGCCCGCCGCGCCGGGTCCGTACGGCCAGCAGCCGGGCCAGCCCGCCGCGCCGGGTCCGTACGGCCAGCAGCCGAGTCCGTACGGTCAGCAGCAGCCCTACGGCTACCCGCAGCAGGGCCAGCCGCAGGGCCCCTACGGCGGCTACCCCACCCAGCCGATGTACCAGGGCGCCCCCACCCCGCCGCCCGCCTCGGGCGGCGGCCTCAAGGGCCGGACCGGTCTCGTCGCGGCCGTGGCCGCCGGCGCCGTCCTGGTCGCCGCCGTCACGACCTGGGCCGTCGTCTCCGGCGGGGACGACGAGAAGGGCCCGATCGCCGGGCCCACCACCTCCGCCACGAGTTCCGCCGCTCCCAAGCCCACCGAGTCGGTGGACCAGGGCGACGGCTCCGGCGACGGCCGGGGCGGCGAGGACGACCTCAACGCGGACCGCAAGCCCGGCGACGCCAAGGTCAGCTGGCTGCTCAAGAACGACGTCGACCTGCCCCGCAACGGCTCCGACGTGTTCGGCCCGTGGATCGTCGGCGAGACCGTCGTCAAGGCCATGTACAAGGGCGTCGACGGGTACGGCCTGAGCGACGGCAAGCGCAAGTGGCACGTCGACCTGCCGTTCGAGCTGTGCGCGGCCCCGCCGCAGCCGGCCGCCGACGGCTCGATGGTGTTCGGGTACGCCGAGAGCGCCAAGGACGGCGCCAAGTGCACCGAGCTCCAGAAGATCGACCTGAACACCGGCAAGACCGGCTGGAAGAAGGCGGTGCCGAAGGCCACCGGCCTCTTCGCCTTCTCCGACAACACCCTGGCCATCAGCGGCAACACGGTCACCGCGGCCGGCACCAGCAGCGCCTACGGCTTCTCGCTCGCCGACGGCCGGCAGCTCTTCAAGGGCGCCACCACCGGCTGCAAGCCCTTCGCCTACGCGGGCGGCAGCAAGCTGATCGCCGCCATGGACTGCCCGTCCGGCAGCACCGGCAAGAAGATCCAGGCGGTCGGCCAGGTCGACCCCAACACCGGCAGGCCGAAGTTCACCTTCCGGCTGGAGGCGAACTGGGAGGTCGACAAGGTCTACTCGGTGGACCCGCTCGTCGTCTCCGCCACCCAGCGCGAGCAGAAGAAGTGGAGCATCTTCGCGCTCGACGCCAACGGCAGGCTCCGCTCGCAGATCCAGGGCGGCACGGACAAGTTCGCGCCCGACTGCGGCGGCAGCTTCGTCATCTTCGGCAAGAACCTCCAGGGCTGCACCGGAGTCGCCGCCGACGCGAACACCTTCTACATGGCGACCGAGGGCGGCTACGGCAAGACCAACGAGGTCGTCGCCTTCGACCTGCGCACCGGCAAGGCCAAGTGGCGCGCCAAGGCGCCCGAGGGGCGGTCGGTGAAGCCGCTGCGCATGGAGGGCTCCGACGTCCTGATGTACGTGACCCCCTTGTACGACCAGGGCGGCGCCGTCGCGACCCTCGCCCCGACCGGCGGCACGCCCCGGATCGTGCTCCAGCACCCGGTCTCGGCCTCCGACGTCGAAGGCAGCTTCTACAGCGCGGGATACGCCTACGGCAACGGCACCTTCGTGGTGGCGAGCGGCCGTGTGTCGGCGTCCAACGACAAGGACGAGATGCAGGTCAAGACCATGATGGCCTTCAGCAAGTGAGGTACACGGACCGATGACGCAGCCACCCCCGCCGCCGCCGAACCGACCGCCGGACCCCCAGGGCGGCTTCGGCGCCCCGACGCCGGAGCCCGGATACGGCTCCCCGCAGCCGGACGCCGGCTACGGCTACCCGCAGCAGGCCCCGCAGCCGGAGCCGGGCTACGGCTACCCGCAGGCGCCGCCGCAGCCGCCGCAGCAGCCCGACCCGGGCTACGGCTACCCGCAGCAGCAGCCGTACGGCTACCCCACGCAGCAGCCGCAGCAGCCGCAGCAGCCGCAGCAGCCGCAGCAGCCGCCGCAGTACGGCGCCTACCAGCAGCCGCAGCAGCCGCCGCAGTACGGCGCCTACCAGCAGCCGCAGCAGCCTCCGTACGGCTATCCGACGCAGCCCCAGCCGTCCTACGGCGGCTACCAGCAGCCGGCGCCCGCCCCCTCGGCGCCGGGCGGCAGGAAGCTGTCCGCCCAGGTCCAGATCGTCATCGCGGCGGTCGTCGCCGTCGCGGTGATCATCGGCGTCGGCATCTGGTACGCCGGTTCCGGCGGTGACGGCAAGGACGAGGCCAAGGGCACCGGCGGCACCTCGCAGGGCACCGACGGCGGCGGTTCCGGCGACACCAAGGGCATCGGCGGGGGCGGCAAGGAGAAGGCCCCCGCGAACACCCTGTCGAAGACGGCCTTCACGGTGGCCGAGCCGAAGGTCCCGGACGTCACGGACGTGTCCGGTTCCTGGCTGACGGACAAGGCGTACGTGAAGACCGGCGTCAACTCGGTCGTCGCCTACGACATCGACAAGGGCACCGTCCTGTGGACGCTGCCGCTGACCGGTCAGGTCTGCGGCGCCTCGCGGCACATGACGGCCGACCACAAGGTGCCGATCCTCTTCGAGGCCAGCAAGCGCGTCGCGCCGCGCTACTACCAGGTGTGCACCGAGGTCGGCATGATCGACCTGAACACCGGCAAGCTGCTGTGGTCGACCTCGGTCACCGGCGGCACCGCCGGCGACCAGAAGGTCCGGTTCAGCGAGGTCACGCTCAGCGGGAAGACCGTCGCGGCCGGCGGCACCGACGGCGGCGCCGCCTTCGACGTGGCCAACGGCAACCCGCGCTGGAAGCCGCAGGCCAACGACGAGAACTGCTACGACCTGGGCTACGGCGGCGGCGAGGGCCTCGTCGCGGTCCGCAAGTGCGGTCCGTACGACAGCCAGTACGTGATGATCCAGAACCTCGACCCGGTCTCGGGCGCCCCGCGCTCGCAGTACAAGATGCCCACCGGCGTGAAGTACGCGTCGGTCGTCTCCACCAAGCCGCTGGTCGTCGCGGCCGACGTCGGCGAGACCGCCGGCGACGGCAGCGGCATCTCGGACTTCTTCTCGATCGACGAGAAGACCGGAAAGCTGAAGGCGAAGATCACGGCGGACGCGGACCAGTACGGTGCCCGCTGCCGCTCGACGAAGGTCGAGGCCTGCTCCCAGGCGCTCGTCGGCAACGGCCGGCTCTACGTGCCGACCGAGGAGCACGAGGGCAGCACCGGCGAGTACGGCGACGAGACCAACGAGATCATCGCCTTCGACCTGACCACCGGGCGCACCCTGCCCGACAAGGCGGACGCCGGCGACAAGTACACCCTGGTCCCCCTCCGGATGGACGGCGGCAACCTCATCGCGTACAAGGAGCCGCCCTACGACAAGGGCGGCCGGATCGTCTCGATCGACGCCGGCACGATGAAGGAGACGCTGCTCCTGGAGAACCCGGGCGAGCGGTCGATCCGCGACGTGGAGAACCAGTTCTCCGTGGACTACTCGGAGATCCTGTACGGCGACGGACGCATGTTCCTGTCCGCCGTGATGATCTCCAAGCCGCGGGCGTCGGCCCCGGCGGACGAGAAGAAGTATCTGGCGGTGTCGTACAGCACCCGCTGAACGCGCTGACGTCGTACGGGCGTTCGTGAGACGGGTACAGCCCGGCGTGTCGGTTCACCCCGACGTGCCGGGCTGTTTGCATACCGCGCAGGGTGGCGAAGAATTCGGGGTCGAGCGGGCCGGCCGGGGGACGGCGGGCCCGGAGGATGGGGGATGACCGGGATGGGCGTACGCCTTGTGGTGGTCGACGACCACCGCCTGCTGGCGGAGGCGCTCGCCTCGGCGCTGAAGCTGCGCGGGCACCGGGTGCTCGCGGCGGGCGCGCCGATGGCGGCGGCTGCGGAGCTGGTGGCGGGCCGGGGGCCGGAGGTCTGTCTGCTCGGCACGGCCGCGCCGGCCGCGCCGGGCGCCTTCGACGTGGTCGTTCGGATCAAGCGGGAGCGGCCCCAGGTGGCCGTGGTGGTGCTCGGTCCGGTGCCGTCGCCGCGTGGGATCGCGGCGGCGTTCGCGGCCGGGGCCTCGGGGTACGTCCGGCACGACGAGCGCATCGAGGGCGTCGAGCGGGCCCTGGTGAAGGCCAGGGCGGGGGAGTCGGCGGTGGCGCCGGCGCTGCTCCAGGGCGCCTTCGCGGAGCTGCTGCACCCGTCGGCGCAGCCGGACGACGAGGCGCAGCGGCTGCTGCGGATGCTCACGCAGCGGGAGGTGGAGGTCCTCGTCCGGGTGGCGGAGGGGGAGGACACCCGGCTGATCGCGGCGGGGATGGGGATCGCGCCGAGCACGGCGCGGACGCACGTGCAGCGGGTCCTGATGAAGCTGGGGGTCGGTTCGCGCCTGGAGGCGGCGGCCCTGGCGGCCCGTACGGGGCTGCTGGACCGGGCGGTTCCGGGGCAGCGCGGCCCCTGCTGAGGCTTTCGCCGAGGCGGCTTTCGAGGTGATGCCGGAGGGCCCCGGGGTGCGGGGCCCGGCTTCGCCATTGACGCTGATGTTTGAATGTGATTCTTTGTGCGTGGTTCTGTTTGATCCCGCCCGGAGGGCACCCCGTGAAGAAGACCGTCACCACGCTCGCCGACGGGCGCGAGCTGATCTACTACGACACGCGCGACGACACGGTCCGCACCGCCGTCGACCCGCGCCCCCTCACCCCCGTCGTCTCCCGCTCCGAGATCCGGTACGACGAGCTCACCGGCGACCCCGTCGCCGTCGCCTCGCACCGGCAGGCCCGCACCTACCACCCGCCGGCCGACGCCTGCCCGCTGTGTCCCGCCAAGGACGGCCGCGAGAGCGAGGTCCCGGAGGAGAGCTACGAGGTGGTGGTCTTCGAGAACCGCTTCCCCTCGCTCTCCGGCGGCGTCGGACGCTGCGAGGTCGTCTGCTTCACCGACGACCACACCGCCTCCTTCGCCGACCTCGGCGAGGAGCGGGCCCGCCTCGTCCTCGACGCCTGGACCGACCGGACCGCCGCGCTCTCCGCCCTCCCCGGCGTCGAGCAGGTCTACTGCTTCGAGAACCGCGGCCGGGAGATCGGCGTCACCCTGCCCCACGCGCACGGCCAGATCTACGCCTTTCCCTACGTGTCCCCCCGGACGGCCGCCATGCGGCGCCGGACCGACGAGCACCGGATCGCGACCGGCCGGAACCTCTTCGACGACGTCGTCGCCCGCGAGCGGGCCGACGGGGAGCGGGTGGTCCTGGAGACCGAGCACTGGATCGCCTTCGTGCCCTACGCCGCCCACTGGCCGTACGAGGTGCACCTGTACCCCAAGCGGCGGGTGCCCGACCTGCTCGGCCTCGACGAGGCCGCCCGCACGGAGTGCGCACAGGTCTACCTGGAACTCTTGAGGCGCTTCGACCGGCTCTTCGGACCGGACGAGCCGCCGACGCCCTACATCGCCGCCTGGCACCAGGCGCCGTTCACGGACGGGCGGCGCGAGGACTTCGGACTCCACATGGAGCTTTTCACCGTCCGACGGGCCTCTGGCAAGCTGAAGTTCCTCGCGGGCACCGAGTCCGGCATGGGCGCGTTCATGAACGACGTACGGCCGGAGGACGCGGCCCGACGACTCCGAGAGGTGGCGACCGCATGACCACGACCGCGAAGAGGTACCTGGTGACGGGAGGCGCCGGCTACGTCGGCAGCGTCGTCGCCGCCCACCTCCTGGAACGGGGCCACCGGGTCACCGTCCTCGACGACCTCGCCACCGGCTTCGCCGAAGGGGTCCCGGACGGCGCCGAGTTCGTCGAGGGCCGCATCCAGGACGCGGCGAAGTGGCTCGACGCCTCCTACGACGGCGTGCTGCACTTCGCCGCCTTCTCGCAGGTCGGCGAGTCCGTCGCCAAGCCCGAGAAGTACTGGGAGAACAACGTCGGCGGCACCATGGCGCTGCTCGCGGCCATGCGGGACGCCGGCGTGCGCCGGCTGGTCTTCTCCTCCACCGCCGCGACCTACGGCGAACCGGAGACCGTGCCGATCACCGAGACCGCGCCGACCTCGCCCACCAGCCCGTACGGCGCGAGCAAGCTGGCCGTCGACCACATGATCGGCGGCGAGTGCGCCGCCCACGGCCTGGCCGCCGTCTCGCTGCGCTACTTCAACGTCGCCGGCGCGTACGGCTCCCTCGGCGAGCGCCACCACCCCGAGTCCCACCTCATCCCGCTCGTCCTCCAGGTCGCCCTGGGCGAGCGCGAGGCGATCTCCGTGTACGGCGAGGACTACCCCACCCCGGACGGCACCTGCGTCCGCGACTACATCCACGTCGCCGACCTCGCGGAGGCCCACGTCCTCGCGCTCGACGCGATGACCGCGGGCTCCGTGCCCGCCGGCGAGCACCTGGTCTGCAACCTGGGCAACGGCAACGGCTTCTCCGTCCGCCAGGTCGTCGAGACCGCGCGCGAGGTCACCGGACACCCGATCCCCGAGACCACCGCCGCGCGGCGGCCCGGCGACCCGGCCGTCCTGGTCGCCTCCGCGGAGGCCGCCCGCGAGCGGCTCGGCTGGACCCCCTCCCGCTCCGACCTGGCCGCGATCGTGGCCGACGCGTGGGCGTTCGCCCGTCTCCGCCGGGAGGGAGGCGCATGAGCGTCGCCGCCGGCTTCGAGGCGCTGTACGGCGCCGCGCCCGACGGGGTGTGGGCCGCCCCCGGGCGGGTCAACCTCATCGGTGAGTACACCGACTTCAACGACGGCTTCGTGCTGCCGCTCGCGCTGCCCCACACCACCGTCGCCGCCGTCTCCCGCCGGGACGACGGCGTCCTGCGGCTGCACTCCGCCGACATCGACGGCGGGATCGTGCAGCTGGAGGTCGACGCCCTGGAGCCGCTGTCCGGCGGCGGCTGGGCGGCCTACCCGGCCGGTGTCGTCTGGGCGCTGCGGGAGGCCGGGCACCCGGTGACGGGGGCGGACGTGCACCTCACGTCGACCGTGCCGACCGGCGCCGGGCTCTCCTCGTCGGCGGCCCTGGAGGTCGTCACGGCGCTCGCCCTGAACGACCTGTTCGGCCTCGGGCTCTCCCGCCCCGAGCTCGCCCGGATCGCCCAGCGCGCCGAGAACGCCTTCGTGGGCGTCCCCTGCGGCGTCATGGACCAGATGGCCTCCGCCTGCGCGGTGGAGGGCCACGCCCTCCACCTGGACACCCGGGACCTCTCCTACCGTCAGGTCCCCTTCGACCTGGCCCGCGAGGGGCTCCGGCTGCTCGTCGTCGACACCCGGGTCAAGCACGCGCTCGGGGACGGCGCGTACGCGGAGCGGCGCGCCGGGTGTGAAGCGGGTGCGCGGGCGCTCGGCGTGAAGGCCCTGCGCGACCTGAGCGCCGCGCAACTACCCGAATCCCTCGCACTCCTGAGCGACGAGACGATTCTGCGGTACGTCCGGCACGTCGTCACCGACAACGCCCGGGTCGAGCGGGTGATCGCCCTGCTCGACGCCGGGGACACCCGGGCCGTCGGGCCGGTCCTCACCGAGGGGCACGCCTCCCTCCGCGACGACCTCCGGGTGTCCTGCGCGGAGCTCGACCTCGTGGTCGAGGCGGCGAACGCGGCGGGCGCGCTGGGCGCCCGGATGACCGGCGGCGGCTTCGGCGGCTCGGCCGTCGTCCTCGTGGACGCCGACCGGGCGGAGGCGGTCGCCGCCGCCGTCGTCGAGGCCTTCGCCGAGGCCGGACACGCGGTCCCCGGGATCTTCCCGGCCGTGCCCTCGACGGGCGCGCGCCGACTCTGAACGCGCCCCCTCGTCCGCACGACTTCGCACAGTTCCGCCAAACGGCCCCCACCGTGACGCCCCGCCCCTACTCTGTTGGGCAGCGCCGGTGGGGGCCGGTGCTGTTCAGGGGTCGAGACCCGTCGGGTACGGCGCCGGGAGCGGGGTAACAGTCAACGCACGGCGGCGGCCGTGCGATCGACGGACCCGCCCCCCGGCGCCGTACCGCGCCGGTCCGTTCCTCGACACATGGGGGTGTCCGTGGCACGTATCCGGGTCCTGGTGGTGGACGACCACCGGGTCTTCGCCGAGTCGCTTGCCGCCGCCCTCGCGGCGGAGCCCGACGTCGACGTCGCCGCGGCCGGCAGCGGTCCGGCCGCACTGCGCTGTCTGGAGCGCGGGGCCGCGGAGGGGCGCAGGTTCGACGTGCTCCTCGTCGACGCCGAACTGGGCGCGGGACCCACCGCCGGCACGGCCGCGGCCCGGCACGTCCCGGACGACCCGGAGGCCGGCGTCGACGGGATCTCCCTGGTCGCGGGCGTGCGCCGCGCCCAGCCCGCCGTCCGCACGGTCGTCCTGGCGGAGAAGGACGACCCGCACCGGGCCGCGCTCGCCCTCCAGGCCGGGGCCTCCGGCTGGGTGGCCAAGGACTGCTCGCTCCAGCGGCTGCTCGCCGTGGTCCGCGGGGTCCTGCGGGACGAGACGCATCTGCCGCCCGCGCTGCTCACGGGCGTCCTGCGGGAGCTGACGGCGGCCCGCAAGCACCGGACGGACAGCGAGCGGCTGGTGGAGTCGCTGACCCCGCGCGAGCGGGAGGTGCTGCGCTGCATGGTCGCGGGGCTGGGCCGCAAGGCCGTCGCGGAGCGGCTCTTCCTCTCCCCGCACACCGTCCGTACGCACATGCAGAACGTGCTGGGGAAGCTGGGGGTGCACTCGACCCTGGCGGCGGTGGCGCTGGCCCGGCGGGCGGGCGTCGGCCCGGCGGAGCCGGCTCCCGTGCTAGCCGGGGATGTTGTCGAACGGGGCGGTCAGCCGGCGTAGCAGGGCGGCCAGTTCACCGCGCTGGCCGCGGGAGAGCTGGGCGAGGATGGCCCGCTCCTGGGCGAGCAGCCCGGCGAGCGCCTCGTCGGCGCGGTCGCGGCCCTCGGGGGTGAGCCGGACGAGGACCCCGCGTCGGTCGCTGGGGTCGGGCAGCCGCTCGACCAGGCCCTTCTTGGTGAGCCGGTCGATGCGGTTGGTCATGGTGCCGGAGGTGACGAGGGTCTGGGTGAGGAGCTGGCCGGGGGAGAGCTGGTAGGGCGCTCCGGCCCGGCGGAGGGAGGTGAGGACGTCGAACTCCCACGGCTCCAGCTGGTGCTCGGAGAAGGCGAGTCGACGGGCGCGGTCGAGGTGCCGGGCGAGCCGTGAGACGCGGCTGAGCACCTCGAGCGGTTCCACGTCGAGGTCGGGGCGCTCGCGGCGCCATGCAGCGACCAGTCGGTCGACCTCGTCCTCCATGACGATCAGTGTAGAGGGTCTGTTGACATAAAGTCTCTTGGGGTCGAGTTTCTCGATATCGAGTATCTTTAGATCAAGATATATTTTCCTGGACTACGGGGAAGGGACCCGGCCGGAACTTCGTTCCGCTTCGGCAACACGTGCCAGCAAGGGGGCTTCGAACATGCATTCCGTGGAATCCGCCGCACCAACCTGGGATCCGCAGCAGTACCTCCGTCACTCCGGCCATCGCACCCGGCCGTTCCTCGACCTGCTCGCCCGAATACCGCACCTGCCGGCCCAGGACCGGCCCGCCCGCATCGCCGACCTCGGCTGCGGTCCCGGCAACGTGACGGCCCTCCTCGCCGACCGGTGGGCCGACGCGCACATCACCGGCTTCGACCTCTCGCCGGAGATGCTGGAACGCGCCGAGAAGGACTGGGCGGGCACCACCCGCGGCGGCGGCTGGCTCGACTTCCGGCCCGCGGACGCCGCCCACTGGACCCCCACCGAGCCCTACGACCTGATCGTCTCCAACGCGGCCCTCCAGTGGGTGCCCAACCACCCCGAGTCCCTCGCCCCCTGGGTCGACGGACTCCACCCCGGCGGCACCCTCGCCTTCCAGGTCCCCGGCAACTTCACCTCGCCCAGCCACGCCCTCCTCGGCGAGCTCTGCGACACCCCCGAGTGGCGCGACCGCCTCGGCGACCAGGGCCGCCGCTTCGTCCACATCCTCGACCCGGCCGACTACCTCACCAGGCTCACCGACCTCGGCTGCGAGACGGACGTCTGGGAGACCACGTACAGCCAGCTCCTGCACGGCGAGGACCCCGTCCTCGACTGGGTCAAGGGCACGGCGCTGCGACCCGTCCTCACCACCCTCGGCGACGACCAGGAGGCGATCGACACCTTCCTCGCCCAGTACCGCGCCCTGCTGCGCGAGGCCTACCCGCCCGGCCCGCACGGCACGGTCTTCCCCTTCCGCCGCATCTTCGCCGTCGCCCGCAAGCAGGGGTGACGGCCGCCCGCGAGGCGAGGCCGCCGGCGGACGACACACGGGCGCCCCGCACCGGAACTCCGGTGCGGGGCGCCCGCGTTCACCGCCCAGTACATGCCGTCCGGGACAGGCCCGACTAGTACATGCCGTTGTACGTCTGGAAGCCCGTCCCGATCCGGAGGCGCGGCCCGAACGTGCCGTCGCCGGCGCCCAGGTAGCGCCAGAGCTCGCCCGCCCCGTTCACCGCGAGCAGGTCGCCCTTGCCGTCGCTGTTCAGGTCGCCCGGCGCCAGGATCCGGCTGTACGTCCAGCCGGTGCCGATCTGCGACCGCGCCCCGAACGGAGCGTTGGCGGAGCCGGTGCCCCGGTACAGGAACAGGTTGCCGCGGCCGTCCCGGGCGACCAGGTCGGGACGCCCGTCGCCCGAGTAGTCGGCCGCGCCGAGGATCGCGTTGTAGCCGGCCCAGCCGGTGCCGACCTTGATCCGGGCGTAGAAGCCCGTGCCCTCGCCGTTGCCGCGGTACAGGTACAGGTTGCCGGCGGCGTCCCGGGCCAGCAGGTCGCCCCTGCCGTCGCCGTTCAGGTCTCCGGCGCCGGCGATCCTGTTGTAGATGTGCCAGCCGCTGCCGAGGATCGTGCCGTCGTTGCCGTAGAGGTAGCCGTAGCCGCGCTCCAGCAGGTCGGCATCGGTGTCCGCGCCGAGGGACGAGGCGAACGCGGCGATGTCGGCACCCGCCCACCCGCCCACGTCGCTCTTCTGGTACCGCTGGCCCAGGAGGCCGTTGTTGTTGGAGTAGTAGACGAAGAGCGTGCCCGCCTTGTCCCGCGCCAGGACCGCGTTCTTGCCGGAGCCGGCGATCGCGCCCGAACCGCTGAACTGGTCGACCTGCCGCGCCCCGCGGTCGTAGCTGACCTGCGCGCGCGGACCCAGCCGGCCGTCACCCAGGCCCAGGTAGCGCCACAGGGTGCCCTGCTGGTCTCGGGCGATCAGGTCGGCCCGTCCGTCGCCGTTCTGGTCGTCCACGGGCACGATCTGGTTGTACGTGCCCCAGCCGGTGCCGACCGGCACCCGGCCCTTGAACGGGGCCGCCTTGTCGCCGGTGCTGCCGTAGAAGAACAGCTGCCCGCTCCGGGTGCGGGCGAGGACGTCACCGCGGCCGTCGCCGTCGTTGTCGCCGAGACCCACGACCTGGTCGTACAGGTTCCAGCCGGTGCCCACCTTCGCGCGCGGCCCGAACGGCGCCGTCAGCGAACCGGTCCCCAGGTACAGGTACAGGTCGCCGTCGTGCTGGCGGGCCATGAGGTCGGCCTTGCCGTCGCCGTTCACGTCACCCGGCGAGAAGACCTTGTTGTAGAGCGTCCAGCCGTTGCCCGTCCACTGGTGCCAGCCGTACGTCGCCGTGGCGTCGGAGAAGAGCTCCAGCTGCCCGTACTTCGAGACCGTCAGCACCTCGGGGGTGCCGTTGCCGTTCAGGTCGCCGATCGGGACGATGTCGTTCTTCAGGACCGCGGAGCCCCCGTAGCCGGTCCACGCCTCGGTCGGCGAGACCGCGGTCGACGGCACGGCGTACAGCGAGCCGTCCCACTCGCGGTTGAGCAGGTCCGTGCGGCCGTCGCCGTCCACGTCGAACCGCGGCGGCAGGACCGCCTCGGCCTGGGCCGTGCCGGCCTTGGTCGCGCCGGACAGAGCCGACCAGTCGAGCTTCAGCGCCGAGCGGTCACGCTGCGGCTGCTCCACGGCCGGCCGCGGCGCGGGCTCGGCCACGGCCGGGGACGCCAGCAGCATGCCGGCGGACAGGGCGAGCGCGGTGCAGGTGGTGACGCGACGCGCGCGCCCGAAGAATGCGGAACGCAAAAGATCCCCCCCTGGGGAACGAGAAAAGGGCCCGTGGGCAGGGGTCCGCGACGCGTCCGTACGGCAGTCGGCACGTACGGAGGGCGGACACCCCCCTCGGATGTGGACCGGAGTGTACTCCTGTTCGAGTAGGAGGAAGCCACTCTTTTCCCGACCCCGTCAGATCCCCCGGCCCGGCCCGTCGGCCCCCCGGCCCCCGCCCGGCGTGTCGGCCCTACGGGTCCCCGCCGGGTCCGTCCGCCCTACGGGCCCCCGGCCCCCGCCCCGCCCGTCAGCTCTTGCGGTGCCCTATGAGCCGCGGCTTCTGCTCCATGCCGTCGAGGCCGTGCCACGCCAGGTTCACCAGATGCGCGGCCACCTCGGCCTTGCGCGGCTTGCGCACGTCCAGCCACCACTGGCCGGTCAGCGCCACCATGCCCACCAGCGCCTGCGCGTACAGCGGGGCCAGCTTCGGATCGAAACCGCGGGCCTTGAACTCCAGACCCAGGATGTCCTCCACCTGCGTGGCGATGTCGCTGATCAGCGACGCGAACGTGCCCGTCGACTGGGCCACCGGCGAATCCCGTACGAGGATCCGGAAACCGTCCGTGTAGTTCTCGATGTAGTCGAGGAGCGCGAACGCCGCCTGCTCCAGGAGCTCCCGCGGATGCCCGGCCGTCAGCGCACCGGTCACCCCGTCCAGGAGCTGGCGCATCTCCCGGTCGACGACCACCGCGTACAGCCCCTCCTTGCCGCCGAAGTGCTCGTACACCACCGGCTTCGACACCCCGGCCTTCGCCGCGATCTCCTCCACCGACGTGCCCTCGAAGCCCTTCTCGGCGAAGAGCGTGCGACCGATGTCCAGCAGCTGCTCCCGGCGCTGCGCGCCCGTCATCCGCACCCGGCGCCCTCGCCGGGGCTTCTGCTCGCCGCTACTGCTGCCGGTACCGCCCTCGATCGCCACGTCTTCCATCATGCCGCGTCTGCGGACGTGCTCTGGCGGCGGGCCTCGATGCGGGACTTCGCCGGCCAGCGCACGTCGGACGCCCAGCCCAGCAGCTCGAACCAGCGGATCAGCCGCGCACTCGAGTCGATCTGCCCGCGCAGCACCCCGTGCCGCGCCGACGTCGGGTCCGCGTGGTGCAGGTTGTGCCAGGACTCGCCACAGGACAGCACCGCCAGCCACCACACGTTGCCCGAGCGGTCACGCGACTTGAACGGACGCTTGCCCACCGCGTGACAGATCGAGTTGATCGACCACGTCACGTGGTGCAGCAGCGACACCCGCACCAGGGAACCCCAGAAGAACGCCGTGAACGCGCCCCACCACGACCAGGTCACCAGACCGCCCACCAGCGGCGGGATCGCCAGCGACACCACCGTCCACAGCACGAACTGCCGCGAGATCGCCCGGATCGCCGGGTCCTTGATCAGATCGGGCGCGTACTTGTGCTGCGGCGTCCGCTCCTCGTCGAACATCCAGCCGATGTGCGCCCACCACAGGCCCTTCATCAGCGCCGGAACCGTCTCGCCGAACCGCCACGGCGAATGCGGGTCGCCCTCCGCGTCCGAGAACTTGTGGTGCTTGCGGTGATCCGCCACCCACCGCACCAGCGGCCCCTCCACCGCGAGCGACCCCATGATCGCGAGCGCGATCCGCAGCGGCCGCTTCGCCTTGAACGCGCCGTGCGTGAAGTACCGGTGGAAACCGATCGTGATGCCGTGGCAGCCGACGAAGTACATGACGACCATCAGCGACAGATCCAGCCAGCTCACCCCCCAGCCCCACGCCAGCGGCACCGCCGCGAGCAGCGCCAGGAACGGCACCGTGATGAAGAGCAGCAGCGCGACCTGCTCGGTCGAACCCTTGCGATCGCCGCCGAGCGTGGCGAAGGGCGGGGCCGCGGTGCCTTCGGACGTCTGGGGTGCCGAGGTCATCTCGGGGCTCATGGTCATGGTCGTCCCCTGAGGGTGAGGGTGGGGGTGGGGGGAAAGTGCGAGAAAGTACGCGAAAGCACGGCCGTGGCTACGCATCCGTAACCTACGGCGTCGTAAGTATGGCAGCGACGTGGCGCGCGGCAAGAGGGCACAACAGGCCCCTGCCCACCGCCCAGCATGTGGACACCTATCCTGGGGGCGTCGGACAGCGCGGTCCGCAAGCCTCCAGAACCCCTCCAGACGTGCTGAAACACTGCAAGGAGCCGCACCTGTGAGCAGTGCCGACCAGACCCCCACCGCCAGCACCGAGCTGCGCGCCGACATCCGCCGACTGGGCGACCTCCTCGGCGAGACCCTCGTCCGCCAGGAGGGCCACGAGCTCCTCGACCTCGTCGAGAAGGTCCGCCGCCTCACCCGTGAGGACGGCGAGGCCGCCGCCGAGCTGCTCCAGGGCGTCGAGCTGGAGACCGCCGCCAAGCTGGTGCGCGCCTTCTCCACCTACTTCCACCTGGCGAACGTCACCGAGCAGGTCCACCGCGGCCGCGAGATGCGCGAGAAGCGCGCCGCCGAAGGCGGCCTCCTCGCCCGCACCGCCGACATGCTCAAGGACGGCGACCCCGAGCACGTACGCCAGACGGTCAAGAACCTCAACGTACGGCCCGTCTTCACCGCCCACCCCACCGAGGCGGCCCGCCGCTCCGTCCTCAACAAGCTGCGCCGCATCGCCGCCCTCCTGGAGACCCCGGTCAGCCAGTCCGAGCGCCGCCGCACCGACCTGCGGCTCGCCGAGAACATCGACCTCATCTGGCAGACCGACGAGCTCCGGGTGGTCCGCCCCGAGCCCGCCGACGAGGCCCGCAACGCCATCTACTACCTCGACGAGCTGCACGCGGGCGCCGTCGGCGACGTCCTGGAGGACCTCGCCGCCGAACTGGAGCGCGTCGGCGTCGAACTGCCCGCCGGCACCCGCCCCCTCACCTTCGGCACCTGGATCGGCGGCGACCGCGACGGCAACCCCAACGTCACCCCCCAGGTGACCTGGGACGTCCTGATCCTCCAGCACGAGCACGGCATCACCGACGCCCTCGAACTCGTCGACTTCCTGCGCGGACTGCTCTCCAACTCCATCCGCTACACCGGAGCCACCCAGGAGCTCCTGGACTCCCTCCAGCGCGACCTGGAGCTCCTCCCGGAGATCAGCCCCCGCTACAAGCGCCTCAACGCCGAGGAGCCCTACCGGCTCAAGGCCACCTGCATCCGGCAGAAGCTCGTCAACACCCGCGAGCGCCTCGCCCACGGCACCCCGCACCAGGACGGCCGCGACTACCTCGGCACCGCCGAACTCCTCCGCGACCTCACCCTCATCCAGACCTCCCTGCGCGAGCACCGCGGCGCCCTCTTCGCCGACGGCCGCATGGACCGGGTCATCCGCACCCTCTCCGCCTTCGGCCTCCAGCTCGCCACCATGGACGTCCGCGAGCACGCCGAGGCCCACCACCACGCCCTCGGGCAGCTCTTCGACCGCCTCGGCGAGGAGTCCTGGCGCTACGCGGACATGCCCCGCGACTACCGGCAGAAGCTCCTCGCCAAGGAGCTCCGCTCGCGCCGCCCGCTCGCCCCGACCCCGGCCCCGCTGGACGCCGCCGGCGAGAAGACCCTCGGCGTCTTCCACACCGTCAAGGAGGCCTTCGAGCGCTTCGGCCCGGAGGTCATCGAGTCGTACATCATCTCGATGTGCCAGGGCGCCGACGACGTCTTCGCCGCCGCCGTCCTCGCCCGCGAGGCCGGACTGATCGACCTGCACGCCGGCTGGGCCAAGATCGGCATCGTGCCGCTCCTGGAGACCACCGACGAGCTCAAGGCCGCCGACGTCATCCTCGACGGCATGCTCGCCGACCCCTCCTACCGGCGCCTCGTCTCGCTCCGCGGCGACGTCCAGGAGGTCATGCTCGGCTACTCGGACTCCTCCAAGTTCGGCGGCATCACCACCTCCCAGTGGGAGATCCACCGCGCCCAGCGCCGGCTCCGCGACGTCGCCCACCGCTACGGCGTCCGCCTGCGCCTCTTCCACGGCCGCGGCGGCACCGTCGGCCGCGGCGGCGGCCCCTCGCACGACGCGATCCTCGCCCAGCCCTGGGGCACCCTGGAGGGCGAGATCAAGGTGACCGAGCAGGGCGAGGTCATCTCCGACAAGTACCTGATCCCGTCCCTCGCGCGGGAGAACCTGGAACTGACGGTCGCCGCCACCCTCCAGGCCTCCGCCCTGCACACCTCGCCGCGCCAGTCCGACGACGCCCTCGCCCGCTGGGACGCGGCCATGGACACCGTCTCCGAAGCCGCCCACACCGCGTACCGCAAGCTCGTCGAGGACCCCGACCTCCCCGCGTACTTCTTCGCGGCCACCCCGGTCGACCAGCTGGCCGACCTCCACCTGGGCTCCCGCCCCTCGCGCCGCCCCGACTCGGGCGCCGGCCTCGACGGACTGCGGGCCATCCCGTGGGTGTTCGGCTGGACCCAGTCCCGGCAGATCGTCCCCGGCTGGTTCGGCGTCGGCTCCGGCCTCAAGGCCCTGCGCGAGGCCGGCCTCGACGAGGTCCTCGGCGAGATGTACGAGCGCTGGCACTTCTTCCGCAACTTCCTCGCCAACGTCGAGATGACGCTCGCGAAGACGGACCTGCGGATCGCCCGCCACTACGTCGACACCCTCGTCCCCGACGAACTCAAGCACGTCTTCGACGACATCGAGGCCGAGCACGCCCTCACCGTCGCCGAGGTCCTCAAGATCACCGGCGGCGAGACGCTCCTCGACTCCAACCCGGTCCTCCAGCAGACGTTCGCCATCCGCGACGCCTACCTCGACCCGATCTCCTACCTCCAGGTCGCCCTCCTCGCCCGCCAGCGCGCGGACGCCGAGCGCGGCCGGGAACCGGACCCGCTGCTCGCCCGGGCCCTCCTCCTCACCGTGAACGGCGTCGCCGCGGGCCTCCGCAACACCGGCTGACCCACACCCCGTTCATGCCTGTGCCCCCGTCGAACCGACGGGGGCACAGGCGTTTCGGACTACGGCGCCGTTACTGCTGCGCCTTGCGACGGCGGGTCACCAGGACCGCGCCGGCGGCCGCGAGGGCCAGGGCAGCGGCGGCGATGATGCCGACCGGGGCGCTCGAACCGGTCTCGGCGAGGTTGCCCTCGTCCGAACCGCCCGCGGCGGAGCCGCCGGTGGTCTCACCGGTCGCCGCGCCACCCGTGGTGGTCGTGGAGCCGCCGGTGGCGGTCTCGCCCGTCGCGGAACCGCTGGTCGCGGTCGTCTCGCCCGTCGTGGTGGTCTCGCCGGTCGTGGTCCCACCCGTGGAGGTGGTCTCGCCGGTGGTCCCACCCGTGGTGGTCTCGCCCGTGGTGGTCCCACCGTTGGTGGTCTCGCCCGTGGTGGTCCCACCGGTCGTGGTCCCACCCGTGGTGGTCCCACCGTTGGTGGTCTCGCCCGTGGTGGTCCCACCCGTGGTGCTGCCGGTCGACGGGCAAGTGTGGGACAGCGGGAACTTGTTGCCCTTGCCCGGGAGCGGGCCACCCTTGATCGTCGCCTCGACCTCGGTCAGCTCGGCACCCGGCTGCGAAGCCACGTACGCGTGCTTGCCCACGGGGTTGCCGAACGCGCTGAAATCGGTGATGGTCTGCGTGCCGCCGGGCACGAAGGTCACCTTCAGCTCCACGAAGTCGGCCTCGTTGCCCGGGAGAACGAAGTGCCAGCCGTCCTGGGTCGACGGGACACCGGTGCACTCGGCCTCGGTCTTCTCGAAGTCCGCGGCCTTCAGGGGCAGCTCCTGGCGCAGAGTGGGGTGGTTGGCGCCGTCGGAGGCGAGGGCCGCGGGGGCGAGGACCAGGGACCCCGCTACGGCCGCGACGAGCGCGCCAGAGGAAATGAGGGTACGTCGCATGTGCAGTCGTCCATCTGTGGGATGAGGATGCCGTGGGAGGTGGCTGAGGCAGCCTATCCATCGCTTTGAGCCGTGTTTAACCCAGAGGCGCGTAACAATTGGCCCCGGAATCGGGCCTCCCAGGTCAGAGGGCGAAGAACGCCGCGACCAACACCGCCCCGCCCGCCCCCGCCAGCGACCACGCCGTGCGCGGGAGGCGCAGGCCGCCGCCGATGAGGGGCGCGGCGAGGAGCAGCGCGCCGCCCAGCGGGAGCCAGGCGTGCAAACCGCCGCCCCAGCCCGTCCGTACGCCCTCGTCCGTGCCCGGCTTCACCACCACCGGGATCGTCTCGCCCTTCTCCGCCGCGACGGAGCGCGCGATCGTCAGCGTCCGCCGCGGCGACGACGGGTCCTCAGGGGCGTAGGCGCCGCTGCACGTGTCCTCCGTGCAGCCGGTCACCGTCAGCGTCCCGTGCTCGCGGCCCTTGCCGAGCAGGACGTGCTGGGCCGAGTTCCAGGAGGCCCACACGCCCGCGACGACGAGGAGGAGGGCGACGAGGGCCATGGCGGCGTTACGGACGTGCGTCATGACCCGCGATCGTACAGTCGTACGGCCCGACCGCCAGGGGACCGGGACCCGCCCGCCGGACCACCGGCCGGACAGGACCTGGGGCCTGTCCGGAAAGTCCCGCCCGGCTCTACGTGTTGTACGCGGACTGGGCCCGCTCCAGGCCCTCCGCGACCAGGCACTCCACCGAGTCCGCCGCCCGGTCCACGAACCAGTCGAGTTCCTTGCGCTCCGTCGAGGAGAAGTCCTTGAGGACGAAGTCGGCGACCTGCATGCGACCCGGCGGGCGCCCGATGCCGCACCGCACCCGGTGGTAGTCCGGTCCCATCGACTTCGTCATCGACTTCAGACCGTTGTGCCCGTTGTCGCCGCCGCCGAGCTTCAGCCGCAGCGTCGCGTAGTCGATGTCCAACTCGTCGTGGACCGCGACGACGCGGGCCGTCGGCACCTTGTAGAAGTCCCGCAGCGCCGTCACCGGGCCGCCGGACAGGTTCATGTACGACATCGGCTTCGCCAGGACCACCCGGCGGCTCGCGGGCCCCGGAGGCCCCATCCGGCCCTCGACGACCTGCGCCTGGGCCTTCTGCGCACGCTTGAACGAACCGCGCATCCGCTCGGCGAGCAGGTCCACGACCATGAAGCCGATGTTGTGGCGGTTGGCCGCGTACTCGGGCCCCGGGTTGCCGAGGCCGACGATCAGCCAGGGGGCGTTGGCGTCGTCCGTCATGTCCGTCGTGTCTCCTCGTGTCCGTCCACGCGCGTGCGTGCTTCCCCGTGCAAGAGAAACGGGGTGACGGGCCGCACGGCCCGTCACCCCGTCACGTCAGGCAGAGCCTACGGCTCAGGCCTCGGCGCCCTCGGTGGCCTCGGCGCCCTCGGCGGCCGGCTCCTCGGCCTGCGCGGCCAGGACCTGCAGGACGACGGCGTCGGCGTCGGTGGCCAGGGTCACGCCCTTCGGGAGGGTGATGTCCTTGGCGAGGACGGACGCGCCGGCCTCCAGGCCCTCGACGGAGACGGTGACGGCCTCGGGGAGGTGGGTGGCCTCGGCCTCGACGGACAGGGTGCCGAGCACGTGCTCCAGCAGGTTGCCACCGGCGGCCAGCTCGCCCTCGGCCTGGACCGGGACCTCGACGGTGACCGTCTCGCCGCGCTTGACCAGGAGCAGGTCGACGTGGATCAGGAAGCCCTTGATGGCGTCACGCTGGACGGCCTTCGGGATCGCCAGCTCGTTGGTGCCGTCGATGTCCAGGGAGAGCAGGACGTTCGGCGTGCGCAGCGCGAGACCGAGGTCGTGGGCCGGGAGGGTGACGTGGATCGGGTCCGAGCCGTGGCCGTAGACGACGGCGGGAACCTCGGCGTTGCGGCGGATGGAGCGGGCGGCGCCCTTGCCGAACTCGGTACGGACGGAAGCGGCGAGCTTGACCTCGGACATGGTGCACTCCTCGTAGAAGGTGACGAAAAAAAGACGGTCACCCGGCCACGACTGGCGATGGCCTGCTACGAAGAGCGCGTCGATAACGGACCGCCGTGACCCCATGGGGTACGGCCTCCCTCGCCGAGCAACTACGGCAGTCTACCGGCCCGCCGCCCCACCACCCAATCGATCAACCCGCACACGGCGGAGGGCCGCTCCCCCGGACGGGGAAGCGGCCCTCACGCGTCGGCTCCGGCCGTGGCTCAGTGCTCCTCGAAGAGGCTCGTCACCGAACCGTCCTCGAACACCTCGCGCACCGCGCGCGCGATCGTCGGGGCGATCGACAGCACCGTGATCTTGTCCAGCTCCAGGGCGCCCGGCACCGGCAGCGTGTCCGTGAACACGAACTCGCTGACCTTGGAGTTCTTCAGCCGGTCCGCGGCCGGGCCCGACAGGATGCCGTGCGTGGCCGTCACGATGACGTCCTCGGCACCGTGCGCGAACAGGGCGTCCGCGGCGGCGCAGATCGTGCCGCCGGTGTCGACCATGTCGTCCACCAGGACGCAGACGCGGCCCTTCACGTCACCGACGACCTCGTGCACGGTGACCTGGTTGGCGACGTCCTTGTCCCGGCGCTTGTGCACGATCGCCAGCGGGGCGTCCAGACGGTCGCACCAGCGGTCGGCGACCCGCACGCGGCCCGCGTCCGGGGAGACGATCGTCAGCTTGGAGCGGTCGACCTTGGCACCCACGTAGTCCGCGAGGACCGGCAGGGCGGACAGGTGGTCCACCGGGCCGTCGAAGAAGCCCTGGATCTGGTCGGTGTGCAGGTCGACCGTCAGGATGCGGTCGGCGCCCGACGTCTTCAGCAGGTCCGCCACCAGACGCGCCGAGATCGGCTCGCGGCCGCGGTGCTTCTTGTCCTGGCGGGCGTAGCCGTACGACGGGATGATCACGGTGATGCTCCGGGCCGAGGCCCGCTTGAGAGCATCGATCATGATCAGCTGCTCCATGATCCACTTGTTGATCGGAGCCGTGTGGCTCTGGATCAGGAAGCAGTCCGCGCCGCGGGCCGACTCCTGGAAGCGGACGTAGATCTCACCGTTGGCGAAGTCGAACGCCTTGGTGGGAACGAGACCGACGCCCAGCTGGTGCGCGACCTCCTCGGCCAGCTCGGGGTGGGCGCGGCCGGAGAAGAGCATCAGCTTCTTCTCGCCGGTCGTCTTGATCCCGGTCACAGCACTGTCTCCTCAGACGTGTTCTCTGGCCGCGATCCCGCGCCTGTCGAGCGCATGTGCGAACCAGCCGAATTTGTGTGCACGTATCACGGTACGCCGAGTTCGACGCACCCGTTTCCGGTCAGCTTTCGCCGGCGGATTCCTCCGAGGTGGCCTGAGCGGCCTGCGCGGCAGCGCTGCCGGGCCGCTTCCGGGCCACCCAACCCTCGATATTCCGCTGCTGGCCCCGGGCCACTGCCAGCGAACCCGCCGGCACGTCCTTCGTGATCACGGACCCGGCGGCGGTGTAGGCACCGTCCCCGATGGTGATGGGAGCCACAAACATGTTGTCCGAACCCGTACGGCAGTGAGAGCCGATCGTGGTGTGGTGCTTCGCCTCGCCGTCGTAGTTCACGAAGACGCTCGCCGCGCCGATGTTCGTGAACTCGCCGATCGTCGCGTCACCCACGTACGACAGGTGGGGGACCTTCGTGCCCTCGCCGATCGTCGCGTTCTTCATCTCGACGTACGTGCCGGCCTTGGACTTCTTGCCCAGGTTCGTCCCCGGACGCAGGTACGCGAACGGCCCCACGGACGCGCTCTCGCCGATCACGGCCGAATAGGCGACCGTGTTGTCCACCCGGGCGCCCCGGCCGACCGTGGTGTCCGTCAGGCGCGTGTTCGGGCCCACCTCGGCGTCCTCGCCGATGTGCGTCGCGCCGAGCAGCTGCGTACCCGGCAGGATCACCGCGTCCGCCTCGAACGTCACCGTGACGTCCACGAAGACCGACGCCGGGTCGACCACGGTCACGCCGGCGAGCATCGCCCGCTCGATCAGCCGCCCGTTCAACAGGGCACGCGCCTCGGCGAGCTGCACCCGGTTGTTGATCCCCAGGATCTCGCGGTGGTCACCGGCCACGGAGGCCCCCACCCGGTGCCCCGCCTCACGCAGGATCGACAGCACGTCGGTGAGGTACTCCTCGCCCTGGCTGTTGTCCGTCCGCACCTGGCCCAGCGCCTCGGCGAGCAGCCGGCCGTCGAACGCGAACACACCCGAGTTGATCTCCCGGATGGCGCGCTGCTTCTCCGACGCGTCCTTGTGCTCGACGATCTCGGTCACCGCGCCCGAGGCGTCACGGACGATGCGCCCGTAGCCCGTGGAGTCCGGCACCTCGGCGCTCAGCACCGTCACCGCGTTGCCGTCGGCGGCGTGCGTGCCGGCCAGCGCCTTCAGGGTCTCCCCGGACAGCAGCGGGGTGTCGCCGCACACGACCACCACGGTCCCGTCGGGCGTCTTGCCCAGCTCCTCCAGCGCCATCCGCACCGCGTGCCCGGTGCCGTTCTGCTCCTCCTGGACGGCGGTGCGGGTCCCCGCGTAGTGCTCCTCCAGGTGGCCCGTCACCTTCTCCCGGGCGTGCCCGACGACCACCACGAGGTGCTCGGGCTCCAGCTCCCGCGCGGCGGACACGACGTGCCCGACGAGCGACCTCCCCGCGATCTCGTGCAGGACCTTGGGAGTCTTCGACTTCATGCGGGTGCCCTCACCCGCTGCGAGGACGACGACGGCTGCCGGGCGATTGGCGCTCACGGGAATGCCCTTCGGCTTTGGGTGGTGGACCCACGCAGGATACCGGGGGGCAAGGCCACGGAAACGAGCGCGGGTCCTGACCGTGACGGTCAGGACCCGTATGTACTGTGCTCCCCTGCCAGGACTCGAACCCGGACATAGGACTCCAAAGGTCCCAGTGCTGCCGATTACACCACAGGGGATTGCATATAGGGCCAAAACGGACATCACGTCAGTCCCGTGCCCCGGCGGCCTCCACTATGCCGTACCAGGCGCCTTCCATGCGACGGTATAGCTCCGCGCTCCTCCTCACGTAGATCACGAGGCACCCCCGATACGCGTCGGAGACGTTCTTCCGGGTCGTCCTGGGGTTGTGGCGCTTGAGGGTCGCCCGCTGGAACACCGCCCGGTCCACCCCGGCCAGGTCCGCCCAGAACTCCTCGGCCTTCGCGACGTCGGCGCTCTCGTGAATGCTGACGCGGAAACGCAGCCGGTCCCGGGTGGCACCCAGGAGGTCCAGCCACCGGAGGTAGAGCGTGATGACGCCCGGGTCGCTGTTGATGAGCTGCAGGGACTCGCGGCGGCTGTACGCCTTGTCCTTGGTGCCCTCGGCCCAGTAGAGCGCGACTCCCGCGAGGAACAGCTCCCGGTCCGACAGTGCCCCGACGGCCCGCTTGGCCGCGCGCTTCGTCTCCTGCCGCTCCTCGTCCTGCGTCGCGCGAAGCCGGGCGAGGCCGGCGTTCATCAGGCCTCGGCGCTCCTCCTCGCTGTAACGGGGCGCCGGCTTCGGCAGGTTCCGGACCCAGCGGGAGACGGAGCTCTTCGAGCAGCCGAGCTCGACCTGGATCCGGTCGTAGGTCCAGCCCTCGAGGCGTAGCTCGCGGGCGCGGTCGCGAAGGTCGTTCTTCGTCATGCGAACACCATCGTCCGGAATGCGGACGTCCGGGTCGAAAACTCTGGCGATTCAACAGTTCGAGGGACTGGTGTGCGTGTGGTTGACGTCGGGCGCTTTCGGGAGGGGGGCGCCCGTAGGGTGGTGGGCATGACCACAACGGGGGCGGATCGGGGCGCTGGGGGCGCCGGGAGTTGGTGGTGGTGGGGGAGAGGGCGGAGTGCCGTCCTCGATGTGGGGCTGGCGGTGCTGTCGGCTCTGGAGTGCGGGATCGAGGGGCTGGGGTTCGCCGGGAAGGCGGGCCTGCCGGTGCCCGTGGGGGTGGTGTTCGGGCTGATGGTGGGGTCCGTGCTGCTCGTGCGGCGGCGGTGGCCCATCGCGGTCGTGCTCGTGTCGATCGCCGTGGCGCCCGCCGAGATGGGCTTCCTGATGGGGATCGTCGGGCTGTACTCGCTCGCCGCGTCCGAGGTGCCCCGCCGGATCACCGCCGTACTGGCCGGGATGTCGACGCTGGCCGTGTTCGTCGTGACCGTGGTGGGGCTGCGGCGGGACGTCGCCCAGGTCGACGACGGCCCGCAGGACTTCGACCCGAGCGGCTGGTACGTGCCGATCGTGTCGCTCTTCATGACGCTCGGCCTCAACGCTCCGCCCGTGCTCTTCGGCCTGTACATAGGGGCACGGCGCCGGCTCATGGAGAGCCTGCGGGAACGGGCGGACAGCCTGGAGCAGGAGCTGTCGCTGCTCGCGGACCGGGCGGAGCAGCGGGCGCAGTGGGCGCGGCAGGAGGAGCGGACCCGGATCGCGCGGGAGATGCACGACGTGGTGGCGCACCGGGTGTCGCTGATGGTGGTGCACGCGGCGGCGTTGCAGGCGGTGGCGCTGAAGGACCCGCAGAAGGCGGTGCGGAACGCGGCCCTGGTCGGTGACATGGGCCGCCAGGCCCTCACCGAGCTCCGCGAGATGCTGGGCGTCCTCCGCGAGGGGACCGCGCCGGCGGCTCCCGCCGCGGTGCCGCTCGCCGCGGTGGGCCGGGCCGCTGCCGCCGCCGCGGAGGCCGCGGCGGACGACGGGCCCTGCCTGGACGCCCTGGAGGCGCTGTGCGAGCAGTCCCGGCTCGCGGGGGCGGTCGTCGAGCTGCTGGTGGTCGGCGAGGCGCGTCCGTACGCCCCCGAGGTGGAGCGGACGGCGTACCGCGTGGTCCAGGAGGCGCTCACGAACGTCCACAAGCACGCGGTGGGTGCGGCGGTCGTGGTGCGGCTGGCGCACCGGGAGGCCGAGGTCGCGATGCAGGTGGAGAACGGTCCCTGCCCGTCCGACCCGGCCGCCGCCGACGTGCGCCTCCCGAGCGGGGGGAACGGTCTGGTCGGGATGCGGGAGCGGGTGCTGCGCCTCGGCGGGGTGTTCGTCTCGGGCCCCACGGACGCCGGCGGGTTCCGCGTGTCGGCGGTGCTGCCGGTGGCGGCCGGCGAGGAGTCGGCCGCGTAGGCGTCGCGTGCGGGCGCGTGCGGGGGCGTGCGCGTGGGCGGCCACGTCGCGGGCCCCGGTCGCCGGGCCGGTGCGGGCCGCCTCGGGTCGGTGTCCTACTGCGCCGTGAGGCGGGTGGGGTGGGCGCCGGTGATGAGGGTGGCGAGGGCGGCGTCGATGTCCTTGCCGAGGTACCAGTCGCCGGCGTGGTCGAGGCTGTAGACGCGGCCTTCGGCGTCCATGGCGAGGACGGCCTGGTGGTCGCCCTCCTCGCCGAGCGGGGCGAGCTCGGTGTCGAGGGCGCGGCCGAGGTCGGCGAGGGTGCGGGAGAGGTGGAGTCCGGCGAGCGGGTCGAAGCGGACCGTCGCGGGCGCTATCTGCCGGCCGTGGCCGGGCGCGGTGATCCGCAGGCCGCCGAACTCGGCCCAGGCCTCGACGGCGGCGGGGAAGACGCTGTGCCGGTGGCCCGCGGGGGAGACGTGGGCGCGCAGGGCGTCGGCCCATTCCTCGGCGAGCTTGATGTCCCAGCGGCCGGGCTGCCAGCCGGCCTCGCGGAGGGCGGCGTCGACGTTGACGGGGAAGCGGGTGGTGCTGAGGTGGTCGGGCATGGGGGCGGTCAGCCGTTCTCGACAGGCGTGGTGGGGTCGACGGCGCGGACGCCGAAGTGGGCGAGCATCGCCGTGCAGGAACGGCAGGGCGCGGCGTAGCTGCCGTGGAGCGGGTCGCCGTCCTCCCGGATGCGCCGGGCGGTGAGCTTGGCGTGCTTGAGCGAGCGGCGGGCCTCGCCGTGGGTGAGGGCCTTGCGCTGGGCGCGCTTGGAGCGGGCGTTCTCGGTGGCGGTGAGGTGCCGGGAGAGCAGGATCGCCTCCGGACATCGGCCGGTGAAGCGTTCCCGCTGGCTGCTGGTCAGGGTGTCCAGGAAGTCCTGGACGAGGGCGTGCAGGACGGGGGGCCGGTCGCCGCGGCCCGCGGTGCACGTGAGGGTCTCGCCGCGCACCGAGAGGGCGGCGCCGACGGTGGGGAGGATTCCGTCCCGGCGGTGACGCAGTAACGGTGCGCGAGTGGCCTCGGCGCTGCTGCTCCAGTTGAGGCGTGGGTCACCCTGTGTGGGCGTCGTCGTTGCGTGCATGGTGCTGGTCTTCCCCTCCTGCAATCCCCCGAGTTGCGTGGACAGCCTGCCAAATAGGGAGCCATATGGGGAAGCTGGGGCGCCGAAACGCCGCTTCGGTGTGTCGGAATCATGGTGTGACTGTCATGGCGTCGTGACACTTGGTCACCGTCGGGCGGGGGCCGTTCGGGCCCTTGTGGCAGCGCATAGGCTGTGCGGGATCAGTCGGTAGTAGCAGTCAGCGACGCCAGTGCAGGGGGCAACCGCCATGACGACAGGTCGGCTCGGGCACACCGCGCCACCGAACGCGGCCTACGCCGGGCAGGTCGTGCACTTCCCGGACCCGGTCCGCGCCTCCCGTCATCCCCGGGGGGTGCGGGTGGACGAGCACGGTCACCCGGACTTCTCGCCGTACGCGCGCGCGGCGGCGGAGATCGCCGACCCGCCGGAGGGGTTCGGCGTCGACGAGCTGCGGCTCACGGACTACGTGTCGGCGAACGCGGCGATGGCGGCGACCGGGCACGAGCTGTGGGACACGATCCCGTCGGTGGCGACGCCGCACGGCTGGACCTGGCACCACGTGGCGCGCAGTCGCCGCATGGAGCTGGTGCCGGTCGAGGTGAAGGCGCTGCTGCGCCATCACGGCGGGGTGGCGACGGCCGCCGTCGACCAGTCGAAGCGGGGCACGCGGCCGCTGCAGGAGACCCGGCCGGCGCACTTCGGGCTGCCCAAGGGTTCGGTGTCGGTGTCGGAGCAGCAGCTGCAGGGTGTCGAGGAGGACCTCGGTTACCGGCTGCCGGGCGCGTACCGCACCTTCCTGAAGGCGGCGGGTGGTTGTGCTCCGGTGGGTACGGCGCTCGACGCGGAGCTGGGGCTCCTGGTCGACCAGCCGTTCTTCACGGTGCGGGAGGAGGCCGGTCTCAACGACCTGGTCTACGTCAACAAGTGCCTGCGCGATCACCTGACCAAGGACTATCTGGGCGTGGCCTTCGTCCAGGGCGGTCTGATCGCGGTGAAGGTGCGCGGTCAGGCGGTGGGTTCGGTGTGGTTCTGCGCGTACGACGACGCGCGGGACTCCGGCGAGGTCGCGGCCGGCTGGTCGGTGGCCGAGCGCGCGGAGCGGCTGCTGCTGCCCTGCGGCGCGGACTTCGACGCGTTCCTCCAGCGGCTCGCGGGCAATCCCCCGGAGCTGGAGACGGTGGCGAACCTGATGGTGGACGGTGGCTTCGCGCGTGCCGTGCCCGTGGTCCCGGTAGGGGAGTGAGCTGGCTGTGGTGACGTTCGCGCAGGCGCAGGAGCGCGCCGAGGAGTGGATCAACGGCGAGCTGCCGTCGTACCAGCACCGTGAGGTGCGGGTGCGGGAGTTCGAGCTGGGGTTCGTGGTGTGGGCGGAGGACCGCGAGGGCGGTCCGACGTCGGACGGCGGCCGTCAGCGGCTGGTGATCGCCCGGGACAGCGGTGAGGCCACGTTGTGGCCCGGTCTGCCGGTGGGCGAGGTGATCCGCCGGTACGAGGAGGAGTACGGCTCCGCCGACGACGTCCCGGCCCAGGCGGCGGTGCCGGCGGCCCGTATCGATCTCAACCAGACGTCGTTCCTGCTGAGTCCGCCCGAGTGGCTGCAGGACGCGGCCGACAAGATCGGCATCCCGGCCGGTCCGAACGCCTCGCAGGAGTCCGGCGGTCCGTCGGTTCCGGTGGACGACGCCTCGGAGGCGGTGGGCGCGGGGGAGGTGGTGTCCTCGGCGTCGGTGGCGTCGTCGGGCGGGGACGGCAGTGAGGGCGTCGGTGTCGGGCTGGGCGCCGGGGACGCGGGCTCCGCGTACGAGCCCACGGCGATGGACGGGGTGCCGGCGGCCGTGCCTTCGGCCCCTCAGGCGGCCCCTCGGGCGGCCTCTCCGGCGGCCCCTCCGGCCCCCGCGCCTCAGGAGGCTCCGCCCGCTCCGGTTCCCGTCGCCCAGGAGGCCCCGGCTCCGCCGGCCGCCCCCGTCGCGCCTCCGGCTCCGCCTGCGCCCGCGCAGGCCGCTCCCCCCGCTTCCGTGCCCGCGCAGGCTCCCCCTGTTCCGGCCCCCACCGCCACTCCGACTCCGGCTCCCGCTTCCCCTCCGGCGGCCCCTCCGGCGGCCCCTCCGGCGGCCCCTCCGGCGGCCCCTCCGGGCCCCGCTCCCGCTCCGGTCCCGGCTTCGCCGTCCCTGAGCGGTCCGTGGGTGGACGCGAACGCGAGTTCCGGGGGTGCCGACGGGGCCGTGCCGTTGCCGGCGACCGTGTTCGCGCCGCCGTTGTCGGGGACGGACGACGAGGACACCCCGCCGCCGGTGGTGGGTGCCGACGCGCCGACCGCGCTGATGAAGGGCGGCAGTGCGCTGCCGCCGACCGCCGTGGCTCCCCGGCTCGACCCGTCCGCGCCGCGGCCGGGAGCGGCGGCTCCGGCGAACCCGCCGGTGCCGGGCGCTCCGGTGCCGCCGGTGCCTTCGCAGGCCGGGCCCGGTGTGCCGCCGCCTCCGCCCGCGCCTTCGGCGCCGGGTGCGGGGGACATCGCGGACGCGGCGACCAGCAAGGCGGCGGTGTCGCCGAAGGCCGGGGGGCGGGGTCCGACGCCGCCCCCGCCGCCGGGTGCGCCGGGTGTGCCGGGAGGTTCGTCGGGTGCGGGGGCGTACATCCCCACGCAGCTGGTCTCGCAGCTGGGCCCCGAGGGGCTTCGGCCGCCCGCGCAGCCGGGTCCGCCCGGTCCGCCGCCCGCTCCGGCGCCGCCCGGTCCGCCGACGCCGCCGCAGCCCGTGCACCACGCCGCGACGATGCTGGCGCATCCGAACCAGGGTGGTCCGGGCGCGCCTCCGCCGCCTCCGCCGCCGCCGGGTGTGCCGGGTACGCCTCCGGGCGGTATCGCGCATGCCGCGACGATGCTGGCGCACCCCGGCCCGGGTGGTCCGGGGGTGCCGCCGCCGCCCGCTCCTGCGCCGCCGGTGCACGGTGGGCACACGCCGCCGCCGGCGCCCGGTCCGGTGCCGGGAGCGCCCGCGGCCGGCGGGCCGGTGCCTCCGGCGTACGGCTATCCGCAGCCGGCGGGGCAGCCGACGGTGGGTCCGGGCTACCAGGCGGTGCTGCGGTACCGGGCGCCGGACGGTTCCGAGGCGCAGATCATCCGGCGTTCGGCGCCGGGTACGCCGCATCCGGAGTGGCAGATCCTGCACGAGCTGCGCGCGATGAACGTGCCGCCGCAGCAGGTGCTGGAGCTGCACACGGAGCTGGAGTCCTGTGAGCTGCCGGGTGGTTACTGCGCGCGGATGATCCGGGAGACGTGGCCGCAGGCGCGGATCACCAGCATCGCCCCGTACGGCCGTGATCACGCGGGCCGGCAGCAGGGCATGCGGCAACTGCTGACGCATCAGGGCGAGTTGCACCAGGTCGCGGACGGCCCGGCGCGGCCCGCGCCGGTGCGGGCGCCGCTGCCGCAGGTGCAGCCGGCGCCGCCGCTGCCGCCCGAGGGGGTCGCGCAGGAGCTGGCCGGGGCCTTCGGTCCGGGCATCCTCCGCTTCGACCAGCGTGCGGTGTCCCGTCAGGGCGTGCCGGAGCTGGTGGCGCAGACGCTGGTGTGGGCGGGTCTGCCGGCGGACTTCGGTCCGTTCTTCTGGGCGCAGCCGGCCGTGCCGGTGGTGCCGACGCTCGCGGAGCTGGCGGGGCAGCGGCAGGTCCAGTCGGCGGCGGACGCGAGTTCGTACCTGGTGCTGGGTTCGGACTTCGGGCGGGCGATCTGCGTCCAGTACGGGACCGCGCACATCGTGGCGGTTCCGGTGGAGGCGGGGCCGGGCGGGCAGCCGGTGCCGCCGCAGTTCGTGAACACCGGGCTGCCGGAGTTCACCCGCTCGCTGGCCCTGCTCGGCCGGATGTGGCGGCTGCGGTTCGGGCTCAACCCCGAGCAGGCGGGTCGCTGGACGGTGGACTTCCAGGCGCAGTTGGCGATGCTGGACCCGCAGGCGCTGGCGTCGCCGGAGAACTGGTGGTCGGTGCTCCTGGAGCAGATGTGGGACGGCCTCCTGTAGCCGGAGGCGGGCGGGATGTGACGAAGGGCGCTCGGCGTGCATGCACGTTGGGCGCCTTTTGTCCGTTCTGATGGCGCATCCTTGACGTTTGAGGCCATACGGGAAGGGGCGTCAGGGATGGGATTCGCTGTCGGACGGGGCCGGGGGTACCGCCCCGAGCAGGTCGACCGGTACGTCGCCGCCCTCTCCGGGGAACGCGACGGCGCCTGGGAGCGGGTGGCGCGGCTCACCGTGCTCGTGAAGGAGAGGGAGGCCGAGGCCGCCCGGCTGCGCGCCGCCGTCGAGGCCCTCGCCCCCCAGCGCTACGAGTCCCTCGGCGAGCGGGCCCGCACGATACTGGAGATGGCCGAGCAGGAGGAGGAGGCGCTCGTCCGCGGCGCCGAGGCCGACGCCCAGGCCCTCGCGGAGGCCGCCGAGGCGGCGGCCGCGGAGGCCACGGAGGCCGCCCGGGCGTACGCGGAGGGCGTCCGGTCCGCGGCCGAGGCCGCCGCGGGCGCCGCCCTGGAGGCCGCCCGGAAGCAGGCCGCCGAACTGGCCGCAGAGGCCCGCCGCGACGCCGACGAGCAGCTGACCGCGGCCCGCGAGGCCTTCGAGGAGACCGAGCGGCGGTCGGCCGACCTCCTCGCCGCCCAGCGCGCCGAACAGGCGGCGGTGCGCGACGAGGCCGACCGCGAGGCCGAGGCCCGCGCCGCCGACCTCGACGCCCGCCAAGGGGAGCTCGTCTCCCGCGCCGAGGCCCGCCTCGCGGAAGCCCGGCGCGCCCTCGCCGAGACCGAGGAGCAGGCCCGGCACGGGCAGGAGGACGCCGAGGCCCGCGCGGAGGAGCTCCTCGCCGAGGCCCGTGTGAAGTCCGAACGCGTCGAGCGCGAGACCGAGCGCGTCCTTCGCGAGCACGACGAGGCCCGTGACGAGATCCACGCCCACATGGAGCACATCCGCAACTCCCTCGCCGCCCTCACCGGCCGCCCCACCGCCCCCGGCGGGCCGCCCACGCCGGAACGGGCCGACGAGGACGAGGACTTGGCGTAAGGGACGGCCCCGACCGGGCACCCCTGGGGGCGTCTTGTCGGTCATGCCGGGCTCGCGGGGCCTGATCGACAAGACACTCCTAGGCTGACCGGCCATGCTCATGAAACTGACGGCGGTCACCCTCGACTGCGCCGACCCGATGGCCCTCGCCACCTTCTACCACCGCGCCACCGGCATCCCCCTCGCCGACCGCTCCGACGACGAGTTCGCCGGCCTCCGCGGCCCGGACGGCGGCCTCTTCCTCGGCTTCCAGCGCGTCGACGACTACCGCCCCCCGACCTGGCCCGCGCAGACCGTCCCCCAGCAACTCCACCTCGACTTCGACGTCGACGACCTCGACGCGGCCACGGTCCTCCTCATCCAGTGGGGCGCCACCCTCGCCCCCTCTCAGCCCCGCCCGGACCTGTGGCGGGTACTCCTTGACCCTGCGGGCCACCCCTTCTGCCTGACGGTTCCGCGCCCGCCCTCCTAGGGGGCGTCCTGCCGATCCTGCCGATCCTGCCGATCCTGCCGATCCCGCCGGTCATGCCGGGCTCGGGAGGGTGTCGCCGATCCTGGTGGTACCGGGGCGGCGGGGGGCGTGACCTGAGGGCCCGTTAACCTCCTGAGTCCAGGGGAGGGAACCCGTACATGCATCACGCACACACCCGCGGCCGCCGTCTCGCGGCCGCCGCCGTCACCATCGTCCTCGCCGCCACGGGCGGCACACTCACCGCGCTCCCGGCCGCCGCCGCCCCGGCTGCCGAACAGCAGGACCCGCAGCAGACCACGGCGGCGTTCCCGCTCGACGCGGACGTGGTCGGCGCGGGGCCCCAAGGCTTCCTGTCGAAGACGCGCGGCGGCACGCCCGAGTACCGCTGGACCCGCTACGCGGACGGCTCGTCGACGGTGCTGCCCGGGGCCGCCGCCGCCGGAGGCGGTTCGGACCTCGTCGTCACCGGCAACCGGGCCCTGCTGTCCGTCAGTTCGCTGATCCGGATCCACGACGTGTCGAAGCCCGCTGTGACGTCCGTGGAGATCGACCTCGACGCGCTCGGCGACTACTCGTACTCGGGCCTGGCCGGCGACACCCTGCTCCTCGGGAAGTACGAGGGCGGCTACCGGGTGCAGTACGCCGCCACGCTCGACGCCGCCGTGCTCGCCGGCGGCACGCCGAAGCTCCGCAAGCTGGTCGGAGGGGCCCTCGTCGACTGCGACGCCGCCGACGAGGCGTGGACGGACACCGCCTCCGCGCTCTACGACTGCCTGATCGGCGAGACGCGGATACCCGCCAAGATCCTCGTCGACCTCGCTTCGGGGGCGGATTCCTGGAACCTCCAGGCCGAGGACGAGTGGGCGTGGCACGGCACGGTGTCCGCCACGCACGTGGCCTGGCGTGAGGCCCGACCGGGGGGTGACGGGATCGTCGCCCTCAAGCGCGGCACCACCACGCCGCGGTGGATCCCGGACGCCGAAGCCGACGCCTCCGCCCCGCTCTACCTGGTCGGCAGCTGGCTCGCGACCGGCCAGAAGGCCCACATCAGCGCGTCCACCTTCCTCGACGGCGCGGCGAACCCGATGATGAGGCCCTTCACCGTCCAGTCGATCGAGACCGGCGAGAAGGAAGCCCTCCTCACCGCGTTCTCCTCCGCCGTCACCGGCCCCGACGGCACCCTCCTGGTGCGCGGTGGCACCCCCGAGCGGGGCGAGGGCCTCTACCGGATCTCGCCGCGCGACGACGGCGGACGGCCGGACGTCGAACTCGTCGCGTCCACCGGGCAGTCGACGGTCGTGACCCTCACCGGCTCCGACACCCCGAAGGCGCTCACCGGCGAACAGGTCGAGCGCGGCGTCGACTTCAGCTGGGACCTGTCGCGGGCGGACAGCCGGGTTTGGGTGACCCTGACCCACGTGCGCAGCCGCACGACGGTACGGGACGGGTGGTCCGTCCCGTACGGGGTCACCCCCGGGACGCCGCGCCGGATCACCTGGCATTGGGACGGAAAGAAGAGCCTGGAGGGCAGCCAGGACCTCGGGACCGCCCCCAACGGTGAGTACGAGTGGGTGCTCACCGCACGCCCGGACGAGGGCATCGGCCCCGAGCTCAGGGCGACCGGCCGTTTCACCGTGACGCGGCCCGTGGGTGCGCACGACTACAACGACGACGGCACCCCGGACCTGTTCGTCCGCTGGGGGGACGGCGAACTGCGGCGCGTCGGCACGACGCGGACGCCCGTCGGCGACAACGTGACCCCCACGGGAGGACTGCCGGTCGGGACCGGCTGGCAGGTCTACGACCGGATGGAGTCCGTCGGGAACGTCGCGGGCACGTCCGTGGCCGACACCGTCGCCCGTGACGGGAGCGGGGCGCTCTGGCTCTATCAGGGCACCGGCATCGGCGAGAAGCCGTTCTCGGGGCGTACGAGGATCGGCACCGGCTGGCAGGTCTACGACCAGGTCACCGGCGGCAGCGACCTGACCGGCGACGGGAGGTCCGACCTCCTGGCGACGGACAGGGCCGGCGGGCTGTGGCTCTACCCCGGCACCGGCAATGCCAACGCCCCGCTCTCCGCGCGGAAGAAGATCGGCACCGGGTGGGGGGTCTACAACCAGATCACCGCGACCGGCAACCTCGCCGGTGCACCCGCCGGCGACCTCGTCGCCCGTGACAGGGCCGGCGTCCTCTGGATGTACCTCGGCCTCGGCAACGGCACCTTCGCGCCGCGGGTCAGGCTGGGCGGCGGCTGGAACGCGTACCGGGACGTCGTCGGCATCGGTGACGCCGACGGAGACGGGCGTGCGGACCTGCTCGGGGTGAACGAAAGCTCGTACCTCTACGAGGGCACGGGGGACTGGCGGGCGCCCTTCAAGGGCGCGGTGCGCAACGGTCTGGTCGAGCCGGGCAACTGGATCGACGCGGCGTTCTGACGGGCCCCGGGCCCTCACTCCGCCTCACTCCGCCTCACTCCGCCTCACTCCGCGGCGCGCCGCTCCCCCTCCTCCGGCAGGACGGGGAAGCGGCGCGGCGCGAGGGTGAGGAGGACGAGGAGGGCGAGTGCGGCGGCGCCGGCCGCCCCCAGGTAGACGTAGTCGACGGCCGCGTCGACCGCGCGGCGGAGGTGGTCCAGGGCGTCGGCGGTGAGGGAGGCGGGGGCGTCGAGGGCGCGGGCGAGGGTGTCGAGGTCGGCGGTGCCGCCCAGGCGGGAGGCGAGGACGGAGTTGGCGAGGGCGCCGAAGACGGCGGCGCCGATGCTCTGGCCGACCTGGCGGCAGAAGAGGACGGAGGCGGTGGTGGTGCCGCGTTCCTCGTAGGGGACGGTGGACTGGACGCCGACGATCAGCGGGAGTTGGAAGAGGCCGAGGGCCGCGCCGAGGAGCAGCATGAGGAGTGCGGGCTGCCAGGGTTCGCCGGGGAAGGGCAGGAGGGGGAAGGCGAGGAGGACGAGGAGGGCGCCGGAGATGCCGAGGACGGCGGTGAGGCGGAAGCCGATGCGGGTGTAGAGGCGGTTGGAGAAGGCGGCGGAGACGGGCCAGCTGAGGGTCATCACGGAGAGGACGAAACCGGCGGCGATCGGGCCGAGGCCGAGGACCGACTGGGCATAGGTCGGCAGGAAGACGGTCGGGGCGACCATGAGCAGGCCGAGGGCGCCGAGGGCGAGGTTGACGGCGGAGATCGTGCGGCGGCGCCAGACCCAGCCGGGGATGATCGGTTCGGCGGCGCGCCGTTCGACGACGACGGTCACGGCGGCGAGGACGGCGGATCCGGCGAGGAGCCCGAGGGAGGGCGCGGAGAGCCAGGGCCAGGCGACCCCGCCCTGGACGAGGGCGGTGAGGAGCAGGGCGCCGGTCGCGAAGATGGCGAGGGCTCCGGCCCAGTCGATGCGGACGCGTTCGCGGGGGGCGGTGCGGGCGGGTTCGACGAGGTGGCGGCCGATCAGCCAGAGGGCGAGGAGGCCGACCGGCAGGTTGACGAGGAAGATCCAGCGCCAGTCGGCGTAGCCGGCGAGGAGGCCGCCGGCGGCGGGTCCGGCGACGGAGGACGCGGCCCAGACGGAGGAGAGCTTCGCCTGGATCTTGGGTCGTTCGCTCAGGGGGTACAGGTCGGCGGCGATGGTCTGGATCGTGCCCTGGAGGGCGCCGCCGCCGAAGCCCTGGACGACGCGGAAGGCGATGAGCGACGCCATGTTCCAGGCGGCGGCGCACAGCAGTGAGCCGGCCACGAAGAGGATCACGCCCGCGATGAGGACGGGCTTGCGGCCGAAGGTGTCGCTGAGCTTGCCGTAGACCGGGAGCGTGACGGTGACGGCGAGCAGGTAGCCGGAGAACAGCCAGGAGAACACGGCGAGTCCGCCGAGGTCGCCGACGATCTGCGGTACGGCCGTGGACACGATCGTCCCGTCGATGGCGGCCAGCCCCATGGTGATCATGAGTGCGGCGACGACGGGTCCCCGTCGCGCGGCGGCGGGGGTGGAGGGCGCGGGTGTCGGCTCGGCTCCGGCCCGGGTCGTCGACGGTTCCGTCACCGCGCACCCTTCCTTTCTTCGTACACCTAAATGTCAGGGGTCAGGGTCTCACTCGACCCCACGGTTGAGAACCCCTAGGGGCTTCTCCCCCATAGGGGCCAGGGGTCGTTCGTACCGGCGGAGGAGGTGGAGGGAGGCGGCGGCTTCTTAACTTGAACTTACAAACCAAGCCACTGATTCGAGGAGACACCGTGACTTCGGCTGTGACCATCCCCAGGCACGGGGGTACGGGAGAAAGCACGGCCGTCGCCGCGCGGGCGCGTCAGGTCGTGAAGGCGTACGGCGCGGGGGAGACCCGGGTCGTGGCGCTGGACTCCGTCGACGTCGACATCGCCCGCGGCCGGTTCACCGCGATCATGGGCCCCTCGGGGTCGGGCAAGTCGACCCTGATGCACTGTCTCGCCGGACTCGACACCGTGACCAGCGGGCAGATCTTCCTGGACGAGACCGAGATCACCGGCCTCAAGGACAAGAAGCTGACGCAGCTGCGGCGGGACCGGATCGGTTTCATCTTCCAGGCGTTCAACCTGCTCCCGACGCTGAGCGCCATCGAGAACATCACGCTGCCGATGGACATCGCGGGCCGCAAGCCGGACGCGGAGTGGCTGCGGCGCGTGGTGGACACGGTCGGCCTGTCCGAGCGGCTGAAGCACCGGCCGAACGAGCTGTCCGGCGGCCAGCAGCAGCGGGTGGCGGTGGCGCGGGCGCTGGCCGCCCGACCGGAGATCATCTTCGGGGACGAGCCCACCGGAAACCTGGACTCGCGGGCCGGCGCTGAGGTGCTCGGCTTCCTGCGGACGTCGGTGGACGAACTGGGGCAGACGATCGTGATGGTCACCCACGACCCGGTCGCCGCCTCCTACGCGGACCGGGTGCTGTACCTCGCCGACGGGCGGATCGTGGACGAGATGGAGCGGCCGACGGCCGAAGCCGTCCTCGACCGGATGAAGGACTTCGACGCGCGCGGGCGGACGTCATGAGCGTCCTCAAGACCTCGCTGCGCAACTTCTTCGCGCACAAGGGCCGGATGGCGCTCTCCGCCATCGCCGTCCTGCTGTCCGTCGCGTTCGTCAGCGGCACCCTGGTGTTCACCGACACCATGAACACGACGTTCGACAAGCTGTTCGCGGTGACCGCGTCCGACGTCACCGTCAGCCCGCCGAACGCCGACCCGTCCGACGAGACCCCGGACACCGGCCGCCCCGAGGCCCTCCCCGCCTCCCTCGTCGAGAAGGTGCGCAGGGCCGAGGGCGTCCAGGACGCCCAGGGCTCCGTCGCCTCCCTCGCCGTCACCGTCGTCGACGCGAGGAACAAGAACGTCGGGCCGACCAGCGGCGCGCCCACCATCGCCGTCAACTGGAGCCCGTACGAGCTGCGTTCGGTGGAGCTCACCACCGGCCACGAGCCGCGCGGCCCCACCGACGTCGTCGTCGACCGGGGCACCGCCGACAAGCACGGCCTGAAGCTCGGCGACACGCTCCGGACCATCGCCGCCACCGGCGACTTCACCACCACCATCACCGGCATCGTCGACTTCAAGGTCACCAACCCGGGCGCCACCGTCGTCTACTTCGAGACGGGCGCGGCCCAGCGCGGACTCCTCGGCAAGGAGGGCCTGTTCACGCAGGTCATGGTCGACGCCGAGCCCGGCGTCACCGACGACGCCCTCAAGGCGAACGTCGCCGCCGCGCTCGGCACCGGCTACGACCTGAAGACCGCCGCCGAGACCGCCGACGCGGGCCGCGAGGACGTCGCGAGCTTCCTCGACGTCATGAAGTACGCGATGCTCGGCTTCGCCGGGATCGCCTTCCTCGTCGGCATCTTCCTCATCGTCAACACCTTCTCGATGCTGGTCGCCCAGCGCACCCGCGAGATCGGCCTCATGCGGGCCATCGGCTCCAGCCGCAAGCAGGTCAACCGTTCCGTCCTCGTCGAGGCCCTGCTCCTCGGCGTCGTCGGCTCCGTCGCCGGTGTCGCCGCCGGTGTAGGCCTCGCCGTCGGCCTCATGGAACTGATGTCCTCGATGGGCATGGAGCTGTCCACCGACGACCTCACCGTCAGGTGGACGACCCCGGCCGTCGGCCTCGCCCTCGGCGTCCTCGTCACCGTCCTCGCCGCCTACATCCCCGCCCGCCGGGCCGGGAAGGTCTCCCCGATGGCGGCCCTCCGCGACGCGGGCACCCCCGCCGACGGAAAGGCCGGCCTGGTGCGGGGCACGATCGGGCTGCTCCTCACGGCCGCGGGTGCCGCCGCGCTGTGGACCGCGACCCGCGCGGCGGAGGCCGGACCCGGCTCCCTCTGGCTCGGCCTCGGCGTCGTCCTCTCGCTCCTCGGCTTCGTCGTCGTCGGCCCGCTCCTCGCGGGCGGCGTGGTCCGCGTCCTCGGCGTCGTCGTCCTGCGGGTCTTCGGACCGGTCGGCCGGATGGCCGAACGCAACGCCCTGCGCAACCCGCGCCGCACCGGCGCCACCGGCGCCGCCCTGATGATCGGCCTCGCGCTCGTCGCCTGCCTGTCGGTGGTCGGCTCCTCCATGGTCGCCTCGGCCACCGAGGAACTCGACCGGTCCGTCGGCGCCGACTTCATCGTGCAGAACGCCACCGGCCAGCCGGTCGTCCCGCAGGCCCAGGCCGCCGTGGAGAAGGTCCCCGGCCTCGACCACGTCACCGAGTACAAGTGGGTCGACGCCACGATCACCGACCCGAAGGGCGGCACCTTCGAGCACGGCCTCGCCGCCACCGACCCGACGTACCCGCGGGACCTGCGCCGCGAGACCGTCGCCGGCCGGCTGGCCGACGCGTGGGGCCCGGGCGCCATGTCCGTCGGCAGCGACTACGCGACCGAGCACGGCGTCAAGGTCGGCGACACCCTCGCCGTCGCCTTCGCCCACGGCGAGACCGTACGGCTGAAGGTCGCCGCGATCACCTCCGACGAGTCCAACGTCGACAAGGGCGCCATGTACACGGCCCTCTCGACCGCCTCCGCCGCCCTTCCCGCCGACCGGATGCCGCAGTCCACGCTGCTCCTCGCCTCCGCGCAGGACGGCCGCGACGCGGAGGCCTACCAGGCGATCAAGGACGCCCTCGCGCCCTACCCGCAGTACAAGGTGAGCAACCAGGCCGACTACAAGGAGGACCTGAAGGACCAGGTCGGCCAGCTGCTCAACATCGTGTACGGGCTCCTCGCCCTGGCGATCGTCGTCGCGGTCCTCGGCGTGGTGAACACCCTGGCCCTCTCGGTGGTCGAGCGGACCCGCGAGATCGGCCTCATGCGGGCCATCGGCCTCTCGCGCCGCCAGCTGCGCCGCATGATCCGGCTGGAGTCGGTGGTCATCGCCCTCTTCGGCGCCCTGCTCGGCCTCGGCCTGGGCATGGGCTGGGGCACGGCCGCCCAGAAGCTGCTGGCCCTGGAGGGCCTGGGCGTCCTGGAGATCCCGTGGCCGACCATCCTCACGGTGTTCGTCGGGTCGGCGTTCGTGGGCCTCTTCGCGGCCCTGGTCCCGGCCTTCCGGGCCGGCCGGATGAACGTCCTGAACGCGATCGCGACCGAGTAGCGGACCCGGCTCGCAGCGGTACGGCCCCGGTGGAGCTCCACCGGGGCCGCCCGTGTTTCGGAAGCGGCTGTCGGTGCACCGTCGTACGCTGGACACCCCGGCCCGTACGACGTGTCGGGCTGTTCGCGTTGCCCGCCTCCGGCACCCCTCGGGATGGACACCCTCATGAGCCTGCACGGTCTGCTCGATGTCGTCGTCAAGGACGCGGCCCTCGCCGAGGCGGTGAAGGCCGCCGCCGACGGGAACCGACCGCATGTGGACCTGGTCGGCCCGGCGGCGGCGCGGCCGTTCGCGCTGGCCGCACTGGCCCGTGACTCGGGGCGGCCGGTGCTCGCGGTGACCGCCACCGGCCGGGAGGCGGAGGACCTGGCGGCCGCGCTGCGGTCGCTGCTCGACCCGGACACGGTCGTGGAGTACCCGTCGTGGGAGACGCTGCCGCACGAGCGGCTCTCGCCGCGCTCGGACACCGTCGGCCGCCGCCTCGCCGTGCTGCGCCGCCTCGCGCACCCCAGGGACGACGACCCGGCCGCCGGCCCGGTCAGCGTGGTCGTCGCCCCCATCCGTTCCGTGCTCCAGCCGCAGGTCAAGGGCCTGGGGGACCTGGAGCCCGTGGCGCTGCGGTCCGGGCACACGGCCGATCTGAACGAGGTCGTCGAGGGCCTGGCGGCGGTCGCGTACTCCCGGGTGGAGCTGGTCGAGAAGCGCGGCGAGTTCGCCGTGCGCGGCGGCATCCTGGACGTCTTCCCGCCGACCGAGGAGCACCCGCTCCGGATCGAGTTCTGGGGCGACGACGTCGAGGAGATCCGCTACTTCAAGGTCGCCGACCAGCGGTCCCTGGAAGTGGCCGAGCACGGTCTGTGGGCGCCGCCCTGCCGGGAGCTGCTGCTGACGGACGAGGTGCGGGCGAGGGCCCGGGACCTCGCCGAGGCCCACCCCGAGCTGGGCGAGCTCCTGAACAAGATCGCCGAGGGCATCGCGGTCGAGGGCATGGAGTCCCTCGCCCCCGTCCTCGTCGACGACATGGAGCTCCTCCTGGACGTGCTGCCGAAGGGCGCCATGGCCGTGGTCTGCGACCCCGAGCGGGTCCGTACCCGGGCGGCGGACCTGGTGGCCACCTCGCAGGAGTTCCTCCAGGCGTCCTGGGCGGCGACCGCCGGTGGCGGCGAGGCCCCGATCGACGTGGGCGCCGCCTCGCTGTGGGGGATCGCGGACGTGCGGGACCGGGCGCGGGAGCTGGACATCGCCTGGTGGTCGGTGTCGCCGTTCGCGGCGGACGCGGCCGACGCCGACGGGGACACGCTGACGCTCGGGATGCACGCCCCCGAGTCGTACCGCGGCGACACCGCACGCGCGCTCGCCGACACCAAGGGCTGGCTGGCCGACGGCTGGCGCACGGTCTACGTGACGGAGGCGCACGGCCCCGCGTCCCGCACGGTCGAGGTCCTCGGCGGCGAGGGCATCCCCGCCCGTCTCGACGCCGACCTCGCCGAGATCTCCCCGGCCGTCGTGCACGTGTCCACCGGCTCCATCGACTACGGCTTCGTCGACCCCGCACTCAAGCTCGCCGTCCTCACCGAGACCGACCTGTCCGGCCAGAAGGCCGCGGGCAAGGACGGCCAGCGGATGCCGGCCAAGCGCCGCAAGACGATCGACCCGCTGACCCTGGAGGTCGGCGACTACATCGTGCACGAGCAGCACGGCGTCGGCCGGTACGTCGAGATGGTCCAGCGGACCGTCCAGGGCGCCACCCGCGAGTACCTCCTCGTCGAGTACGCCCCCGCCAAGCGCGGCCAGCCCGGTGACCGGCTCTACATCCCGACCGACCAGCTGGAGCAGGTCACCAAGTACGTGGGCGGCGAGGCGCCGACCCTGCACCGGCTCGGCGGCGCGGACTGGACGAAGACGAAGGCGCGGGCGAAGAAGGCCGTCAAGGAGATCGCGGCCGACCTGATCAAGCTGTACTCGGCCCGGATGGCGGCCCCCGGGCACGCCTTCGGCGCGGACACCCCCTGGCAGCGCGAGCTGGAGGACGCCTTCCCGTACGTGGAGACGCCCGACCAGCTGTCCACCATCGCCGAGGTGAAGGAGGACATGGAGAAGACGGTCCCCATGGACCGTCTGATCTGCGGCGACGTCGGCTACGGCAAGACGGAGATCGCGGTGCGGGCGGCGTTCAAGGCCGTCCAGGACGGCAAGCAGGTGGCGGTGCTGGTCCCGACGACCCTGCTCGTGCAGCAGCACTTCGGCACCTTCAGCGAGCGCTACTCCCAGTTCCCGGTGAAGGTGCGGGCGCTGTCCCGCTTCCAGACCGACACCGAGTCGAAGGCGACCCTGGAGGGGCTGCGGGAGGGCTCCGTCGACGTCGTCATCGGCACCCACCGGCTGTTCTCGTCGGAGACGAAGTTCAAGGACCTGGGCCTGGTCATCGTCGACGAGGAGCAGCGCTTCGGCGTCGAGCACAAGGAGCAGCTGAAGAAGCTCCGGGCCAACGTCGACGTGCTGACCATGTCCGCGACCCCGATCCCGCGCACCCTGGAGATGGCGGTGACCGGCATCCGCGAGATGTCGACGATCACCACCCCGCCGGAGGAGCGCCACCCGGTCCTCACCTTCGTCGGCCCCTACGAGGAGAAGCAGATCGGCGCGGCCGTGCGCCGTGAACTCCTGCGCGAGGGCCAGGTCTTCTACATCCACAACCGGGTGGACTCGATCGACCGGGCGGCGGCCCGCCTCCGGGAGATCGTTCCCGAGGCGCGGATCGCGACCGCGCACGGCCAGATGTCGGAGACGGCGCTGGAACAGGTCGTGGTGGACTTCTGGGAGAAGAAGTTCGACGTGCTCGTCTCCACGACGATCGTGGAGTCCGGCATCGACATCTCCAACGCCAACACCCTCATCGTGGAGCGCGGCGACAACTTCGGCCTCTCGCAGCTCCACCAGCTGCGCGGCCGCGTCGGCCGGGGCCGCGAGCGCGGGTACGCGTACTTCCTGTACCCGCCGGAGAAGCCGCTGACCGAGACCGCGCACGAGCGGCTCGCGACGATCGCCCAGCACACCGAGATGGGCGCCGGCATGTACGTCGCCATGAAGGACCTGGAGATCCGCGGCGCGGGCAACCTCCTCGGCGGCGAGCAGTCCGGCCACATCGCGGGCGTCGGCTTCGACCTGTACGTGCGGATGGTCGGCGAGGCGGTCGCGGACTACCGGGCGCAGATGGAGGGCGCCGTGGAGGAGGAGGCGCCGCTGGAGGTGAAGATCGAGCTCCCGGTCGACGCCCACATGCCGCACGACTACGCCCCCGGCGAGCGGCTGCGGCTCCAGGCCTACCGGTCGATCGCCTCCGCGAACTCGGAGGAGGACATCAGGGCCGTGCGCGAGGAGCTCACCGACCGCTACGGCAAGCTGCCCGAGCCGGTCGAGAACCTGCTCCTGGTGGCCGGCCTGCGGATGCTGGCCCGTGCCTGCGGCGTCGGCGAGATCGTCCTCCAGGGCTCCAACATCCGTTTCGCCCCGGTCGAGTTGCGCGAGTCGCAGGAGCTGCGCCTCAAGCGCCTCCACCCGCGCACGGTCATCAAGCCGGCCGTCCACCAGATCCTCGTCCCGCGCCCGACGACGGGCAAGATCGGCGGCAAGCCGGTGGTGGGCCGCGAACTCCTGGCGTGGACCGGGGAGTTCCTGACGACGATCCTGGGTTCGTGACGGTGCCGCCCGGACCGGTCCGCTGGGCGGGCCGGTCCGGGCGGGGTGCCGGTCAGAACTCGTCGAGGTCCAGGGCGCGGGCCAGGGCGGTGTAGCCGGCGTCGCTCAGGTGGAGGTGGTCGCCGGCGTCGTAGGCGGGGAGGACGCGGTCCGGGTGGGCCGGGTCGGCGACGGCGCGGTCGAAGTCGACGACGGCGTCGTACGCGCCGGAGGTGCGGACCCACTGGTTGAAGGCGTTCCGCTTGGCCTCGTTCTCCGGGCTGTCGTAGAAGGAGCCCGCGATGGGGGTGAGGGTGGCGCCGATGACCTTGAGGCCCTTGGCGCGGGCCTCGCGGACGAGGGTGAGGTGGCCGGCGATCAGCCGGTCGACGGAGACCTCGGGGGTGGGGCCGCCGGGGAAGGCGGGGCCGCTGCCGCCGATGTCGTTGATGCCCTCGAAGAGGACGACGGTCCGGACGCCGGGTTCGGTGAGGACGTCCTTGCGGAAGCGGGTCAGGGCGCTCTCGCCGGCCCAGGTGGTGTCGTTGACGACCTGGTTGCCGCCGATGCCGTGGTTGAGGACGGCACGGGGCCGTCCGGCGGCGGCGAGGCGTTCGGCGAGCTCGTCGGGGTAGCGGTTGTCCGCGTTCGCCGTGGAGCCGACGCCGTCGGTGATGGAGTCGCCGAAGGTGACGACGCCGTTCCGGCGTCCGGCCTCCCGGCCGCCGGAGACCTCGACGCCGGAGAGGTAGTACCAGGCGTCGGTGCTCTCCCCGAAGGCGGTTCCGGACACGTCGGCGCGGTGGTCGCCGTTCGCGCGGTAGCTGGTGGCCGTGGAGAACTGGTGGAAGGTGGCGGGCCCGGTCCCGCCCGCCAGGTAGAGGGTGACGGTCAGCGACTCGAAGGCCTCGACGGGGAGGTGCGCGGCGTCGCTGCGGAGGGTGCCGCCGGCCGGGATGGTCACGGACGGCCGGTTGCCGAACAGCAGCCGCCGTACGGAGCCGGGCTCGACCGCGCTGCCGTCGGCGGTACGGGCGACGGTGGCGCCGGTGATCCGCAGCGGGGTGGTGCCGTACCGGTTGGTGAGCTCGATCCGGGTCCGGGTGCCGCTCGTGGTGACGCGTACGACCTGGCGGACCGTCTGGTCGGCGAAGCCCTCCTGCGACCAGTTGGGGACGAGGGTCTCGACCGCCGTCTGCGGGGAGGCCGCCCAGGCGCCGCGCCATCCGCCGTCCGCGTGACGGCCCGCGGTCGTGCCCGGGCTCGTGGTCGCCGTCGCGGTGGTCGGCAGGAGGGTCAGGGTGGTCGTGGCGAGCAGGGCGGCGGCACTGCGCCGGAGGGTCGTGCGGGTGCTCATCTGGTGTTTCCCCCGTGGAGTTCGATCACTTGCGCCGGTGGGGCGCACATAGGTTTCAAGGCGCGATCGGCTCCGTCTATTCCCTTGTCTGGCAAGGGAAGTGAGGAAACGTCAGCTGTTGGGGGCGCCGAACACGGCGCCGGTCAGGGAGCGGAACACGTCTCCCGGGTCGCGGCCGCCGACGGGGTCGTCCAGGTTGTGGGTGAGGAGCAGGGTCGCGAAGCCGTGGGCGAGGGACCAGGCGGCGATGCCGGCGGTGCGGGCGTCGGGGACGCCCTTCAGGTCGGTGACGCCGGCGCGCAGTTCGGCGGAGGCGCGGTCCTTGGCGGCGAGGAGGGCCGGGTCGTCGGCGCGCAGCAGCTCCGGCTGGAACATGACGGTGAAGTGGGCGGGGTGGTCGACGGCGAACCGCACGTACCGCACACCGCGTTCGGCCAGCTCGGGCGCGCCGGCGAGGGTGTCGGCGAGCAGGTCGTGGCCCTGGGCCGCGATGGCGGTGAGGAGGCCGGTGCGGTCCTTGAAGTGGTGGGCGGGGGCGGCGTGGGAGACCCCGGCCCGGCGGGCGAGGTCGCGCAGGCTCAGTGCTCCGGGGCCCTCGGCGGCGATGACGTCGAGGGCGGCGGCGAGGACGGCCTGCCGCAGGTCGCCGTGGTGGTAGCTGTTCCGGCTCGTCATGGCAGCAGCCTAGCCCGTATCTAGTCATTGACAAGTTGCAGGGGCCGGGAGCAATCTAGTCAGTGACAAGTCGATGGTGCGAGGAGGACGTCATGGAACCCGTGAAGCCCCTGGAGACCCGGCCGGAAGAGGCGGCCGGCGCGGCCGGCCAGGCCGTCGAAGCGAGGGGGGCGGCTGCCCTGGCCACCCGAGCGGCGCGTACGGCCGAGGAGACCGCCGCGGCCGGGCGTACGGCCGACGAGGCCGCCCCGGCCGCGCATGCGGCCGGCCGGGCCGCCGAAGCCGCGCGGGCCGCCGAGACCGTGGAGCCCGGGCGCGTGCGCCAGATGTGGCATCTGCTCGAACCCCTGCACGCCCTGCTCTACTACGCCCCCGAGGCCTTCGACGAGGCCGCGGCCCTCGGCTACGACACCGCCGAGCGCTGGCCCTCCTACTTCGCCTGGCGGGCCGCGCCCCTCGGCGCCCCCGGGCCGGTCCCGGTGACGTCCGCCTTCTACAGCTTCAGCCCCGCCATGGTCGCCCGGTACGTCCCCGCCGTCTGGGAGACGGCCGCCCCGGCGGAGGTGCTCGCCGCCCGGCTGCGGGCCGTCGACCGCACCTACCGGGCCGTCCTCGGCGAGGACGCCGTCGAGAGCCCCGGACTCGCCGAGGCCGCCACCCTGGCCCGCCGCGCCGCGGAGGCCGTCCGGCCGCTCGGCCTGGCCGGACGGCCGCTCGCCGCCGCCAACGCCGGGCTGCCCTGGCCCGACGCCCCGCACCTCGTCCTCTGGCAGGCCGCGACGGTCCTGCGCGAGCACCGCGGCGACGGACACCTCGCCGCCCTCCTCGCCGCCGGGCTCGACCCGACCGAGGCGCTCGTCTCGTTCGCGGCGATCGGGGCCGCCCCCGAGCCCGTCTTCGAGAGCCGCGGCTGGTCCGCCGCCGCCTGGTCGGCCGCCCGCGCCCGCCTGACCGCCCGCGGCCTCCTCGACCCGGCCGGGGCCGCCACCGAGGCGGGCCGCGCCCTGCGCGCCGAGGTCGAGCTGCGCACGGACGTCCTGGCCGCCGAGCCCTGGGCCGCCCTCGGCCCGGACGCCACCGCCCGGCTCGCCGACCTCCTCGGCGGCCCGTGGCTCGCGGCCATCGGCTCCGGCCTGCTGCCCGCCGAGAACACCCTGGGCATCGGCAAGGTCTGACCCACCGGCACCGGCACCGGCCGTGACCGGGCGAAGCGGCCGCGTCTCCCGACGCGCCCCAGCGGCCGTGACCGGGCGGGGTGGCCGGGTCTCCCGACGCGCCCCACCGGTCGCCGCCTAGGATTCCCGGGTGTTCACACAACGGACGTATCGAACGAATCGAAGGACCGTGGCCGCGGCGGTGCTCGCCGCCACCGCGCTCGTCGGCACCGCCTGCTCGCCCGGGACCGGCACCCCGGACTCCGGCGGCGGCTCGGGCGGGAAGTCGGCCGCGGCGGGTACGGCCCTGGCGGCGGTGGACGCCCTCACGGTCAAGGGCCGCGCCCCGAAGACCGGGTACGACCGGGAGAAGTTCGGCCGCTCCTGGGCGGACGTCGACGGCAACGGCTGCGGCACCCGGGACGACATACTCAAGCGCGACCTGACCGGTGTCCGCTTCACGGACGGCCGTTGCAAGGTCGCCTCCGGCACGCTCGCCGACGACCCGTACACGGGCGGCACCGTCTCCTACGTCCGGGGTCGCAGCAAGGTCGACATCGACCACGTCGTCGCGCTCTCCGACGCCTGGCAGAAGGGCGCGCAGAAGTGGGACGGGGAGACCCGGCGCCGCTTCGCCAACGACCCGCTCAACCTCCTCGCCGTCGACGCCTCCGCCAACCGCCGCAAGTCCGACGGCGACGCGGCCACCTGGCTGCCGCCGAACAAGGACTACCGCTGCGCGTACGTGGCCCGGCAGGTCGCGGTGAAGAAGAAGTACGGGGTGTGGGTGACGGAGGGGGAGCGGGACGCGATGAAGCGGGTCCTCGGCGGCTGTCCGCAGCAGGAACTCCCTTAAGGGGAGGCCCTGTCGGGAAACTTTCACCAAACCGACTGGAAAGTTGGTTGGTGTAGAAGGCAGCGATCTCTACTCTGGTCGCATGGACCTCGACATATCGACCCTCGCCGAACGACCCGAGCTCGAAGGGTCGATGTGGTCCATGAAGGACCTGTGGCCCGAGTTCATGATGTACGACCCGGTCGGCTGGGCGAACATGGGCCGGATCGTCCGGGAGTTCCCGGAGTACGTGCTCGTCGCCACCGACGCGACGGGCTCGGTCGTCGCCCGTGGCTTCAGCGTGCCCTTCCGGCTCGACGCGGAGGGCCGCCGCGGGCTGCCCGCCCGGGGGTGGGACGAGGTCCTCAACTGGGCCTTCTCCGACCTGCGGCACGGCCGGGAGGCCGACACCGTGAGCGCGATCGAGATCACCGTCGACCTCGGCCACCTCGGCAAGGGCCTCTCGCACCGGATGCTCGCCGCCATGCGGGAGAACGTCCGCCGGCTCGGCTTCGCCGAACTGGTCGCGCCGGTCCGCCCCAACGGCAAGCACCTGGAGGCGGAGACCTCCATCCACGAGTACGCCTTCCGCACCCGCGAGGCCGACGGTCTGCCGCACGACCCGTGGCTCCGTGCCCACGTGCGCGCGGGTGGCCGCATCGAGGCGGTGGCCCCGGCCTCGATGACCGTCTCCGGCTCGGTCGAGGAGTGGCGCGCGTGGACCGGACTCCCCTTCGACGCGGACGGCCCCGTCCGGGTCGACGGCGCGCTGGTGCCGGTCCACTGCCAGGCCACGCGCGGCTACGCGGTCTACGTCGAGCCCAACGTCTGGGTGCGCCACCGCGTCTGACGCACGCGCGTACGGCGGGGTGCGCGGAGTCCCGGGACCGGGTGTGAGGTCGGGTACGTGCACGCGGGGCGGGGCCGCTCCCCTGTGGCGGCCCCGCCCCGCGTGCGCGTCCGTGCGGCTCAGTCGGTGACGACGACGTCCTCGGCCGCCGGGACCTTGGCCACGACGGGCTGTCCGTAGTGGGAGAACGTGATCGTCCCGGGCTCCTCGCCGCCCTTCGTGACGATCCTCAGGACGTACGGGGTGCCTTCCGCGGCGACGTAGACCGTGCTCGTCTCGCCGGCGTCGCCCGGCTCCGTGAGCGCCAGTGCCCGGTGGCCGTCGACGGTGGTCTCGGCGCCCCTCGCGATGTCGGTCGAGCCCGGCTCGAACCCGTCGAGCAGCTCGTCCAGGTCGCAGAGCTCCAGCATCCCGTCGGAGTCGGCCTCGCTCGCGGACGACTTCACCCAGCGTCCCTTGAGCTCCTTGACCATGGCGTCCTGCGCCTCGGGGCCGTCCTCCTTGACCTGCTCGCGGAGGAAGGCCTCGTCGAAGCGCAGGTAGACGTCCTCGTCGTCGGCCTTGACGATCTCCACCGTGTTCTTCGCGCCCATGGTCAGCGTGCCGGCGCACTTCCCCTGCCCGTCGAGGGACAGATAGGCCTTCACCGGCTCGACGGGGGACTTGACGTCGACGTCGACGGTCAGCGACTTCGCCGTCCTCGTCGCCGCGAACGCCTTGTCGACGACCTCCGATCCCGTCAGCCCGCCGAAGGGCCCCAGCGGCTCCGGGTCGTCCATGAAGTGGCCGCAGCCGGTGGCGCCGCCCGCGACCGCGGCGCACAGGAGTGCGGCTGCGGCGGTACGAGCGGTACGAGCGGTGCGGTGGGTCCGGGGGCGGGTGAGGGCGCGCATGGGGGTGTCTCCGATGGGGGTCGTACGGGCGGTGGGGGCCCCTGAGGGCCCCCGGTCCTGGTGGGGCGGGTGGTTCCGGGGTGTGCGGGAGGGTCTGGTGCCGGTTCTGCTCGGCGGTGCCTGGTCCCGGCCGGCGGTGCCTGGTCCGGCTGGGTCAGCCGACCTTCAGCTCCCACTGGGAGGCGTCGTAGGTGAAGCCGGGGTTGACCTCGACGGTCAGGTTCTTGGCGTTCTTGGGGGCGTCGAAAGCGACGGTGATGGTGGCCTTCTTGCCGGGCATGATGGTGCCCTCGAAGCCCGCGCCGATCTGGTCGTCGAAGATCTGCTCGGCGGCGACGCCGTTCGTGCCGGCCGTCGCGCTCAGGGACACCAGGGTGGTGTCGAACTTCTCCTTGCCGCCGTTCTCGATGACGACGGTGACCTTGTAGGCCGTGTTGCCCTTGGTGTGGCCGATCGCGTACTCACCCGGCGTGTACGCCTTCGGGTCCGAGACGGTGACCTTGAGGTCGTCGTCGTAGACCGAGGTGTCGCCGTCGGCGAGGCCCGCGCCCTTGTCCTTCTTGCCGGCGTCGTCGGCGGGGGCGTCGGAGGCGGCGCCGGACGGGGTCTTGGGCGACGCGGACGGGTCCTTCGGGGCCGAGTCCTTGACCGCCTTGTCGATCTCCTCGACCGCGTCGCTGACGGCCGTGACCGTGATGACCAGGCCGACGACCGAGAGAATCAGGGACGCGAGGCCCAGGATCGCGCCGGTGAGCGCCACTCCCTTGTTGTTCGCCTCGCGGCGCTTCACGCGCCCCCTGGCGACGAGGCCCAGGATCAGGGCGATCAGGCCGAGGATGCCCGCCAGCCAGAAGAGGAGCGGGATGAGGCCGGAGACCGTGCCGATGATGCCGAGGATCAGGGCCGCGGTGCCGAGCCCGTTGCGCATGACCTGCGGAGCGGCAGGCGGGACCTGGGTGTCGTACGACATGAGTGTGTCCTCCCGGACAGTGAAGATGTCTGGCGCGATGGGTCAATCACAGCAGAGGCTGTGAACCGAGTCAACACGGTTCACGAAAAACGAGTCTGCTCACGCTGTGAAGTGGTGTCCGCGACGTTCGTCGTTAGGATGGGTGTCACACGGAGGACCAGCAGGACGAGCAGGACGAGCAAGCGGCGAACCAGGGGAGATGGGTCACGTGCCGGAGCGCGCAGCGGACGCAGGCGGCGGAGAGACGAGCGGCGAAGAGGTGATCGGGACCGAGGTGACCGCCGCCGGCATCGCCCGGCTCGCCGGGGTCGGCCGGGCGGCCGTCAGCAACTGGCGCCGCCGCCACGCCGACTTCCCCAAGCCCGTCGGCGGCACGGAGGCGAGCCCGTCCTTCGCCCTCGCCGACATCGAGCAGTGGCTCCGCGACCAGGGCAAACTGGCCGAGGTCCCGCTCCGCGAGCGGGTCTGGCAGCAGATCGCCGGCCACCCGGCGGGCGCCGTCACCGCCCTCGTCCACGCCGGGTGCGCCCTCCTCCTCGTACGGGAGCGGTCCGCGGCCTGGCCCTCGCTCGCCGAACTCCCCGACGACCGGCTGGTCGAGGTGCTGCCCGTCGCCCTGGAGGAGACGCTCGGCGAGCGCCTCGGCCACGCGCGGCCCGTCCCCACCCCCACCAGCTCCGCGCTCGCGGCCTCCGTCCCCCTCCTGCGCGGGGCCGCCGAACTGGCGGCCGAGACCGGGGTCCGCCCGGCGTTCGAGTTCCTGCTCGGCCGTCACCTCGACGCCAACCCCCGGCAGTACACGCTGACCCCGTCCGGCCCCGCCGCCCTCATGGCGGCCCTCGCCATCGGTGCGGGTGCGGGTGCGGGTGCGGGCACGGAGCCGGACGCCGCCACGGGCGCGGCCGGAGAGGCCGACGCCGCCCCCGTCACCGTCCTCGACCCCGCCTGCGGCACCGGCAGCCTGCTCACCGCGGTCGAGCGCCCCGGCGCCTTCTGCGGCCAGGACGCCGACCCCGACCTCGCCGCGCTCACCGCCCTGCGCCTGGCGCTCGCCACCGACGCCGACATCCGCGTCCGGTCCGGCGACAGCCTGCGCGCCGACGCCTACCCGTCGCTCGCCGCGGACGCCGTCCTCTGCCACCCGCCGTTCAACGAGCGCAACTGGGGCCACGACGAACTGGCCTACGACCCGCGCTTCGAGTACGGCTTCCCGGCCCGCACCGAGTCCGAACTCGCCTGGGTCCAGCACGCCCTGGCACGCCTCCGCCCCGGCGGCACCGCCGTCCTCCTCATGCCGCCCGCGGCCGCCTCCCGCCGCTCGGGCCGCCGGATCCGTGCCGACCTGCTGCGCCGGGGCGCCCTGCGCGCGGTCGTCGCCCTCCCGGCCGGCGCCGCGCCCCCGTACGGCATCCCGCTCCACCTCTGGGTGCTGCGCCGGCCCGCCCCGGGCGAGCGGTCGCCCGCCGAACTCCTCCTCGTCGACACCGCGTCCGAGCACGCCGGGCCCGCGCGGGACGCCCGCGACCGGATCGACTGGCCGGCCGTCCAGAACGCCGTGCTGGAGGCGTGGACGCCCTTCGACCGGGACGGGAGCGTCGCCGGGACCCCGGGGGCGAACCGGTCCGTGCCCGTCGTCGAACTCCTCGACGACGACGTCGACCTCACCCCCGCCCGCCACCTGCCGCCCCCGGCCGCCGCCGAGGGCGCGGCCCAGCTGGCCGGGGTGCGCGAGCGCCTGACGGAGACCCTGCACCGGACCAGGGAGCTGACCCCGCCGCCCGTGACCGACCCGGCCGCCGCCGGAGGCGGGCCGGTCGGCCGCCCGACGACCACCGTCGGCGAACTGGCCAGGGCCGGGGCGCTGACCCTGCGCGCCGGCGGCGCGGGCACGACCCCCGCCGCGTCCCCGGTCCCCGTCCTCACCGACCACGACGTCCTGGCCGCCCAGCCGCCGTCGGGCACGCTCCCCGACGGCCCGCCGGAGGAGCCGGTCCTGCTCGCCGCGGGCGACGTCGTCGTCCCCGTCCTGGGCGGCGGCGCGGCCGTCCGGGTCGTCGACGCCTCGGCGGAGGGCGCCGCGCTCGGCCGCAACCTCCAGCTCCTGCGCCCCGACCCGGCGGCCCTCGACCCCTGGTTCCTGGCCGGGTTCCTCCGGGCCACCGCCAACAACCGGCAGGCCAGCAGCTACGCCTCCACCGCGACCCGGCTCGACGTCCGCCGCCTGCAGCTGCCGCGGCTGCCGCTGGCCGAACAGCGGCGGTTCGGGGACCGGTTCAGGGCCCTCGCCGAGTTCGAGGAGGCGCTGCGGCAGACGTCCCGGCTCGGGGACCAGCTCGTACAGGGCCTGTACGACGGCCTGGCGGACGGCACGGTCGCGCCCTGACCCACGCCCCCCCGGGGAGCCCTTCCCCGGGGGCCGCTCCTCTCGCTTCTCCCGCTCACTTCGACAACGGTTCCGGTCATCCCGGAACCGTTGTCCGCATCGGTGTATACGCTCGTCTCCGCATCCCGATCCGTCCGAGCAGGAGCAGCCGACATGTACGGCCCCCCGCAGGCCCCGCAGCCGCCGAAGAGCCCCGCCTCCGGCGGCCTGATCGCCCTGCGCGTGCTCTTCGCCGCGCTCCCGCTGCTCAGCTGCGGCTTCCTGGCCTGGGCCCCGCTGCTGCGGCTCGCGATCGTCACCCGCAGGGCGCTGGACTGGGTGCTGTGCGGCGTGGCGTTCGTCGCCGGCGCCGCCCTCTTCGCGTACGCGGCGGCCACCGGCGAGGAGGAGGGCAGCACCCTGGAGGCCTTCGTCGGCGTTGGCACGATCACGGTCCTCGCGGCCGGCTCGGTCACCTACTACCTGGTCGCCGAGATCCGCCACTTCGAGCGGCGCCGCACGGCCGCGGAGCAGGTGCCCCCGCCGTACCGGCCGCCCGGCCACTCCTACGGCGCCGACGGCTCGGCCGTCACGGTCCCGAGCCCGCTCGGCAGCCCCAACCCGTACACCTCCACCCCGCCCGAGCCCCCGGTCCAGGCCCCCCAGCCGCCCGCCGCGCCGCGGATCGAGCAGGTCCGCGCCGAGCTCGACGAGCTGAGCGACCTGCTCCGCAAGAACGCCCCGGAAGGTGAAGACCGCAGGTGAACGGGCGTGTCATCGGCGGGCGTTACGAGCTCGCCACCGTCATCGGCCAGGGCGGCATGGGCCAGGTCTGGACGGCGTACGACGGACGGCTCGACCGCCGGGTCGCGGTGAAGCTGCTCCGGCCGGCGACCATGACCGGCCCCGCCACGGCGGCCGAGGAACTGCGGCGCCGCTTCGTCCGCGAGTGCCGGGTGACCGCACACGTCGACCACCCCGGCCTGGTGACCGTGCACGACGCGGGCAGCGACGGCGACGACCTCTACCTCGTCATGCAGTACGTGGAGGGCGCCGACCTCGCCGACCACCTCGCCGAACACGACCCGTACCCATGGGAGTGGGCGGTCTGCGTCGCCGCGCAGCTGTGCGCGGTGCTCGCCGCCGTGCACGCGGTGCCGATCGTGCACCGCGACCTCAAGCCGCGGAACGTGATGATCCGCCCCGACGGCTCCGTCACCGTCCTCGACCTGGGCGTCGCCTCCGTCCTCGACACGGACACCACCCGCCTCACCCAGACCGGCTCGCCGATCGGCAGCCCGGCGTACATGGCGCCGGAGCAGGCCATGGGCGGTGCCGTCGGCCCGTCCACCGACCTGTACGCGCTCGGCGTCCTGCTCCACGAACTCCTCAGCGGTGACGTACCGTTCGCCGGCTCGACCGCCCTGGGCGTCCTGCACCGCCACCTGTACGAGCCCCCGGTGCCGATCCGGCAGATCCGGCCCGAGGTCCCCGAGCCCCTCGAAGCCCTCGTCCTGCGCCTCCTCGCCAAGGACCCGCAGGCCCGCCCGTCCGGCGCCCACGAGGTGTACGAGCACCTGCTCCCGCTCCTTCCCGCGCGGGGCGCCCCCACGGGCCCGATGGACCCCACCCGCCCCTTCCTCCGTCCGCACGCCCCCTGGCCGGCCCGGCCCGCCACCGCGCCGCCGCCGACCGTGCCGGTCCCCGTTCCCGTACAGGCGCCGACGCCGCCCCCGCCACCGGCCGCACCCGCGGTTCCCCGGCACGACCCCCGCACCGACCCCCGGGTCCCGCTCGGCGCCGCGGCCGCCCCGCGCACCGACCTCGCCGCCGCCGTGGACGAGGTCAAGCGGCTGCTCGGCGAGGGTTCGCTCACCCAGGCCGTGGACCTCCTCGGCGGCATCCTGCCCGCGGCGGCCGCCGAGCACGGCGAGCGCTCGCCCGTGGTGCACATCCTGCGCAAGCAGTACGCCTCCACCCTCATGGACGACGGCCAGTACCGCCGCGCCCTCCCCGAGCTCCGCCGGCTCGCGGAGGACCGCGACGCGGAGGCCGGGCCCGCGGACCCCGGGACCCTCCAGTTCCGGTACGACGCCGCCCTGTGCCTGGAGCAGCTGGGCGAGACGGCCGCCGCGCTCGCGGAGTTCCGCGCGGTCCTCCCGTACTACGAGCACGACCTCACCCGCGCCTTCGACATCCGCCGCCGCGTCGGCCTGCTCCTCCTCGCCACCGGCGAGCACACGGCCGGGCAGGACCAGCTCCAGCGCCTCCTCTTCGACGCCGAGCGCTCCTACGGCCCCTATCACCCGCTTCCGGTCGACTTGCGCCGTTCCCTGGACCACCAGCGGCAGCTGGGTCCCCGTCCCTGACGGTCACCCAGTGGTCTCCTGTCGGTCGCCTCAGGGCCTTCTGACACCCCGCCAGGATCACGACTCCGCAACTGATCCGGAAGTGGATCTCCCTGATCCTTTTTGCCTGTTTTGTTGCATGTAACGTTCGCGTCTGATCACGCCAACGTCCCCAAGGAATCCCTCATGACGACGCCGTCCGCGCCCCTCACCCCCGAGCAGCAGCCCGCCGCTCCCGCTCCGGCCAAGAAGGGCAGCGCGATCCTCAAGAAGGTCGGCGGCGTCATCGTCGCGATCGTCATCGCCCTCGCCGTCAAGTTCGGTCTGCCCCACCTGACGGGCGACGCCCCGGTCCACGCCAAGGCCGGCGAGTGCGTCACCGTGACCGGCTCCGACAACGACCCCAAGGTCGACACGGCGGACTGCTCCTCCGGCAAGGCCGACCTCTTCAAGGTCGTCAAGGTCTACGACGACACCTTCGACCTCGACAAGTGCGGCACCGAGCTCTCCGCTCTCGCCCAGCAGCTCGAGTCCGACAAGTTCGTCCTCTGCCTGGAAGAGGTCGCCAAGAAGTAACCCCCACACACCCTAAAGGGCCGGAACCCACGGGTTCCGGCCCTTTCGCGTTGCCCCGGACCAGGTGGTGGTTCACCGGGTCGAGGGCGGCCACGACGCGGCGGGTCCGGACGTCCCTTCAAGTACCCAGGGCAAGTACCAACCCCACCCCACCTGCTGTAGGAGGACACGCTGAGGGGGCGTCACCCACACGAGCGAACTATCCCAACTCGACTGGATTTCAGGGGGCTTGCCTGGCATATGCTCGCGGCGACTTGAGCGGGAAATAGTTCGGCCCCCGCCCGGGACTCGCAATCCCGACGAGGGCCTGACCAACGAGGAAGCAGGAACTTCCCCATGGGTAAGCACAACCCTAGCGCGGCCATGCCCCGCGCGGGCGTCATCCACGCCAACGTCGCCCACACCGCGCACTACACGGTTGTCGGCAACCACCTCGCGCAGCACGAGCACCTCTCGCTCACCGCGATCGGCCTCGCCGCCCACATCCAGTCCCTCCCCGCCGGCTCCCCCATCGGCATCAAGCGCCTCGCCGACCGCTTCCCCGAGGGCGAGGTCCGCATCGCCTCCGCCCTCCGTGAGCTGGAGTCCCACGGCTACCTCCACCGCCTCCGCGAGCGCCTTCCCAGCGGCCGGATCGTCACGCGCACGATCTCCCGCAACAACCCGCCGGCTGGTGGGGACTTGAGGGCAGGGCAGGATCAGGGACAGGGCGCGGCCCCGCAGACGGCGCAGAGCGAGGCCCGGCGCGGGACGCAGGGTGCGGTCCCGCGCGCGGCGCGAGGCCCGATCCCGTACTCGGCGCAGGGCTCGGTGCCGTCCCCGGCCCAAGACCCGGCGGACCGAACCCCCGCCGCCGCCCCATTCGCTGCCGAGGCCCCCGCCGCCTCCGTCGTCGTCCCGGACGCGGCCTCCGCCCCCGCCGCTCCCGTCGTCCCGGACGCGGCCGCCGGGCCGTCCGCGCAACCCGTACGCCGGGAGGCGGACCGGCTCCCGGAAGGCCCGGCGGCCGACTTGTTGCTCGATCTGCGTCGCCACGAGCCGCGCATGCTGCTCTCCGCGAGGGACGTCCGGTACCTGGCGCCCGCCGTCGACGCGTGGTTCGCGCGGGGTGCGACACCGGACGCGGTCCGTGGCGTGCTGCTCGCCGACCTCCCGGCTCCCCTCAAGCACCCGGCGGGCCTCCTGTCCCACCGCCTGAACACCCTCCTCCCGCCGCCCCTCCCCGCCGCGCCCCGCACCCAGGCCACTGCGCCGATGCGGCACTGCGTCACCTGCGAGGAGGTCGCCTTCCGTGCCTGGGAACCGAGTCAGTGCCCCGCCTGCCGCGCGGACGCGGACGAGGCGGCGGCCGGGGAAGCGGGGGACAGCGTCGCCGCGTGACGCCCTGGGGCGGGCGCGGCGATCGCGGACCCTCCGTGCCGGTGCCTCAGGCGTCGAGCCGCCCGCCCTTGACTCCGGCGACGAAGGAGGACCATGCGGCGGGCCCGAAGACGAGCGCGGGGCCGGCGGGAGTCTTGGAGTCACGGACGGGGACGACGGGGAGGGCGTCGGCGACTTCGAGGCAGTTGCCGCCGTCGTTGTTGCTGTAGGAGCTCTTGCGCCACGTGATGCTGCTCAGATCGACGGCTCGCACGATGCTTCCTCCAAGTTCCACATGATGAACTTCCGTGAATCCGCCGGGGAAAGCGCCAGATCACGGACCCGATCGTAGCGGAGCTGCAGTCGCTCGACGGCTGCCGGTTCTTCCACGAGATCGCCCGAGTGACCCGTCTCCACCCAGGCCACCGGGCGTCCGTCCGTCAGCCGCAGGAACATCACGTCCGTGGTCGTCAGCGCGTGTGGGCCCGCCGCGTGCGGCATGACTTGGATCGTGATGTTCCGTCGTTCGCCCATGCTCAGCAGGTGCTCCAACTGCTCACGCCACGCGGTGAGGTCCGGCAGCGCTGTGCGGAGCACTGTCTCCGAAAGGATGGCTCGGAACGGCGGTGCGTCGTCTCCTGCCAGGAGCTCGCGACGACCTATCCGCGCTTCCACCTGAGCGGTCAGTTCCTCACCGTCCATGCCGCTCGTCGCCAGGAAGGTCCGAGCGTAAGCGGGTGTCTGGAGAAGGCCTGGCACTGCCCCCACCGCGTAGTACCAGAGGCTCATCGCCTCTGCCTCCAGCGTCATGTACCGCCGGTACTTCTCCTTGAACTGCGTAGGGTCCCCCACCGCCAGCTCCCACAGCGCCAGCAGCATCGTCGCCGTCCCGTAGTACTGGTCCAGCGCCTGGACCACCTCCGGTCCGCCGACCGTCTCGCCCTTCTCCATCTTCGAGAACAGCGACCAGTCCCATCCCAGCGCCTCGCCGAGCTTCCGGAGGCTGAGGCCCCGTTCGGTGCGGAGCAGTTTCAGCTCTTCGGCGAACCGTTTCCTGGGCTCCTGGCTGCGGCCCGTGACCACGCGTCTCGTCGGCATCGCGCGTACTCCCTTGTGGAAGATGTGGAACTACCCGCGCGACCTGGGGAAGTACGGCCCGCCACCGCTCCGGGTTGCCGGTGTCCCGGTCCATTGTCGTAGTGCCGGGATCACAGAGGGTAGTCCACGGAGAGGAGCGGAATCCATGGAACGAGGGGCCTGGGTCTACGACCAAGTGGCGGGTGCGGTAGGTGAGTTCAAGGGGAGCGCTGGGCCCTATGTGATGCTGCGGCCGGTCGGGGGCGGCCGTGAGTGGCAGGCGGACCCGGCCGACGTGAGGCCGGCCACCCCCGCCGAGCGGCTGAGCGCCGGGGTGCGCGTCGCCAACGACAGGGCTCGTGCCGGTCGGGCCCCGCAGCCGGCGCCGGACCTGAGCCGTCCGCCGGAACCCGTGGAGCACTGCGTGGCGTGTGCGCTGCTCGTACGGGAACGGGGCGAGGCGCGGCGCCGGTTCGACCACAGTGCGGTGACGGACGCGAACGTGCTGCTCAGGCGCCACTTGTGGGAGGACCACCGCTGAAGGGCGGCTTAATTCGGAGGAGCGGGCGGGCGGGGGCGTGGCAGGGTCGGGCCATGTCCAATGACGTCGCGTATCCGGTGTTCCGTAGTGCCGACCGTGGGGAAGCGCTGCGGGTGGCCAGGCAGTTGGTGGAGTACGGCCGGGAGTCGTTCAGCGAGGTGGGTGTGGAGGTCGAGGCGCACACCGTGGACGAGTTGAAGCGGCTGGGCGGGGAGCTGCCGGAGGCGTGGGTGATGTGCTGGGACGACCGGAGGGCGCCGGAGGTGCCGCCGCCGGGACTGCCGGACCTGACGCATCCGATCCGCGCCCGGGATCTGCCGGAGGATCTGGGGGGTGCGGAGGCGTATCTGCCGGTGACCTTGTCGATCGAGGAGGAGCCTGTGGGCAGCCTCGAGGACGGCTTCGTGGCGGCGGTCGGTGCGTCGTCGGGCGCGGTCAACTGGGAGAGCCTCGAATGGCCGGAGGTGCCGGATCGGGGCTTCTGCGGGGAGTTCAAACACGCCGAGGTCACGCTCGTCCTCAACAACGACTCGCGTGAACTCGACGTGCCCGCCGACACGCACCTGGTCCTCGTGCACGTCCGCCGCCGCAACGGCGACGGTTACGAGGAGGAGCGGGTCCAGTGGCTGGCCGAGCGGTTCGGCCACGGGGTCATCGGCCCGCCGCAGCACCTGTGAGGGGCGTCGGGACTACCGGGGGCCGCGCTTCATGGCCCACAGGGTCGGTCCGCCGCCCGGGAGGGCGAACTCGCCGACGACGGTGAAGCCGAAGTGCTCGTAGACCGGGAGGTTGTCGGGCTTGGAGGACTCCAGGTAGACCGGCATGCCCGCCGCGTCGGCCTTGGCGAGGCCGGAGCGGAGGAGCGCGGAGCCGTGGCCCTGGCCGCGGGCGGCGGGGTCGGCGCCGATGACGGCGAGATACCAGTGGGGTTCGGTCGGCCCGTGTTCGGCGGCCGCCATGACGGCCTCGCGGAAGACCGGGGCGCGGTCGCCGAGGATCCCGACGAGCTCCTGGACGGTCTCCGCGTCGGGGACGGCCTTGTCGGCGCCCTCGGGCGCCACCCAGAAGGCGGCGGCCGACTCGGTGCGCTCGCAGACGCCGTGAAGGCCGTACTGGCGGGTGAAGAGGGTGGTGAAGTAGCGGCCGAGGCCCGACTCGCGGGTGGCGGCGTCGGGGAAGAACCACTGCATCATCGGGTCGTCGCCGAAGGCGGAGGCCAGGGTGTGGCCGACCATGCGAGCGTCGTCGATCGTGGCCGTCTTCGGTGTGTTCGCTAGGGGCATACGGGTCATTCTGCACCCGTAATGATCTTGGTCGGGGCGGGGGGTGGCCCTCCGCGTTCCGGGCCTGGTCAGGCGGCCTGAGGGCGGGTGCGGAGCAGGCGTACGGCTGCCGTGGCGGGAAGGGCGACGGCCACGCCGAGGAGGACGAGCAGTTCCGCCGGGCCGACACGGGCGGCCAGGAGGAACGCGCCCAGGGTGGCCACGACCGGCGTCGCGAGGGCGAGCGCGGTGGCGAGGACCTTGGTGCGCCGGTCCCACACGGGGGAGGTCCACAGCAGCCCGAGGCCCGCCGCGAGGGCGACCAGACCGGCGAACGCGGAGGTGAGGGCGGCGACCCCGCTGACGCCGAGGAGGACGGCGGTGGCGACGGTCCGCGACGACCGGGACGGCGCCTCGGGCGCGGCGGGCGCGGCGGGCGTCACCAGGGTCTCGGGCTCCTCCGCGCGGGCGGCGGCGACGATGGCGGAGGGGGTGCCGAGCCGTTCGAGGGCGGCGCGGACGGCCTCCGGGTCCTGCTCGTCGCCGACGGCGACGGCGAGGTGTTCGCGCAGGTCGGCGAGGAGTTCCTCGCGGCGCCCGGCGGGGAGGAAGGACGCCTCGCGCCCGATCGTCGTCAGGTAGTCGGTCACGAGGGGGTGTTCGGTGCCGGTCATGCGGAGCCTCCGTGGGATGCGGTCAGGAAGTGGTCGACGCCGTCGCGGAAGCGCGGCCAGCTCTCGGCGAACTCGGTGAGCGCGGTCCTGCCGGGCGCGGTGAGGGTGTAGTAGCGGCGGGCGGGGCCGGTGGCGGACTCGCGCAGCTCGGTGTCGACGAGTCCGTCGCGGCGCAGCCGGGACAGCAGGGGGTAGATCGTTCCCTGGCTGGTCGTCATGACGCTGACGGCGGCCAGCTCGTCGAGGATCTCGACGCCGTAGCGGGGGCCGTCGCGCAGCAGGGCGAGGACGCAGTACTCCAGCACACCCTTGCGCAGCTGGCTGGCGACCTTCCCGGTCGCCTCGGATCTTGCTTCGCCAGGAACCATGTAATGCAAGATACCCCCGACGGGGCCGCCGATCAACGGACGACCGCGCACGACACCACGAGCCCCAGCCCCGACCCGGCCGGAGGGGGAAGTCATCCGGCCGGACCGGCGGGGAGGGGCTCGACTCGGCTGCGGGGGTGAGGGATCGAGGGGGGCGACCCCGAACCGACCGGAGGGTTCGACTCCGGATGGCCGGAAGGGGCGACGGGCTTGACGTCGAGATGGCCGGAAGGGCGACGGGTCTTGCCCCGAGGCGGCCGGAGGAGCGACGGGCTCGGCCCCGGGACGGCCCGGAGAGGGCCCGGCCCGGGGCCGCTCCTACCGGGCGCCCGCTGTCGCGAGGGCCCGTTCCCGCATGCCGCGGAGAGTGGCGAGCTCGTCGGCGTAGCCCGCGCCGAGGGTCTTCTCGGCGTCGGCCTGGGCCGCCGTGACGACGGCGGTGAGGCCGGTGGCGGCCTGGCAGTCGGCGTCGGCCCTGGAGAGTTTCAGCTCGACGCCGGCGACGGCGTGGAGCCCGGCCTGGTCCCGGCCGGCCTGGCGGAGCTGTCGGTCGACCGTGGACCGCGGGTCGCCGAAGGTCTTCGCCGCCGTCCCCGCCTTCTTCATGCAGGCGCTCCAGGAATCCTGCGCGGCGAGGTAGCGGCGGTCGGTCCTGACCTTCTCGACGACCGCGTCGCCCAGGACCTGGAAGGTGTTGAAGAGCTCGTAGTAGTCAGGCCCGTAGAGGCGGGACACGGCGTCGCTGACGCAGGAGTCGGCCTGGTAGAAGAACTCGCGCTCCAGGGGCATCGCCAGGTTCACCCGGTGGGCGGGGGTGCCGAGCAGGGCGTCCTTCCAGCGGGTGTTCGCGGCCTCGGCGGCGTTGGCGTCTGTCGGCGGTCGCATCGACAGCGTGGTGCTCGTGATGCCGTAGCCGTCGTTCATCGCCTGGGCGACGGTGAGCAGTCCGTACGGGTTGGTGTCGGCCAGGTGGTTCCCGGTGGGCAGGGGCTGGGGGTGGTACGTGAACCCGCGCCGTTTCATGCAGGCGGCGACGAGGTCCTCCTCCGCCGCGCGCAGGGCCGTGAGCTGCGACCCGGGGTAGTGGGTGACGCCCTGGAAGGGGCGGGGTGCGGGGAGTGGCGCGGGGCCGGGTGCGGCGGTGCCGCCGGACGTCGAGCATCCGGCGGCACCGAGACCCAGAAGCAGCGCCACGGCGGCGGTGCGACTTCCGGAGGTCATCGATCAGACCGTGCACCACTTGTTGGAGCCGATGGTGCTCAGGTTGTCGCCGATCCGGTTCCAGCCGGTGCCCCGGTACAGGATCCAGCCCTGGCCCTGGTAGCCGGTGGACTTCCAGACCACGACGTTGCAGCTGTTGCCGTTGTTGAAGGCCGAGCCGTTGAGGGCGTACTTGAAGTTGGTGTACCCGCTCAGGTCCTCGTTGTCCTGGTAGACCGTCTGCACGGCGCCCTGGTAGTCGGCCTGCCAGTACACGCACAGACCGCCGCCGGCACAGCCCGCCGGGGCCGCGTGGGCGGCGGGGGCGACGGCCGCCGCGCCGAGGGCGACGCCGGCCGCCATGCCGAGGGCCGCGAGGGATCGCTTGAAGTTCACGAGGTGCTCTCCGTTTCTCAGGGACCGGGTTTTCCGGTGCGGCACGAACCTGTCAGGGGCGGTCAACGGAACCTCAAGTGCCGCTCAACGGCCGCTCAACACAGGGTCGTTGAAGCGCAGGTCCGGGGGTGTTCCGGGCGTTGCGCGACGAGGTCGCCGGCGCGCCACGCCGTCCGCGGAACCCGGCGACCAACGCGTTCGCGCCGCTGCGTCCTGGCCGCCGACACCAAGATCGACGGGGGTGCGCGATGTGGTCAGCGGTCTCGGCAGGGGAGCTGCCGGCGTGGGAGCGGTTCGACTGGTTCGCGGACCTGGTCACGCGGGAGGTGATGCCCACCGCGCTCAGCGCCGAGCGGCCCGCCGACTTCCAGGGCGAGGCGGCGGTGCTGGACCTCCGGGCCGTCCGCGTCTCACGGTTCGCCTTCTCGCCCCGCCTGCCTCGCCCAGAACCTCGACGCCGAGGACCAGCTCCCCTCCGAGGCGCGGGCGCTGATCCGGCGGATCCACGCCTTCGTCGAGACCCATCTCGGCGACCCCGACCTCGCCCCGGCCGCCGTCGCCGCCGGCCACCACGTCTCCGTCCGCACCCTCCACCAGCTCTTCCGGGAGCACGGCGACGGCGAGACCGTCCAGGCCCGCATCCGGCGCCGCCGCCTGGAGCGGTGCCGCGACGACCTCGCCCGCCCCGAACTCCTCGGCCGTCCCGTGCAGGCCGTCGCCGCGCGCTGGGGCTTCAGCGGCCCGGCGGTCTTCAGCCGCGCCTTCCGGGGGGCGTACGGACTCAGCCCCACCGAGTTCCGCGCGCTGAGCGTCAAGGACGCCCGCGCCGAGCGCACAGCGGGACGGGCGGCGCGTTCCTGGGCTCGTGGCTGTCCACAGGTGCTTCGGGAAGACGGGGGAGGGACGACAATGACCGGGTACGACGACCAAGGGGTCTGGGACCTCCACGCGTGAGTCCGGAGGCGGGCAGCGCGTGCGCGGGGGAACGGGGGGCGCGTGAGCGCGGAGGCAGAACGAGGCGTGAGCACGGAACGGCACGGCATCGGGGCCGTCACGGTGGCGACCGGACGCCTCGACCTCGTCCCCCTCGCCGTCGCGCACGCCGGCGAGATGGCCCGGGTCCTCGCCGACCCCGCACTGCACGCCTTCACCGGCGGCGAACCGCTGCCCGAGCCCGAACTGCGCGCCCGGTACGAACGGCTGGTCGCCGGGTCACCCGACCCGGCGGTCCTCTGGTGCAACTGGGTCGTACGGCTCCGCGCCGAGGACCGCCTCACCGGGACCGTGCAGGCCACGGTCACCGACGGCGGGCGCACGGCCGAGGTCGCCTGGGTGACGGGGACGCGATGGCAGGGGCGGGGAATCGCCCGCGAGGCCGCCGAAGCGCTCGTCGCGGCGCTGGTGCACCGGGGCGTCCGGACCGTCGTCGCCCACATCCACCCCGACCACACCGCCTCCGCCGCCGTCGCCCGCGCGGCCGGTCTCGCCCCCACGGAGGAACGTCACGACGGCGAGGTGCGCTGGCGCCTCACCCCGCCGACGCGGTCGTAGCTCCCGCCGTCGCCGCCCGCGCGGCCGTGGACCCGCCGCCGTACTCGCCCGGGCGGCCGTGGACCTGCCCCCGTACTCCGTCACGGCGCCACACGCCGTACTCCGTCACACCCGGTGCGCCCCGTCATCCCGTCACAGCTGGTGCGTCCAGGCGATGACCAGCACCGTGCCGGCGGCGAACGCCACTGGTGTCACGAGGACGGGCCACGTCCCGACCCGGTGGCCCCACATTCCGCCGGCCAGGCGGGAGTGCAGCCGGTCCAGGAGCCACAGGGCGCCGAGCGCGGCGGCGGCGAGCGGTACGGAGAGGGCGAAGTGCGCCGCCCACGCCCCGGCCATCGTCGGCCCGCCCCAGGAATGGTCGTAGGGGCCCTGTTCGACCAGCGGGTAGAGGACGCCCCGGAGGACGAAGAGGATCTCCATCCCCACGGGGATCAGCGCGAGCAGTCCGAGGGGTACGGACACCAGCGCATGGCCCAGGAGGCGCGCGGGTCCGGGGCGGCGGCCCGGGGCTCCGGCCGCCGGGGCCGGCTCGGCGGCCCGGGCCCACCAGTCGCGTGCCCGGTCCGTACGCCCCACGGCCACCGCGCCGACCGTGAGGATCGCCGCCGGCAGCAGCGCGGCGGCGTACCCGACCCGGCGCGCGAACCGTGCGCGTGCGCCCCCGGCCCCGGCCTTCGGCGTGTGCTCGTCCGTGCGGCGCCCAGCGGTGAATGACATGGCCCGTCTCCTTGTCCCGTCCGTCCCTCGGCCCGACGCCGACGTCAGGAAGGGTAGGAAGCCGGCCGCGTCGACCACCTCCCACCACGGTGCCAAGTCCGGCCCCCTACCCGGGTAGGGGGTGCTTCCGGCGGCCCGGGAGTGTGACGAGGAGAGTGGCGGCCGCCGCCGCCCCCAGGGCCAGACCCGGCCACAGGCCCGGGGGCCGGAACGCGCAGGAGATCTCCGTGGGGCGGCCGGCGCGGAGGGGGACGGCGAGGAGGCCGCCGTAGGAGACCGGATGGGTGCCCGCGCAGCGCCAGCCCGCGATGTGGGGGGTGGCGATGAGTGCTGTGCCGCCGTCGCCCGCCGGGAGGGTGGCGCGGATGCCGTCCGGGGTGACGTGGACGGAGGTCGCGGCGCGGGCGCGGAGCGCGGTGACGGCCGCGCGGAGGCGGTCGTGGTCGAGGCAGCCGAGTTCGCCGGGGCCGGGGAGGGCCGGTCTCAGGCCGGGGGCCGGCTGGACGCCGAGGGACGTCAGGGCCGCGCGGCGTCCGGGGCCGCCGCCGAGGAGGTGGACCGGCGGGCGGTCGCCGAGGCGGGCCGTGCCGGTGGCGTCGGGGGCCCAGAGGAAGGCCTCCGTGCCGGCCCGGCACGCGCCCGCGCGCGGAGCCTCGTACACCCGGGAGCCGAGCAGGAGTTCCTGGTTGCGGAAGGGCGACGGGCCGTAGGCCGGGGGCGGGCCCGGGGGCCGTACCGTCACCAGCGGCAGGCGGGTGTCCGTACGGACGACGGCGCCGCCGCGCCAGCGCGCCCCGACGCCGAACAGGGCGTCCGTCACGGGGTTGTCCAGGCTCTGCAGGTTCCGGCCGCGGGAGGTCCAGCCGCCGCCGAGCGCGGCCAGGGTGCGGGTGAGGACGGCGGGGGTGTGGCTGCTGTAGTACGCGGCGCCCTGACCGCCGAGGAGCAGCGGGTCGTTGCCCGCGATCCGGGGCAGACCGGAGTCCGTGCGGTACGCGGGCCAGCCGTCGGCCGCCGCGAGCGCCGCCGCCCGCCGCTCGTGCTCCGGGCCCCACGGCGGATAGTCGTCGAGCCGGGCCGGCCGCTCCCGGTCGGCGTACGCCGTCGTCGCCGCGGCCTGGCCCAGCAGGGTCCCGGTGACGAGGAGTGCGGCGAGGAGCCCGTACCGGCCCCGGCGGGGCAGCAGCAGCGCGCCCGCGACCGCCGCCAGGCCCGCCCCGGCGAGCAGCAGGGACCACGGGGTGAGGAGGGGGCTCGGCAGGGCCCCGGCAGTGAGGGCGAGGACGACCGCCGCTCCGCCGAGCAGTGCCCGGCGGTCCGGGCGGCCACGGGCCAGGCCCGTCCAGGCGGCGAGGACGAGGACGCCGGACAGGACGAAGGTCTGGCGGTACGGGCTGCCGTTCGGGGTGGCGAAGACGTGCCAGACGAGATGGGTCGGGCCCCACTGCATCGACAGGGCCACCGCCGCGCACAGGGCTCCCCACGCCCACCGCTCCCGGCCCAGCGCGTCCCGCCGGAACAGCAGTGCCCCCGCGAGCAGCGGGACGGCCGTGCACACGAAGGCCGCGGGGGTCGCGAAGCCGTACGTCACCGGGAGCAGGCGGGCCAGCACGTCGGTGCCGTCCGCAGGGGCGAAGTCCCGGACGACACCCGGGTGGGCCTGCCGGGAGCCGAGGAGGACGGGGACGAGGACGGGGGCGGCGAGGCCGATCCCCAGCCCGGTCGTGAGCGCCGCCCGGGCAAGGGTCCGCACCCGGAGGGAGTCCGTCACCGCGAGGCGCACCAGGAGCACCAGGGCCGCGCCCAGGGTCGCCATGTACGCCGTGTAGAAGTTCGCGAACCAGCAGGCGGCCACCACGAGCGGCCCGAGGACCGGCCTGCGCCCCTCCCGGACCCACTCGCCCACGAGACAGAGCAGCGGGAAGGCGATCAGGCCGTCCAGCCACATCGGGTTGTACGTGCCCTCGGCGAGCGACCAGCCGCACAGCGCGTACGAGGCGCCGAGGACGGACGCCCACCACCGGGCGCCCGGCCCGAGGCGGCGCAGCAGGAACGTCATCGCGGCCGCCGCCAGCGCCGTCTTCAGGACGGTGAGGGCGTACACCGCGTACTCGATGCCGGCGCGCGGGAACAGCGCCACCAGCGGGGCGAGGGGGCTCGACAGGTAGGTGCCGTAGTCGGGGAGGAAGCTCGTGCCCCAGCCCGCCTGCCAGTCGAGCAGCGGTCCGCCGTCCGCCCGGCCGTGGAGGAGGTCCCACAGGTGGGCGTGGAACGGCACGAACTGGTTGGCGAGGTCGTTGACGGCCCGGTGGCGCGGGCCGAAGGGGAAGACCCGGGCGACGGCGTCCCCGCTGCAGACGGCGACGGCGGCGAGGAGGGCGGCGAGCGGACAGGGGCGCTTGGCGTTCGGCATGACGAGTCGAATATGGCAGCGCCCCGGGAGCGAGGACGGGGTTCGGAGGGCCAGTTCACGCGATGGCCTTCTGCCCGCCACGCGCGCGGACCGGCCGGGACACCGCGGTCCGTTGTCGTGGTCCGCGTGCTGCTCTCGATCGTCGTCCCCTGCTTCAACGAGGAGGACGTCCTCGCCCGCTTCCACGACCACGTCACCGCCGAACTCGCCAGACTGGCAGGCGAGTTCGAGATCGTGTACGTGGACGACGGAAGCCGCGACGGAACCCTCCCGCTCCTGAGGGGGCTCGCCGCGGGCGATCCGCGCCGGGTCCGCTACGTCTCCTTCAGCCGCAACTTCGGCAAGGAGGCCGCCATGCTCGCCGGCCTCCGGCACGCGACCGGCGACGCCGTCGTGATCATGGACGCCGACCTCCAGCACCCGCCCGAGCTGGTGCACCGCATGATCGCCCTGCACGCGGAGGGATACGACCAGGTCGTCGCCCGCCGCACCCGCGACGGCGACCGCGTCACCCGGACCCTGACCGCCCGCCTCTACTACCGGGCGATCAACCGGCTCGTCGACGTCGAGCTGGTGGACGGCGTCGGCGACTTCCGGCTGCTGTCCCGCCGTACCGTCGACGCGGTCCTCGGCCTCGGCGAGTACAACCGCTTCAGCAAGGGACTGTTCTCCTGGGTCGGCTTCCGCACCACGACCTTCGCGTACGAGAACGCCGTCCGCGAGCAGGGCCGCTCCCAGTGGACCTTCGGCAAGCTCCTCAACTACGGGCTCGACGGCCTCCTCTCCTTCAACAACAAGCCGCTCAGGGCCGCCGTCCACCTCGGGCTCCTCCTCCTCGTCGTCGCCCTCGGCTACGCGGCCTGGATCGTCGGCGACGCCCTCGCCCACGGCGTCGACACCCCCGGCTACGTCACCCTGCTCGTCGCCGTCACCGCCCTCGCCGGCGTCCAGATGGTCATGGTCGGACTGATCGGCGAGTACGTGGGCCGCATCTACTACGAGGTGAAGCGGAGGCCGCACTACCTCCTGAAGGAGACGAGTGGCGGTGGGGAACCGGCCGACACCCGGGTGACGGGTGAGTCGTTGTGGGAAACAGTCGCACCGAAGTAGTGGCTCCGGCCCCGGCGACTCCCTACCATCGATCACCGCAAGGTCGTTCCACGTGACGCACGACCAGCCCGGGAGGCTCCTTTGCACCGCCGCACTGCGCTCACCGTCTCCGCCGCGCTCCTCGCCGCGGCCCCCCTGCTCACCGCCTGCGGCAGTGACGCCCATCCAGGAGCGGCGGCCGTCGTCGGCGGCGAACGGATCGAGGTCTCGAGCCTCCAGGCACAGGTGAAGGACGTGCGCGCCGCGCAGGCCTCCTCCGAGCAGTCCGCAGAACTGCTCAAGGCCACGGGCGACCTCGGCCGGCAGAAACTCAACGCCATGATCATCGACCGGATCGTCGAGAAGGTCGCCCGTGACAACGGCGTCACCGCCAGCCGGGCGGAGATCCAGCAGACCCGCACCGCCTACACCCGCGAGAACGGCGGCGAGGAGCGGTTCGAGGCCATCCTGCTCCAGCAGCGGGGCGTGGCGCCCGACCAGATCGACGACTTCGTCCGCCACGAGGTCCTCATGCTCAAGATCGCCGACAAGCTGGGCTTCACCGACAGCGCCGAGGGCCAGAAGAAGCGGACCGACGTCTACTCGGCCGCCTCCAAGGCCCTCGCCATCGACGTGAACCCGCGCTACGGCGCCTGGGACTCCGAGCGCGGCGGGCTGACCGCCGCCACCACGCCCTGGCTCCGGAAGATCGGCCAGGACCCGGCCGTCCAGGCCGGCGCCTGACGTTAGGTAGGTTCGAGGGGTGACTTCTGAGAGCCCCGGCCGCATCGTCCTGCTCACCGCCAGCCACCGTGTGGCGCCCGGAATCCTCTCCTGGCCCGCCTGGCAGGCGCTGCACGGTGCCGACCGGGTGCTCTGCCCCGACGAGGACCACCCCCAGCTGCCGTACCTGCGGGAGGCCGGCGTCGCCGTCGAGCACGTCCGGCCGACCGCGGAGGAGCTCGTGGCGGCCTGTGCCGGGGGCCGGACGGTCCTGCTGCTGCCCTCCGGCGAGGGCGACCGCGCGCTCACCGACGGCCTCGCCCGGCTCGCCGGCTCCGGCCGGTACGCGATGCCCGACCTGGAACTACTGCCCGGCTCGTACGACCTGCCCGGCGCCCGCCTGCTCGACCTGGTGCAGATCATGGACCGCATCCGGCGCGCCTGCCCGTGGTCCTCGCAGCAGACCCACAAGGGCCTCGCCAAGTACGGCATCGAGGAGGCGTACGAACTCGTCGAGGCGATCGAGGACGGCGACCGGGACGCACTGCGCGAGGAGCTCGGCGACGTCCTCCTCCAGGTCGTCTTCCACGCCCGGATCGCCGAGGAGGACCCGGAGGAGCCGTTCTCCGTCGACGACGTCGCCGCGACGCTCGTCGAGAAGCTGGTCCACCGCCACCCGCACGTCTTCGGGGACGCGACCGCCGAGACCCCCGAGGAGGTCAAGGCGCACTGGCTGCGCACCAAGGCGATCGAGAAGCAGCGCGAGTCCGTCACCGACGGCGTCCCCCTCGGCCAGCCGGGCCTCGCGCTCGCCGCCAAGCTGGCGGGCCGGGTGCGGACGGCCGGTCTCGCGGTGGAACTCCCGGCGGGCGAGGGCATCGGGTACGAGCTGCTCGCCCTCGCCGCCCGGGCCGAGGCGTCCGGCGTCGACCCGGAGGCCGCGCTGCGGGCGGCCGCGCGGACGTACCGCGAGGCGATCCGCGCGGCGGAGGGGCTGTGACCGGGGCGCCGCGCCGGCGGAGGCCGAGTGCCGCCGGGGCGCCGGGCCTGACGGCCCTGATGCCGCTGTTCTTCGGCTGGGAGCCGGCGGGCGACGGCGCTCCGCGTGGCTGCGGATCGTCTTCGCGCCGTGCGCGCTGCTGATGGCCGTGGAGCCGGCGTGGTGCGCGGTGCGGCGCACGCGCGCCAGGAGCTGAGCTCCGGTTCAGGCGTCGCGCGGGGCGCGGGCGTCCGGGTTGTGCCAGAGCGGGGCGGGCGGGCCGAGGAGGCGTTCGGCGGCGGTGTGGGGGCGGGTGGTGAAGCGGCCCACCGGCGGCAGGGTGTCGTGGTGCGTGCGGGCCGGGTCGGTGCCGAGCTCTTCGAGCAGCTCGGAGACCTCGGTCACGAAGGCGGGCGGGCCGGCGAGGTACACGTCGTGGGCCGGCCAGTGGACGCAGGCCCGCAGGGCCTGGAGCAGCCGCTCGGTCGCCTGGTCGCGGCGCCGGCGGGGCGCGGGCGTGATGTAGGTGACGTTCAGGCCGGGGAGGCGTTCCTTCAGGAGTTCGGCCTCCGCACGCGCGTAGAGGTACTCCTTGGCGCGGGCCACGACGAACAGCCGGCCCTCGAGTGCCGGCTCGGCGACGGCGGCCTCCTCCAGGAGGGCCTTCACCGGCGCCCAGCCCGTACCGGCGCACAGGTAGGTGCGCAGTCCGCCCGGCGCCGTCCGGGCGGTGAGGCCGCCGCCGGGGGCGCTGAGCCGCAGGACCTCGCCCGGTCCGGTCTCGGCGACGAGCGCCGTGCTCATCGCGCCGCCCGGGACGCGGCTCACGTGCAGGTCGACCGTGCCGTCCGGGCGGGGCGCGTTGGCGAGCGAGTAGGTGCGCCAGACGCGGGGGACGCGCAGCGAGCTGACGCTGACGTACTGGCCGGGGAGGTACGGCAGGGGCCGGCGGGGGCGGAGGGTGAGGACGGCCAGGTCGTCGCCGTACCGCTCGTGGCGGACGACGTCCGCGTCCCACCAGGACGGCTCGCCGGCCGCGGCCGCCTCGTCGGCGCCGGCCAGCATCAGCTCGGAGACCAGCCCGTACGCCTCGGTCCAGGCCTTCTCGGCGTCCACCGTCCAGGCGGAGCCGGCGGCGTGCGCGAAGGCGGCGAGGAGGCTCTCGCCGACGGCGGCGTACAGCGCGGGGGAGGCCAGGAACTTGCGGTGGTCGCGGCCCAGCTGCCCCAGATAGGGGCCGAGGCCGGGGTTCTCCAGGTGCGTCACCACGTGGGTGAGCGCGGCGAAGAGCCGGTCGCGCTGCGGGAGCATGTCCTCGGGGAACAGCTCGCGCACACCCGGGTTGTTCCAGAACAGGTGTGAGTAGAAGAAGGTGACGGCTTGTTCGGCCCGTCTCTCGACGACGGCGAACGACGCTCTGAGCAGCTGGGGATCCACCGGCACGAATCTAGGGCACGACCTGTACCCCTTGATCACAGGTTCTCCACGAACGTGCGGTACGGGGGCCGCCCTGTACGGTCGTGACGTGAGTACGCCCCCCGGCCCCGCCCCCGCCCCCGAGCTCTTCACCTGGGAGTTCGCCAGCGATCCGTACCCCGCCTACGCCTGGCTGCGGGAGCACGCGCCCGTGCACCGGACGACACTGCCCAGCGGGGTGGAGGCCTGGCTGGTGACCCGGTACGCCGACGCCCGGCAGGCCCTCGCCGACCAGCGGCTCTCCAAGAACCCCGCGCACCACGACGAGTCCCCGCACGCGAAGGGGAAGACGGGCATCCCCGGCGAGCGCAAGGCCGAGCTGATGACCCATCTGCTCAACATCGACCCGCCGGACCACACCCGGCTGCGACGGCTGGTGTCGAAGGCCTTCACCCCCCGCCGGGTCGCGGAGTTCGCGCCGCGCGTGCAGGAGCTGACCGACCGGCTCATCGACTCGTTCGCGGAGCGGGGTTCGGCCGACCTCATCCACGAGTTCGCGTTCCCGCTGCCGATCTACGCGATCTGCGACCTCCTCGGCGTCCCGCCGGAGGACCAGGACGACTTCCGGGACTGGGCCGGGATGATGATCCGCCACGGCGGCGGGCCGCGCGGCGGGGTCGCGCGGTCGGTGAAGAAGATGCGCGGCTACCTGGCGGAGCTGATCCACCGGAAGCGCGAGGAGTCCGGCGAGGACCTCATCTCGGGGCTCATCAAGGCCTCCGACCACGGCGAGCACCTCACCGAGAACGAGGCCGCCGCCATGGCCTTCATCATTCTCTTCGCCGGCTTCGAGACCACCGTGAACCTCATCGGCAACGGGGTCTACCAGCTGCTGCGGCACCTCGGGCAGCGCGAGCGGCTCCAGGCCTCGATCGCGGCGGGGGAGACGGGGCTCCTGGAGACGGGCGTCGAGGAACTGCTGCGGTTCGACGGGCCGGTGGAGATGGCGACCTGGCGGTACGCGACGCGGGCGCTGACCATCGGCGGGCAGGAGATCCCGGCGGGCGACCCGGTGCTCGTCGTGCTCGCCGCCGCCAACCGGGACCCGGAGCGGTTCACGGGACCGGACGTCCTGGACCTCACCCGGCGCGACAACCAGCACCTGGGGTACGGGCACGGCATCCACTACTGCCTGGGCGCCCCGCTCGCCCGGCTGGAGGGACAGACGGCGCTGGCGACCCTCCTGACGCGCCTGCCGGACCTGCGACTTGCCGTCGACCCGGACGAACTCCGGTGGCGCGGTGGGCTCATCATGCGGGGATTGCGGACACTTCCGGTGGAATTCTCCCCTTCCGGACCCTCGCGATGAACTGACGGATCGTCAAAACTGTGATCTTCACGTGATCGGGGGTCCACCGACTTGTGACGAGCGTTCGAATACGGCTACCTTCGCCGCAGTCTTCAGCCGTCACGCGAAAGGCGCTTCTATGCGTTCCGGGAACGGACGACACCGTCGCCCCCGTCAGGCCCCCGCTCTTGTCGTCGCCGCCGGTGTGACCGGCTCCGCCATGGCGCTGCCGCTGCTCGCCACGGGATCCGCCTCCGCCGCCGACGCCTCCACCTGGGACCGCGTCGCCGAGTGCGAGTCCGGTGGCCAGTGGAGCGCCAACTTCGGCAACGGGATGTACGGCGGGCTCCAGTTCACCCAGGACAGCTGGGAGCGGAACGGCGGCCTGGCGTACGCGCCCAGCCCCGACCTGGCCAGCCGCGCCCAGCAGATCACGGTGGCCGAGAAGGCCCTTGCCAAGGGCAGCACCGAGTGGGCGACCTGTGCGCCGATCGCCGGTCTGACGAACGACGGCAAGGGCACCGGCGTCGACCCGGGCCCGACGGCCGTCCCGGCGGCCCCCGCGGGGCCCGTCGCCGAGTCGAACCGGACCGACGGCCTGTCGGCGGGCTCCGCGGGCACCTCCCGGGCCGCCCAGGCGCCGAGGACGGCCATGGCCGCCCCGACGCCCGCCGCGCCCACCACGCCCACCGCTCCGGAGACCCCGGACGCCTCCGTCACCCCGGGCGCGCCCACCACGCCCGGTACGTCGACGACCCCGGGCACGCCCGATGCGTCCGTTACGCCTGGTATGCCTGTTTCCCCCGGGGCGACCGGGGGTGACGTGTCGTCGGCCACGCCCGGATCCGGCAAGCACCGGGGCGAGGCCGCACCGGAGGAAACCGGCAAGCCGGGCACTTCATCGGAATCCGGGCGACACGCCTCGTCCACGGACAAGCCAGCCGAAAGCTCCACCATCACGCCGTCGACTGACGGCGTGGTGGATTCGGGCACAACGGACAGTCAGGACACTTCGGCCGAGTACACCGTGCAGCCCGGTGACAGCCTGTCCGACATCGCGCAGTCGAACGAACTGCCCGGAGGCTGGGCGGCCCTCTATGACGCCAACAGGCAGACGGTGGGCGCCGATCCGGACCTGATCCTGCCTGGTCAGAGCCTTGAGCTGACGACGGATCCGGCGACGGCCGCCGGGTAGTTCAGGGCCGTATGTCCGGTTCTGGGCAAGTGAGACATGGGTCTCTTCGCCTCAACTGGCGTGTCCTGTCCGTGACCTTTGCCTCCGTCACCTCTCACCTGCGCAAACGCCCCCCACCGGAGGGCAGGTAGGGGCGGTATTTCCGCAATGCGCCTCTTTGAACTTCCGGTGGGTCTGTGTCTACGGTCTTAACCGCTCGCCACCGCGGGCCCCGTCGACCGAAACGCCGAATCCTGCCGTCGGCCGATGGGAACAGTCGTCGCGTAAGCGCCGAAGGCAGGAGTGGGGGACCCAAGGTAAGTGCCGGTCCCGGCCGTCGAGACAGACGGCCGATGACCGGCTTGGGGTGAAGCCGCGTGCTAGGACACGCGGCCGGGCAACTTTCCGGCCCGAACCCGACAGCTCACCTCACAGGCGTCGGTGAGGAGAATCTCCATGCTGTTTTCCGGCAAGGGCAAACATCGTCGTCCCTCCAAGGCCACCCAGGTCGCCACGCTCGTCGGCATCACCGGTGTCGCCGTCGCCGCCCCGCTGATGACCGCGGGCACCGCGTCGGCCGCCACGGCCTCCGAGTGGGACCGCGTCGCCCAGTGCGAGTCCGGCGGCAACTGGTCCATCAACACCGGCAACGGCTACTACGGCGGCCTGCAGTTCTCGGCCTCCACCTGGGCCGCGTACGGCGGCACCGCCTACGCCTCGACCGCCAACCAGGCGTCGAAGTCCCAGCAGATCGCCATCGCCGAGAAGGTCCTCGCGGGCCAGGGCAAGGGCGCGTGGCCGAGCTGCGGCGTGGGTCTCTCCAACGCCGCCTACAGCGGCGGCACCGAGGCTCCCGAGCGCACGGCCACCAAGCCGACCACCCGCAGCGAGCAGCGCCAGGCCCCGAAGAAGGCCACGGCCACGAAGAAGGCCGCCTCCGCCAAGAAGGCCACGGCCCAGCGGACCGTCACCACCCCGGCCGGCGCGACGGTCAAGCAGGGCGACGGCGAGTACCGGGTCAAGGCCGGCGACACGCTCGGCACCATCGCCCAGGCGCACGGCGTCCAGGGCGGCTGGGCGACCCTCTACGACCTGAACAAGGACGTCGTCGCCGACGCCGACCTCATCTACGTGGGTCAGCAGCTCCACCTGAAGTGAGTGCGGCGGCCCGCGTGAGTCCGGCGGCTCACGCGGACCCGACGACCCTCCCGCGGTGACCACCCCGCCCGGCGCGCTCTCCCCCGTGCGCGCCGGAGCGGGGTTCCGTCGTGCAGGGGGCCCGTCCGGCGCCCGTAGAAGGGGCACCTAGCGGTTACCGTCCAGTAGATCTGAGGCCCTTCGTCCCCAGATGCATGCCCTTGGGTCCTTTTTCGTCCCAGGGTGCGGGCGCCCGGCGGGCTGGAGCCCCCGGGGCGGTTAGGCTCTTGCCGCAAGGCCAAGCGACCTGCATCGACCTTGCGTCACTTCCAGCGTCACATCCCAGAAGGAGATGCTCGTGCCGTCCATCGACGTCGTCGTAGCCCGGGAAATCCTGGACTCCCGAGGCAACCCCACGGTCGAGGTCGAGGTCGGCCTCGACGACGGCAGCACCGGCCGTGCTGCCGTTCCGTCCGGCGCCTCCACCGGTGCCTTCGAGGCCATCGAGCTTCGCGACGGGGACCCCAACCGCTACCTCGGCAAGGGTGTCGAGAAGGCCGTCCTCGCCGTCATCGAGCAGATCGGCCCGGAGCTCGTCGGCTACGACGCCACCGAGCAGCGCCTGATCGACCAGGCCATGTTCGACCTGGACGCCACGGAGAACAAGGGCTCGCTCGGCGCCAACGCCATCCTCGGCGTCTCCCTCGCCGTCGCGCACGCCGCCTCCGAGGCCAGCGACCTCCCCCTCTTCCGCTACCTCGGCGGCCCGAACGCGCACCTGCTGCCCGTTCCGATGATGAACATCCTCAACGGTGGGTCGCACGCCGACTCCAACGTGGACATCCAGGAGTTCATGATCGCCCCGATCGGCGCGGAGTCCTTCTCCGAGGCCCTTCGCTGGGGTGCGGAGATCTACCACACGCTCAAGGGCGTGCTGAAGCGCAAGGGCCTCTCCACCGGTCTCGGCGACGAGGGCGGCTTCGCCCCCAACCTCGAGTCGAACCGCGCCGCCCTCGACCTCATCGTCGAGGCCATCAAGGAGGCCGGCTACACCCCGGGCACCGACGTGGCGCTCGCGCTCGACGTCGCCGCGTCCGAGTTCTACAAGGACGGCGTCTACGAGTTCGAGGGCAAGTCCCGCTCGGCCGCCGAGATGACCGAGTACTACGAGGAGCTCGTCTCCGCGTACCCGATGGTCTCCATCGAGGACCCGCTGTTCGAGGACGACTGGGCGGGCTGGAAGGTCCTCACCGACAAGCTGGGCACCAAGGTCCAGATCGTCGGCGACGACCTCTTCGTCACCAACCCGGAGCGCCTGGCCCGCGGCATCGAGGAGGGCACCGCGAACGCCCTCCTGGTCAAGGTCAACCAGATCGGCTCGCTGACCGAGACCCTCGACGCCGTCGAGCTCGCCCAGCGCAACGGCTTCAAGTGCATGATGTCCCACCGCTCCGGCGAGACCGAGGACGTCACCATCGCCGACCTCGCCGTCGCCGTGAACTGCGGTCAGATCAAGACCGGCGCCCCGGCTCGCTCGGACCGCGTCGCCAAGTACAACCAGCTGCTGCGCATCGAGGAGATCCTCGACGACGCCGCGGTCTACGCCGGCCGCAGCGCCTTCCCGCGCTTCAAGGGCTGAGCCTCTCCGAAGAGCGGCTCCGTGCTTTGCGTCCGGAGAATTGAACAGGGAGCAAAGGCGTAGCGAAGCGAAGCGTCCCCGCACTCGGTCCCGTACCGTGTGCGGGGACGTACGCGTGAACAGGGGAGGCGACACGAGATGGCCGCGAAGGACCGGGACCGGTTCTCGACCGCGACCCGGATCAGACTGCTCGGCGAGCAGACCGCCGCCCGTGTCTACCGCTCCCAGACCCGCCGTCAGGCCCGCCGCTCCCGGCTCACCGGCCGCGCGGCCTTCCTCGCCCTCGTCGTCTGCTCCCTCGTCGTGGCCCTCGCCTATCCCATGCGGAGCTACGTCTCCCAGCAGGGCGAGATCGCCGAACAGGAGCGCAAGGCCGCCGAGGCCGCCCGGCGGGTCGAGGAACTCCGGGACGAGAAGGCCCGCCTCCAGGACCCGGCCTACGTCCGCCGCCTCGCCCGCGAGCACCTGCACTACGTGCTCCCCGGCGAGACCGGCTTCACCGTGAACGACCCCGACGCGGAGCAGCGGCCCCGCGCCGACCAGGGAGCGGCGGACCGCCCCTGGTACGACAACCTCTGGGACGGCGTCGACCACGCCGACCGTCCCTGACCCTCCTCCGCGACACGAGCAAGGCAGACATGGAAACGCCCCCTCCGCAGACCGAACGCACCGAGCCCACCGAGCGGGACATCGCCGCCTTCGAGCTCCAGCTCGGCCGCCCGCCCCGCGGCCTGCGCGCCATCGCGCACCGCTGTCCGTGCGGCAACCCCGACGTCGTCGAGACCGCGCCCCGGCTCCCCGACGGCACCCCGTTCCCGACGACGTACTACCTGACCTGCCCCCGGGCGGCCTCGGCCATCGGCACCCTGGAGGCCAACGGGGTCATGAAGGAGATGCAGGCCCGGCTCGCCACCGACCCGGAGCTCGCCGCCGCCTACCGGGCCGCGCACGAGGACTACCTCGCGCGCCGCGACGCCATCGAGGTCCTCGAGGGCTTCCCCAGCGCCGGCGGCATGCCGGACCGGGTCAAGTGCCTGCACGTCCTCGTCGGCCACTCGCTGGTCGCGGGACCGGGCGTGAACCCGTTCGGCGACGAGGCCCTCGCGATGCTGCCCGAGTGGTGGGCCAAGGGCGCCTGCGTGACCCCGTGCGCCGACAGGGACGAGAAGGAGCCGGCGGAATGACCCGGGTCGCCGGAATCGACTGCGGTACGAACTCCATCCGCCTCCTCGTCGCCGACGTCGACCCGGAGACGGGCGACCTCGTCGAGCTGGACCGGCGGATGAAGATCGTCCGCCTCGGGCAGGGCGTCGACAAGACCGGCCGGCTCGCCCCGGAGGCCCTGGAGCGCACCTTCGCGGCCTGCCGCGAGTACGCCGAGGTCATCGGGGGACTGGGCGCCGAGCGGGTCCGCTTCGTCGCCACCTCCGCCTCCCGCGACGCCGAGAACCGCCACGAGTTCGTGAACGGGGTCGTGGAGATCCTGGGCGTCGAGCCCGAGGTGATCACCGGTGACCAGGAGGCCGCGTTCTCCTTCACCGGCGCCACCGGCGAGCTGCACGGCCCGGAGAAGTACCTCGTCTTCGACCTCGGCGGCGGCTCCACCGAGTTCGTCCTCGGCAACAAGTCGGTCGAGGCCGCCCGCTCGGTCGACATCGGCTGCGTCCGGCTCACCGAGCGGCACGTCCGCCACGACCCGCCGACCGCCGAGGAGGTCGAGGCGATCCGCGCCGACGTGCGGGCCGCGCTCGACCTGGCCGCCGAGACCGTGCCGATCGACACGGCCGAGGTCCTCGTCGGGCTCGCCGGCACGGTCACCACGGTCGCCGGGATCGTGCACGGGCACACCGAGTACGACTCGGCGAAGATCCACCACGCCCGGATCTCCGCCGAGCAGATCGCCGAGGTGACCGACCGGCTCCTCGCCTCCACCCACGACGAGCGCGCCGCGATCCCCGTCATGCACCCCGGCCGGGTCGACGTGATCATCGCCGGGACGCTCGTCCTGCGGGAGATCGTCGAGCGCGCGCGGGCCCGCGAGGTCGTCGTCAGCGAGCACGACATCCTCGATGGGATCGCTCTATCCGTGGCATAGCGGGCACCTATCGAGCCTTCCGGCGACACCTCGTCGGAAAAGTTCGTGAAGTTCTTCACAAGGAAAAGGGCCCTGATGGCGCCCGAGGGGGGTCTTTAGCCCCTTCGGGGGGCGCCTCAGGGCCCTTTCGCAGGTTCGGGGGCTACTTCGCTCGCTGTTTCCATCGTGTGAACGCACCCGGTGGTTCGGCGTTAACGGGCCCTCTCCGGGCCAGTTCACAAGGGGTGAACAACGTTCGCCCTTGCATCCCGGTTCCTTTGCAGCACCATGACATGGATCACGTGGGCGGCGGAGTGTAGCAGAGGTATGGCGAGACCTTGTGAAGGGGCGCACGAGCACCCCCCTCGGAGGGGGTGGATACTCGATGCCATGAGCACCACGGAGCGTCCCAGGATCCTCGTAGTAGGCGGCGGGTACGTAGGCCTGTACGCAGCTCGGCGCATCCTCAAGAAGATGCGCTACGCGGAGGCGACCGTCACGGTCGTCGACCCGCGGTCGTACATGACCTACCAGCCCTTCCTCCCCGAAGCCGCCGCCGGCAGCATCTCGCCGCGTCACGTCGTCGTCCCGTTGCGACGCGTCGTCCGCGGAGCCGAGGTGCTCACCGGCCGGGTCACCACCATCGACCAGGACCGCAAGGTCGCCACGATCGCGCCGCTCGTCGGCGAGGCGTACGAGCTGCCGTTCGACTTCCTGGTCATCGCCATGGGCGCGGTCTCCCGCACCTTCCCGATCCCCGGCCTCGCCGAGCAGGGCATCGGCATGAAGGGCATCGAGGAGGCCATCGGCCTGCGCAACCACGTCCTCGAGCAGCTCGACAAGGCCGACTCGACCACCGATGAGGAGGTCCGCCGCAAGGCGCTGACCTTCGTCTTCGTCGGCGGTGGCTTCGCCGGCGCCGAGACGATCGGCGAGGTCGAGGACATGGCCCGCGACGCCGCGAAGTACTACCAGAACGTGTCGCGCGAGGACATGCGCTTCGTCCTGGTCGACGCGGCCGACAAGATCCTTCCCGAGGTGGGCCCCAAGCTCGGCCTGTACGGCAAGGAGCACCTGGAGTCCCGCGGGATCGAGATCTACCTCGAGACCTCCATGGACTCCTGCGTCGACGGCCACGTCGTGCTGAAGAACGGCCTCGAGGTCGACTCCAACACGATCGTCTGGACCGCCGGCGTGAAGCCGAACCCGGCGCTCTCCCGCTTCGGTCTGCCGCTCGGCCCCCGCGGCCACGTGGACTGCAACGAGAAGCTCCAGATCAACGGCCTCGACTACGCCTGGGCCGCGGGCGACAACGCCCAGGTCCCGGACCTGGCCGCGATCAAGGCCGGCGTCCCGGCCGAGCGCGCCTGGTGCCCGCCGAACGCCCAGCACGCCCTGCGCCAGGCCAAGGTCCTCGGCGACAACGTGGTGGCCGGCATGCGCGGCTTCCCGCAGAAGGAGTACAGCCACGCCAACAAGGGCGCGGTGGCCGGACTCGGTCTGCACAAGGGCGTCGCGATGATCGTCGTGGGCAAGGTGAAGATCAAGCTCAAGGGCCGTCTCGCCTGGTACATGCACCGTGGCTACCACGGCATGGCGATGCCGACCTTCAACCGCAAGATCCGCGTCTTCGCCGACTGGACCCTCGGCATGTTCCTCAAGCGCGAGGTCGTCTCGCTCGGCGCCATGGAGACGCCGCGCGAGGAGTTCTACGAGGCCGCCAAGCCCGCCCCCGCGCCGGCCGCCCCGGCGCAGGAGAAGGCCAAGGCCTCGTAAGACCCGCAGCACAGCAGTACCGGCAGTACCGGCAGTACACGCAAGGCCGTAAAAGGGCCGTCCGCCATCCGTGGTGCGGACGGCCCTTCGCGTGTTTTGCCGACTCGTTGCGCTGCGGCGGGACTGCAAACGCCTACGGACGGTGTTCCCTTGGTCACGAGCATTTCTGGGGCACGAGATCACGGAGGTGTGCACCATGGCCGACGCCGCGTCGCGGCTGACGACCCTCGCCGAGGAGCTCCTCGGCGAACCGCTCCCGGTCCGACTGCGAGCCTGGGACGGCAGCGAGGCCGGCCCCGCCGGCGGCCCCGTCCTGGTCGTCCGAGACCGCCGCGCCCTGCGGAGAATGATCTGGAAGCCCGGCGAACTGGGCCTGGCCCGCGCCTGGGTGGCCGGGGACCTCGACGTCGAGGGCGACCTGTACGAGGCCCTGGACCGCCTCTCGGGGCTCCTGTGGGAGCGCCCGGACCAGACCAGGAGCCTGCTGGACTCCGTACGCGATCCCAGGCTCCGCACCGCCGCCCGTGACCTCCTGCGGCTCGCCGGCCCCCTGCCGCCGCCGCGGCCCCCGGCGGAGGAGGTGCGCGGGCGCAGCGGCGGCCGGCACACCCGGCGCCGCGACAAGCAGGCGATCAGTCACCACTACGACGTGGGCAACGACTTCTACGCGCTGGTCCTCGGCCCCTCGATGGTCTACTCGTGCGCCTACTGGACCGAGGGCGGCACCCTGGAGGACGCCCAGCGCGACAAGCTCGACCTCATCGCCCGCAAGCTGAACCTCACGGAGGGCGCCCGGCTCCTCGACGTGGGGTGCGGCTGGGGGTCCATGGCCCTGCACGCCGCCCGCGAGTACGGCGCCCGGGTCGTCGGCGTCACCCTCTCCCGGGAACAGGCCGCCTTCGCGCGCAAGCGGATCGCCGAGGAGGGCCTCGCCGACCGGGTGGAGATCCGCGTCCAGGACTACCGGGACGTGCCCGACGGCCCGTACGACGCGATCTCCTCGATCGGCATGGCCGAGCACGTGGGCGAGGTGCGGTACCGGGAGTACGCCGACACGCTGTACGGGCTCCTCAAGCCCGGCGGGCGGCTCCTCAACCACCAGATCTCCCGCCGGCCGGAACCCGACGAGACGGCCTACGAGGTCGACCCCTTCATCGACGCGTACGTCTTCCCCGACGGCGAACTCGCGCCCATGGGACGGACCTTGTCCACCCTGGAGGACGCCGGCTTCGAGGTGCGGGACGTCGAGGCGATCCGGGAGCACTACGCCCTCACCCTGCGCCGCTGGGTGGCCAACCTGGAGCGCGACTGGGACCGCGCGGTCCGGCTCGCCTCGCCCGGCCGCGCCCGCATCTGGCGGCTCTACATGGCCGCGTCGGCCGTCTCCTTCGAACGCAACCGGATCGGCGTGAACCAGTTCCTCGCGGTGAAGACCCCGGTCTCGGGGAAGAGCGGCACGGCGCTGCGGCCGCGCGTCTGGGACGAGCGGGCCTGACCCGCGTACGCCGAAGGGCCGGCCTCCCCGGGTGGGAGACCGGCCCTTCGCGTCGGGTGCGGCTACTCGGCCTTGATGGCGGAGAGCATGTTCAGCTTCGCGGCGCTGCGGGCCGGCCACAGCGAGGCGAGGACGCCGACCAGGGCGGCCAGGACCAGGAAGAGACCGATCCGGTCCCAGGGCAGGACCAGGGCGTAGCCCGGCAGGCTGTTCTTGAACGTCTCGCCGATCGCCCAGCCGAGGAAGCTGCCGAGGCCGATGCCGACGATCGCGCCGAACACCGAGATGACCACGGCCTCCAGACGGACCATCCGCTTCACGCGGCGCCGGTCGAGACCGATCGCCCGCAGCATGCCGATCTCCTGCTGGCGCTCGAAGACGGACATCGCGAGGGTGTTGACGACACCGAGGACGGCGATGATCAGGGCCATGCCGAGCAGGCCGTACATGATGTTCAGCAGCATGTTGATCGGGCCGCCGAAGGTGTCCCGGATCTCCTTGTGGTCCATCACCTGGATCGCCGGGTTGTCGCCCATGGCCTTCGACAGGGCCCGCTCGTGGGCCGCGCTCGCGCCGCCGTCCGTCGAGACGAAGATCTGGCGGATCTCCGCCTTCTCCTCGTGCGCGGAGACCAGCTTGCGGTCGGCGAGGACCGGCGAGACGAACTCGTTGGCGTCGTAGACCGCGCCGACGGTCAGCCTGCCCTTCTGCTTGTCCAGGAACTCGACCGGGACGGTGTCGCCGACCTTCAGGCCGCGCTTCGCGGCGACGTCGTCGTCGATGGCGATGGTGTTCCCGCCGAGGGAGGACAGCGAGCCGTTCACGACGTCCAGCTTGAGGACCTTCGCGATGTCGCCGGGGGTGACGCCGGAGACCGAGACGTACGAGCCCTTCAGGTCGAAGGCGCCCGCCTGCTGCGGGGAGACCGCGCTGACGCCGGGGGCCTTCTCCAGGGCGGTCAGCGCCTCCTGGCTCAGGCTGTCGCCGCTGGCCATGGAGACCATGTAGTCGGCCTTGATCTGGTCGGTCGTCACCTTGTCGAGCGCCGAGCCGACCGTGGCGCCGAGCACCGACAGACCGGTGACGAGGGTCAGGCCGATGGCGAGCGCGGAGGCGGTGGCGCCGGTGCGGCGCGGGTTGCGGACCGCGTTGAGGCCGGCGAGCTTGCCGGAGACCCCGAAGACGCTCACGAACAGCGGACGGATCAGGGCGATGACGGGCCGGGACAGGAACGGGATCAGCACGATCACGCCGATGAGGGTGAGGAACGCGCCGCCCCCGATGAGCATGCGGCCGTCGTCGCCGCCCTTGCCCGCGCCGAGCACGATCAGCACGACACCGAGCGCGGTGAGCAGGGCGCCGATGGAGTTCCGTACGACGAGCGACTTGGTGCTCGCGGCGGCGTGGACGCTGCTCATGGCGGCGACCGGCGGGATCTTCGCGGCACGGCGGCCGGGCAGCCAGGCGGCGAGCATCGTGATCAGGACGCCGACGGCGAAGGCGCTGACGGCCGGGGTGACGCCGAGGACCAGGTCGCCGGCCGGGACCTTCATGTCGAAGGCGCTCATGGCCGAGCGGAGCGAGGCGGCCAGGCCGATGCCGAGGACGTAGCCGACGGCGGAGGCGACCAGGCCGACCAGACCGGCCTCGGCGAGGACGGAGCGGGTGATCTGCTTGCGCGAGGCGCCGACCGCGCGCATCAGGGCCAGTTCCTTGGTGCGCTGGGCGACCAGCATGGTGAAGGTGTTGGAGATCAGGAAGATCCCGACGAAGAGCGCGATGCCCGCGAAGCCCAGGAGGACCTGGTTGAGGGCGCCGAGGCCGGCCTCGATCTCCTCGGCCTGCCGGTCGGCGAGGGCCTGTCCGGTCTGCGCGGAGGCCGCCTTCGGGACGACCTTCAGGACCTCGTCGAGGAGCTTGGCGTCGTCCGCGCCGGGGGCGGCGGTGACGGTCATGCTCTGGAAGAAGCCGGGCTTCAGGTAGAGCTTCTGGGCGACGGCGGTGTCGAAGACGACCAGGCTGCCGCCCGCGTTGACGGCGCCGTCCTCGGTGGTGAAGACGCCGGAGAGGGTGTACTCCTTCACCGGGCCGTTGGTGGCGACGCGGACGGTGTCGCCGACCTTGTAGCCGCCCTTGTCGGCGGTGTCCTTGTCGAGCGCGACCTGACCGGCGTCGGCGGGGCCGCTGCCCGTCGTGAAGGCGTACGAGCGGTCCTTGCCGTCCTTGCCGGGGGCGAAGTTGGTGCCCTTGTTCGACCAGCCGCTGCCGATCAGCCTGCCGTTCTTGTCGGGCACGCCCGCGAAGCCGTCGACGCGGGGGGTGACGGAGGCGACCCCGTCGAGCCGCGCGACCTCGTCGACGTCCTTCCGGGAGAGGCCGGGGGTCTTCCGGGCCTCCTCGGGGCTCGGGTACATGTCGACGGCCACGGCGACGTCGTCGTAGCTCTTCGCGGACTGGTTGCGGAAGGCGCTGGAGAGGGTGTCGGTGAAGACGAGGGTGCCGGAGACGAAGGCCACGCCGAGCATCACGGCGAGGACGGTCATCAGCAGCCGCGCCTTGTGCGCGAGGACGTTGCGCAGGGCGGTACGGAACATGGGTGTGTCCTGAACGGAAGGTGGGACGGAGGACGGGGCGGTGGGACGCGCGCCGTACCGGTTCGGGTCCGGTGCCGGCGCCGTGGCGTCAGCTCGTACGGCCCTTGGCGTCGAAGGCCTTCATGCGGTCGAGCACGCCGTCCGCCGTCGGGCGCAGCATCTCGTCGACGATCCGGCCGTCCGCGAGGAAGATCACGCGGTCCGCGTAGGAGGCGGCCATCGCGTCGTGGGTGACCATGACGACGGTCTGGCCCAGTTCGCGGACCGAGTTGCGCAGGAAGCCGAGGACCTCGGCGCCGGAGCGCGAGTCCAGGTTTCCGGTCGGCTCGTCGCCGAAGATGATCTCGGGGCGGGAGGCCAGGGCACGGGCCACGGCCACCCGCTGCTGCTGGCCGCCGGAGAGTTCGCCGGGCCGGTGGCCGAGCCGGGCGGAGAGGCCGAGCATGTCGATGACCTGCTGGACCCACTGCTTGTCGGCCTTGCGGCCGGCGATGTCCATCGGCAGCGTGATGTTCTCCAGCGCCGTCAGCGTCGGCAGCAGGTTGAAGGCCTGGAAGATGAAGCCGATCTTGTCCCGGCGCAGCTGGGTGAGCTGCTTGTCCTTCAGGGTGGACAGCTCCGTGTCGCCGATCCGGACCGAGCCGGAGGAGAAGGAGTCCAGGCCGGCGACGCAGTGCATCAGCGTCGACTTGCCGGAGCCCGAGGGGCCCATGATCGCGGTGAACTCGCCCTGCCGGAAGTCCACGGTGACGTGGTCGAGCGCGACGACCTGGGTCTCACCCTGGCCGTAGACCTTCGAGAGGTCCATGGCGCGGGCGGCCACCGCGGTGGCGCGGGACACGGTGGGAGAGGTGGTCACGGGGGACTCCTGTCACTGCGGGGGGCGATGCGGGAACCCCTCCATCGTGTCCGGCGTCATGGCCCGGGGCGTCCGCCCACGTGCCCGTTCTCGGGGGCGACTCGAGTCTGACCGGAGGGCCGCTCCGTCCTCCTGAGGTATGACGGCGGCCCCTGAGGGACCCGTTCACGCCGACGTGACAGAAGTGCGGCGACTTTTCGTCATTCCAGGGGGTGCGGCTTTGCGCCTGCGACCCCCGTCACAGTTCGGGGAGAAGCCCCCCACCTGCACTGACGCACCCTCAGACGTCAATAAAATAAGACAACATCGGGCCGATGTTCCGCTGAACGGGGGAAGCGTCCCGATAGGCTCCTGTGCCAACGCGGAGCTTCGCGTGTACGCCCGGATGGTGGAACGCAGACACGGCGAGCTTAAACCTCGCTGGCCTTCGGGCCGTACCGGTTCGAGTCCGGTTCCGGGCACCACCGGGCCCAGGCGGGTGCCTGCGGCCCGGCGGCGTCCCTCCCCGCGGCCGGCCGAGGCCGAAGAAGACCCATCAGGTGGCGGAAAAGATCCTCCCCCAGCACTAGGGAGTTTCTTTTGCCTACGCATTACTCTTGACGCAAGGCCGCGCCGTGCGGTCTGCCATGGAGGAGTGAGATGAGGAGCAGCAACCCGGTCTTCTCGCGACGGGGGTTCAGCCGCGACAACGGCACCGCGGGCTACGGCCAGCAGCCGCAGGCCGGGGGCCCCGCCGTAGGAACCAACCCGTACGCCACCGGCAACCCGTATGCCGAGGGCGCGACGAACCCGTACGCGACCAACCCGTACGCCCCGCAGGACACGCAGCTCGGCGCCCCGCAGCAGGCCCGCGGCAACGTGATGACGATCGACGACGTCGTGAGCCGTACGGCCATGACGCTCGGCACGGTCGTGCTCACCGCCGTCCTGTCCTGGCTGCTGCTGCCGGTCGACCCCGCCAACCTGGGCAAGTCCTACGGCATCGCCATCGGCGCCGCCCTGGTCGCCCTGGTGCTGTCGCTCGTGCAGTCCTTCAAGCGCAAGCCGTCGCCGGCGCTGATCCTGGGCTACGCGGCCTTCGAGGGCGTCTTCCTCGGAGTGATCTCGGCCGCCGTCTCGACGTACATCGCCGACGGTGTGGTCATCCAGGCGGTCCTGGGCACGATGGCGGTCTTCGCCGGTGTCCTGATCGCCTACAAGATGGGCTGGATCCGGGTCAACCGCCGCTTCTACGGCTTCGTGATGGCCGCCGCGATGGGCTTCATGCTCCTCATGGTGACCAACCTGCTGTTCGCGGTGTTCGCCGGCGGTGACGGCCTCGGCTTCCGCAGCGGTGGCCTCGGCATCCTCTTCGGTGTCATCGGCATCATCCTGGGCGCCTGCTTCCTCGCCCTCGACTTCAAGCAGGTCGAGGACGGCGTGACCTACGGCGCGCCGCGCGAGGAGGCCTGGCTGGCCGCCTTCGGTCTCACCATGACCCTGGTGTGGATCTACCTGGAGATGCTGCGTCTGCTGTCGATCCTCCAGGGCGACGACTGACGCACCCCCTGACTCGGGGGAGGGGCCCGTCCGGCATCACGCCGGGCGGGCCCCTCCGTGTGTCCGGGGGCGTGCCCGGGGCCCGTCCCGGCACCTCTCCTAGGAACGGGCCGCGTCGAGGAGGACCCGGGCCGCGGCCTTGGCCTGGGCGGCCGGCTCGGGGGAGCCGGTGATGCCCGCGACGGCCATGGCGCCGTTGGCGAGCAGCGCCAGCTGGTCGGCGAGGACGGGCGGGACGCCGAGGGCGTCCGTCTGCTCGGCGAGGTAGGCCCGCAGGGCCTCCTTGTGGTCGCGCGCGATCGTGGTGACCGCCGGGGCGACCCCGCCCAGCTCGCCGAAGGCGTTGATGAACGCGCACCCCCGGAACCCGGGCTCGGCGAACCAGCCGGCCAGCCAGTCGAAGACCGCGAGCGCCCGCTCGTACGGCCCGTCGGCGAACCGCGCGCCGTGCGCGGTCAGGGCGGCGCGTACGGTCTCGTCGCGGCGCCGCAGGACGGCCTCGACCAGCAGGTCCTTGGACGGGAAGACCTGGTAGAGCCGCTTGAGCGAGACCCCGGACGCGGAGCGGATGGCGTCCATGCCGACGGACTGCACCCCGCGTTCGCCGAAGAGCCGTTCCGCGGTGTCGAGCAGCTTCAGCTCGGCGCTTTCCGCGTCCATCGTCCATCACCCCTTGCGTGGAGAACCATCGTTCTCGTAGTCTACAGGGCATCGGGAGAACGACCGTTCTCCCGGTCGGAGACCGTAAACGGGGAGTCAGTCATGTCCGCATTCGCCCAGCGCGCCCACACCGTCACCGTCGACGGGCTCGACGTCTTCTACCGGGAGGCCGGCGACCCGGCCGACCCCACCCTCGTCCTGCTGCACGGCTTCCCGTCCAGCTCGCACATGTACCGGGGGCTGATCGCCGAGCTCGCCGACTCGTACCACCTGATCGCCCCCGACCACATCGGCTTCGGCGCCTCCGCCGCACCGGCCGTCGAGGACTTCGCGTACAGCTTCGAGAAGCTCACCGAGATCACCCTCGGACTCCTCGACCGGCTGGGCGTGGAGCGGTTCGCGCTGTACATCCAGGACTACGGGGCCCCGATCGGCCTGCGGATCGCCTCCCGGCACCCCGAGCGCGTGACCGCGATCGTCAGCCAGAGCGGTAACGCCTACCTGGAGGGCTTCACCCCCTTCTGGGACGTGCTCTTCGCCCACGCCGAGGACCGCGCGGCCAACGAGGCCGGGGTCCGCGAGCTGCTGACCGCCGAGGCCACCCGCTGGCAGTACACCCACGGCGTGCCCGCCGACCGGCTCGACCGGATCGCCCCCGAGACCTGGACCCTGGACCAGGCCGGCCTCGACCGGCCCGGCAACAAGGAGATCCAGCTCCAGCTGTTCTGGGACTACCAGTTCAACCTGGACGGCTACCCGGCCTTCCAGGAGTACTTCCGCACCCACCGGCCGCCGCTGCTCGCGGCCTGGGGACGCGGCGACGAGATCTTCGGACCGGCCGGCGCGGAGGCCTTCGCCCGCGACCTGCCGGACGCCGAGATCCACCTCCTGGACGCCGGGCACTTCGCCCTGGAGACGCACGGCCAGGAGATCGCGGGACTCGTCCGCGACTTCCTCGGCCGGCACGTGAAGTGAGCCGGCCGAGCGGCCGGTGCGGTGCGCGGCGCGCGGCTCAGAGCAGTCTGCGCGCCGCCCGCCGCAGGTCGTACTCGTGAAGGATCGCCTTGGCGTGGCCGTACGCGAGGTCGTGCGCCCCGCGGAGCCAGTTCACCCGCTCCTCGAAGCGGAGGAGGGACGGACCCTCCTCGACCGTGCGCATCCAGTCGGCGATCTCACGACCGGTGCGGCGCGGGATGCGGGCCAGCATGTTGCGATGGGTCTCCGCGGAGAAAGTCTGGGACATCGGCGCCTCCGGACGCGTCGTACCGTGTGCTCCTCGTGTTCTCCCCGTCACCGTGCCGAAGCCCGCGCCCGTTGGCAAGGGGCCCGGGACGGCGCGTAGGGTCGCGGGGTGCGCGATACGAGTGAACTGACCGCCGCCGTCGAACGCTTCGCCGACCGGCTCCGGGCCGCCCCGCAGAGCCGCCTCCAGCGCGGCGCCGCCGCCGAGGGACTGGCCCTGGCCAGGGAGTTGTCCGTGCGCGCCCAGCGCGCCGAGGAACCGGGCCGCGAACCGCGGATCATGCCCGACGCGGGCGTCTTCACCGTCGCCGACCAGCTCGTCGTCGCCGGCCACGACCTGGCCGAGATCATGCGAACGGCCCCGGCCGGCTCCCCCGGAGGGGAACTGGACGAGGCCGTGGAACTCGTACGGAAGGCGACGGAGCGCGCGGCGCTGTAGGGGCCTGTACGGCCCTGGGGGCGCCTACAGCGAGGCGATGACGCGGTCGGCGAGGATGTAGACGTTCTCCTCGTCGGCGTCGCCGTACGAGAAGGTCAGGGCGAAGGCGCCCGAGACGCCCGAGCCGCCGAGCAGGACCGGGGTCCGGCCGGAGCGCAGGGCCTCCGCGAGGAGCTCCGCGGTCTCCCGGTGGCCCGGGGTCATACAGAGCGTGGTGCCGTCGGCGAAGACGTAGACGTCCAGGGTGCCGAGCGGACCGGGCCGCACGTCGGTGAGCGCCGTGCGGGTGTCGGCGAGCTCCTCCAGGCGGGCCACCGTCCGCTCGTGGTCCGTGACGACCGGCGTCTGCACCGGCACGAAGTCAGGGTGCGAGGGGTGCCGGCGGCGGGCCGCGGCCAGCTCCGCCGAGTCCTCGGGGTACTCGTCCAGCGCGTCCGGGCCGTCGAGCGCGGCGGCCTCCGCCTCCATGGCCTCCAGGGCCATCGCCTCCAGACCGGCGAAGTCGGCCTGGCGCGGCACGAAGAAGGCGCCGTCGTCCATCGGGCCGCCGAAGCCGCCGAGCAGCGACGGGGCGTCGGCCGCGTCGCGGGCTTCCTGCGCGGCCCAGAAGGCGCGCGCCTCGGCGAGCTCGCGCTCGCGCTCCTCGGCCAGCGCCTCCGCGACCGCGGCCCGTATCTCGGCCACCGGTGAGGCGGCCCGGGCGGCGGGCACCGTGATCCCGTGGCCGGCGGCCAGCTCGCCCCGGAGGGCGGTGACCTCCTTGCGGAGACCGCGGACGGCGTGCAGGGCAGCAGCGCCCACGGCCGTGGCAGCGGCCGTGGTCAGCAGCAGGGCAAGAGGCATGGCGCTCACTGACGTACTCCCGATTCCGAGTCGATCCCCCGACTTCCTACATCAGCTTGTCCTGGGGTGGGGCACGCTGTCAGTGCATTACGTCACGAATTGGACAGGTATTTCTGCCAGGTGTTTAGTCCCGAAACCGCTCTGACCTGGGAAAACGAACTCCCCCGGGATGTAGGTCACATCCTGGGGGAGATTCGGTCACGGCTCGGACGCGGTGCGGTTGACCCGCTCGGCCCGTGGAGAGGCGAGGCATCGCCCCCGGGCTCGGCCGACCCGGACGGATCGGCCGCCCGGCCCGGCTTCCCGGCTCAGCTCAGCCGCTCGCTCTCTCGGTCGCGCTGAGCCTCGCCACCGCTGCGGGCAGGTGCCGCCCTCGTTCCTCGGGCGACCCCTACCCTCCGCTACGGCTCAGCTCAGCCGCTCGCTCTCTCGGTCGCGCTGAGCTTCGCCACCGCTGCGGGCAGGTGCCGCCCTCGTTCCTCGGGCGACCCCTACCCTCCGCTACGGCTCAGCTCAGCCGCTCGATGACCATGGCCATGCCCTGGCCGCCGCCGACGCACATGGTCTCCAGGCCGAACTGCTTGTCGTGGAACTGGAGGCTGTTGATGAGGGTGCCGGTGATGCGGGCACCGGTCATGCCGAAGGGGTGGCCGACGGCGATGGCGCCGCCGTTGACGTTGACCTTGTCCAGGTCGAGGCCCAGCTCCTGGTAGGACGGGATGACCTGGGCGGCGAAGGCCTCGTTGATCTCGGCGAGGTCGATGTCGCCGATGGTCAGGCCGGCGCGCTTGAGGGCCTGCTTCGAGGCCTCGACCGGGCCGAGGCCCATGATCTCGGGGGAGAGGCCGGAGACGCCGGTGGAGACGATCCGGGCCAGCGGGGTCAGGCCGAGCTCGGCGGCCTTGGTGTCCGACATGATCACCAGGGCGGCGGCGCCGTCGTTCAGCGGGCAGCAGTTGGCGGCGGTGACCAGGCCGTCGGGGCGGAAGACCGGCTTGAGGCCCTGCACGCCCTCCAGGGTGACGCCGGCGCGCGGGCCGTCGTCCGTCGAGACGACGGTGCCGTCCGGCAGCGTCACGGGGGTGATCTCGCGCTCCCAGAAGCCGTTCTTGATGGCCTGCTCGGCGAGGTTCTGCGACCGGACGCCGAACTCGTCCATCTCCTGGCGGCTGATGCCCTTCAGGCGGGCCAGGTTCTCGGCGGTCTGGCCCATCGCGATGTACGCGTCCGGGACGAGGCCGTCCTGGCGCGGGTCGTGCCAGGTGGAGCCCTCGGAGGCGGCGACCTCGGCGGTACGGGCCTCGGCCTCGGCGAAGAACGGGTTGTGCGTGTCGGGCAGCGAGTCCGAGTTGCCCTTCACGAAGCGGGACACCATCTCGACACCGGCCGAGATGAAGACGTCGCCCTCGCCCGCCTTGATCGCGTGCAGCGCCATGCGGGAGGTCTGCAGCGAGGAGGAGCAGTAGCGGGTGATCGTGCAGCCCGGGAGGTGGTCCATGCCCATCCGCACGGACACGATCCGGCCCAGGTTGTTGCCCTGCTCGCCGCCCGGCAGGCCGCAGCCCAGCATCAGGTCGTCGATGTCGCGCGGGTCCAGCTCGGGCACCTTCGCCAGCGCGGCCTGGACGATGGTCGCCGTCAGGTCGTCCGGGCGCAGGTCCTTCAGGGAGCCCTTGAAGGCCCGGCCGATGGGCGAGCGGGCGGTCGAGACGATCACGGCTTCGGGCATCACGGCTCCATGAGGGTGCGGTGGGCGGACTCAAGGGAAGTTACCCGCACGTACCGCACGGGTCACCGCCCTGACGGTGTGACACGGACCTCTTTTCTAAGCGCCCGCTCAGCCCTCCGCTCCGCGCGAGGCCTGGACGTCCTCCGGGGTGGCCTCGGTCTCGGAGGGGAGGGGGAGGCGCCGGCGGCGGCGGTGCTTGAGGAGGGCCCAGGGCGCGCGGGCGCCGGTGACCTCGGTCCCGGCCTCCTTGACGGCCTCGGCCGCCGCCTTGGCGACCGGCAGGATGTTCTCGCGCCGGGCGGGTTCGAGGAGGTCCGCCTCCGGCCAGACGCCGAGGACGGCGCAGAGCGTGGGGAGGACGGCCATCGCCGCGGTGGCGTACCCCTCGGCCGACGGGTGGAAGTTGTCGACGCCGAACATCTCGCGGGGGTTCGCCGCGAACTCGGGCCCGAGCAGGTCGCCCAGCGAGACCGTGCGGCCGCCCTGCTCCACGACCACGATCGTCTGCGCGGCCGCCAGCTGCCGGGAGGCCCGCCGGGCCAGCCAGCGCAGCGGCTGGTAGACGGGCTCGATGGTGCCGAGGTCCGGGCAGGTCCCGACCACGACCTCCGCCCCGGCCGTCCGCAGCCGCCGGACCGCCGTCGCGAGGAGCCGTACCGACTCGGTGGCCGGCATCCGGTGGGTCACGTCGTTCGCGCCGATCATGATCACGCAGACGTCGGGCGGGCCCAGCGGCTGGGCGAGCAGCAGCGACACCTGGCGCTCCAGGTCGTCCGAGCGCGCCCCGGAGAGCGCCACGTTCCGCAGCACCACGGGCCGCTCCGCGACCGCCGCGAGCCCGGAGGCGAGCAGCGCGCCCGGGGTCTGACCCGTGCGGCGCACTCCCTGCCCCGCCGCCGTGGAATCACCCAGAAGGGCCAGTCGCAGGGGGCCCTCCGTGCCGAAGGCGCGGCCGTAGAGACCGTCCGCGCCGGGGGGCAGTGGCGCGGCTCCGCCCCCCACCGTCCGCTTCGCGAGCTGCATCTCGGCCAGCAGGACCCCCACCGCCGCGACACCGAGCAGCCCGATACCGCCGCCGCCGTACGCCGCACCCGCGGCGATCCGCCGCGCCACCCTCGCCCTCGACATGGGGCCGTCACCTCCTTCAAGCCGTTCAGGGTCTAAGTGCCCCGTAACCCGCTCCGACTACGCATACGCTGGCCACACCATTACGGAGACCCCGGAGATTACGGTGCAATTCCACGACTCGATGATCAGCCTCGTCGGCAACACCCCGCTGGTGAAGCTCAACAACGTCACAGCGGGCATTCAGGCAACCGTCCTGGCCAAGGTCGAGTACTTCAATCCCGGCGGCTCGGTCAAGGACCGGATCGCCCTGCGGATGATCGAGGCGGCCGAGCAGAGCGGCGAGCTCAAGCCCGGCGGCACCATCGTCGAGCCCACGTCGGGCAACACCGGCGTCGGCCTGGCGATCGTGGCCCAGCAGAAGGGCTACAAGTGCATCTTCGTCTGCCCTGACAAGGTGTCCCTGGACAAGATCAACGTGCTGCGGGCCTACGGCGCCGAGGTCGTCGTCTGCCCCACCGCCGTCGACCCCGAGCACCCCGACTCGTACTACAACGTGTCGGACCGCCTGGTCCGCGAGACGCCCGGCGCGTGGAAGCCCGACCAGTACTCCAACCCGAACAACCCGCGTTCCCACTACGAGACCACCGGTCCCGAGCTCTGGGAGCAGACGGAGGGGAAGATCACCCACTTCGTCGCGGGCGTCGGCACCGGCGGCACGATCTCCGGCACCGGCAACTACCTCAAGGAGGTCAGCGGCGGGGCCGTCAAGGTCGTCGGCGCCGACCCCGAGGGCTCGGTCTACTCCGGCGGCTCGGGCCGCCCGTACCTGGTCGAGGGCGTCGGCGAGGACTTCTGGCCGACCGCGTACGACCGGAACGTCACCGACCGGATCGTCGCGGTGTCCGACAAGGACTCCTTCCAGATGACCCGCCGCCTCGCCAAGGAGGAGGGCCTCCTCGTCGGCGGTTCCTGCGGCATGGCGGTCGTCGCCGCCCTGGAGGTCGCCAAGGAGCTCGGCCCCGACGACGTCGTGGTCGTCCTGCTGCCGGACTCCGGCCGCGGCTACATGTCGAAGATCTTCAGCGACGAGTGGATGGCCGGGCACGGCTTCCTGGAGGACACCTCCTCCGCCACCGTCGCCGACGTCCTGCGCCACAAGGAGGGCGTCATGCCCTCCCTCGTCCACATGCACCCGGACGAGACCGTCGGCCAGGCCATCGAGGTGCTGCGCGAGTACGGCGTCTCCCAGATGCCCATCGTGAAGCCCGGCGCCGGCCACCCCGACGTCATGGCCGCCGAGGTCGTCGGCTCGGTCGTCGAGCGCGAGCTGCTCGACGCCCTCTTCACCCAGCGCGCCTCCCTGGAGGACCCGCTGGAGCGCCACATGAGCGCGCCGCTGCCGCAGGTCGGCTCGGGTGAGCCGGTCGCCGACCTCATGTCCGTCCTGGGCGACGCCGCCGACGCGGCGATCGTGCTGGTCGAGGGCAAGCCGACCGGCGTCGTCAGCCGCCAGGACCTGCTGGCCTTCCTGGCCAACGGCGGCGGGAAGTAGCTCGCGGTGACGCGTGGTGGTACGTGAAACTGGTTCTTCGTACAAACGGTACGAGCGTGACACGTAACCGCAGCACCCGCTTAACACGCGTCCGGCAGATTGGTGTCCGTCGGCGTCAGGGACTTCCGGAGCGGCTCCCGGGCCTCCACGGACGCCGCGGACGCGGAGACCGGCCCTGACCCGGGCCCGTGTCCCTCGCGGGGACCGCCGTCGTCCCGCCCCCCTTCACGGGGGTGCGGCGGTCCCCGCGCCACTCCCTTCCCTTTCCCTCCCCTCACCCGCCTGCATATCCTTATGCAGAGTCATTGGCGGGTGAATGGATGAGGGGGCGGCATGAGCGACAGCCCGGCCGGTCGGCTGCAGGCGCTCTTCGAGGGGCACCGGCTGACGCCCACGCAGCGGCGGATCGCGCACTGCATGGTGCGGCGCGCCGGTGACGTGCCGTTCCTGTCCAGCGTCGAGCTCGCGGAGCTCGCCGGCGTCAGCCAGCCCTCCGTCACCCGGTTCGCCGTCGCCCTCGGCTTCGACGGATACCCGGCGCTCCGCCGCCACCTGCGGGAGGTCGCGCCTCCCGAGCCGGGCGGCGCCGAGGACGAGCAGGGCAACGAGTACCAGCAGGCCGTGCTCGCCGAGATCGAGAACCTCAAGCACCTCGCCGGACTGCTCGCCGACCCCGCGCCCGTCGAGCGGGCCGGCCGGCTGCTCGCCCGCTCCCGCCCGCTGCTCGTGCTCGGACTGCGGGCCGCCTCCTCGCAGGCGCGCGGCTTCGCCTACTTCGCCGCCAAGGTGCACCCCGACGTCCGCCTCCTCGACGAGGGCGGCTCGATGCTCACGGACCGCGTCGACGCGGCCGTGCGGGCGGGCGCCACGGCCCTGCTGTGCTTCGCGCTGCCCCGGCACCCCCGAGAGGTCGTGGAGGCCCTGGAGTACGCGCGGGCGGCCGGGCTCGCGGTCGTGACCGTCGCCGAGTCCGCGTTCGCGCCCGTCGCCGCCCACAGCGACCTGCTCATCCCGGCCGCCGTCGGCACCGGGCTCGCCTTCGACACCGCCTGCGCGCCGATGATGCTCGGCCGGGTCCTCCTGGAGGCCATGGCCGACGAGCTCCCCGACGCGCAGGCGCGCCTGGAGGAGTTCGACACGAAGGCGGCCTCGCGGGGGCTGTTCGTCGAATAGGGCGTCCGGGACGGGGCGTCGAGCAGGACGTCCGAGGTGGGGCGTCCGGGGCGGGGCGTCGGAGGCCGGGCGTCCGGGGCGGGGCCTCCGGGGCAGGACGCCGAGGAGGGCCCGTCCCGCTGATCAGCGTCGCGCCCCGACCCTGATCGGCCGGACAGGCCCTGGGCCCGTTCGGCCGGGACTCAGACGTCCAGCTCGTTCTCGATCTTCTTCAGCTGGTGGCGGGCCATCGCCAGGTTCGACCGGTTCTTGTCGAGGGCCAGGTAGAGGAACAGGCCGTTGCTGCCGCGGCCCTTCAGCAGCCGGATCAGGTGGTACTGGCTGTTGAGGGTGATGAGGATGTCCTCGATGTCCTCGTTGAGCCCCAGGAGCTCCATCGCGCGGACCTTGGCCCGGACCACGTCGGTGTTCGCCGCCGCGGCCACGTTGAGGTCGAGTTCCTTGCCGCCGCCGATCGTGCCGAGTGCCATGCCGCTGGTGTAGTCGACGAGGGCCGCGCCGATCGCGCCGTCGATGGAAGCGGCTTCCTTGAGGGAGGTCTCGGTGTTCGCCATGGTGTCGTACTTCCTTCTCGAGTGTGCTGTTCGGACGGGTCAGTTCAGGTCTTTGCGTTCCAGTGCGCCGTCGACGAGCTGCCCTATCCGGGCGCTGGACCTGCGGGCCTCCAGGTGGAGCCGCCCGACGTTGATCCGGGGCTCGGCGAGCAGGGTCAGGACGGCGGCGCCGCCCGCCGCGTACGTCGCCACGTAGCCGTTCTCGCCGCGGACGAGCAGCTCGCGGAAGCGGCCCTGGCCGGTGGAGTCGGTCAGCCGCTGTCCGACGCCGAGCGCCGCCGCCGTCAGCGCGGCCACGCTCTCCGCCTCGCCGTCCACCGTGTCGTGGGCCAGGACGAGTCCGTCGGCGCTGGCCGCGAGCGCTCCCGTCAACTGCGGCAGCCTGGCCCGCAGTCGTCTGAGCTCGCCGAGGACCTCGGCTTCAGCCGTCATGAGCTGTTTCCTTTCGGCGCGCAGGCGCAGGGCACGCCTCATCACAGGTGTGCCTCCAGGGCGTCACGGAGCCGGCGCAGCAGGGCGATGTCGGGGTCCGTGACCGGGGGGGCCGGTAAGGGCGCCGGCGGTACGGGTTCGGGTTCGGGTGCGAGCGGTGTCTCGACGAGTCCGGCGGCGGCGAGCCGCCGGACGTCGAGCAGGGTGTGGAAGGCGGGGCGGCCGAGGAGCCGCGCCAGCTCCGCCGGGGTCCGCTCCCCGTCGGCGGCGGCGAGCAGGGCGCGCTGACGCACCCCGACGCTCTGACCGGGGGCGGCGGGGCGCGGCACGACGGGGGCGGTGTCGACGGAGGCGTACGGCCAGACGGCGTCGAGGAGTTCGCGGCGGCGGACGGTCTCGCGCTCGACGGCCTCGGCGGAGACCGGACGGACGGTGCCGAACCAGTGCCCCACCCCGTACCGGAAGCGGGTGGGCCCGCTGGTGGGGGAGAGGGCGAAGAAGGCCGCGTCGAAGACGGCGCCCAGGTGGCATATCTCCAGCTCGCCGTCGTGGAGCCGGCCGCTGTCGACGAGGAAGCGGCCGACGGCCCGGTGGGCCCCGGCCCGGTCGACGGCCTCGTCCCAGCCCTCGCGGGGCAGCCGGCCGCCGGTGGTCAGGAGGACGTCGACGCCGGGGGCGGCGGGGCTCTCGGCGTGCACGACCCGGCCGTCGACGAGGTAGAGCGTGCCGTGGTCGCGGAGCAGGGCGCCGGTGGCCTTCTCGGCGGCGAGCCGGACCAGCATCGGGGAGACGGGGGTGGCGACGCTCATCCGAGGACCAGCCTCTCGGCGAGGTCGCGCAGCCGGAGGCGGGCGAGGGCGAGGTTTCCGGTGTCGCGGTCGAGCCAGAGGTGCAGGAAGACGCTGCTGTCGAAGGAGGTCTCGACGAAGCGCAGGACGTGGAAGCCGGCGCGGGTGGTGACGATCAGGTCCTCGACGGGCGGGCCCGTCGCCCCGGCGCCGTCGGCCGCGAAGCCGTCGTCCGTCACGGTGAACGAGTCGAACTCGGCCGCGGCGCGCGCGAGTTCGGCGGTCTCCGCGGCCGTCGTCTCGTGGTCTCCGGTCGGGGACGCGCCCGCCGTCCCGAGGGCGAGCCCGCTGGTCCAGTCGACCAGGGAGGCTCCGCGAGCGCCCGGCAGGGCCATGGCCTCCAGAAGGCACTCGTCGATTCCGGGCACGCGGATTCCCCTCCCGATGCGACGTGCGAACGTGTGGCAGTGACGGTGACGCTACTGAACGTTCCGGCCCCGGGGAGGCGTTCTGGCATTTTCCATCGGAACATGCCTCTGTCTGACGGAAATTGATCTGCGGGCGTCGCATCCGTCCGACCGGATCCGTGTGGCCGGATCTCGTCGGTCGGATCCGGCCGGCCGGCGTCCGCGGACCGGATCCGGTCGGTCAGAACCGGGACTCGACGGCGTTCGCGATGTCGGACAGGTCCTTCGCCAGCGCCTTGGCGACCGCCTTCGCGCCGAAGCGGGCGAGCAGCCGGGCGACGAGCCCGGGGGAGCGGCCCTGGGCGGGGCGGGCGGAGAAGGCCATCCGCAGGGTGGTGCCGCCGCTTCCGTCGGACGTCAGGGTGAGCTCCGAGACGTAGTGCATGCCGTGCGATTCGGCCACCGTGACGTACCGGTCGGGCGCCTCGCACGTGGTCACGGTCATCTCCTCCGTGGCCTCCTTGCCCAGCATCCGCCGGGTCTCGCGCCAGCGCGTGCCGACGCCGAACCCGCCCTCGGTGAGCACCTCCACCCGCTCGACGCCCGACAGGACGCGGGGCATGTCCCGCAGGTCGGTGATCGTCTCCCAGACCCGGCCGGGGGAGGCGGCGACCCGGCGCTCGACGACGACGGAGGTGGTGTCCGTACCCGTTGCAGTCATGTCCTCATCGAAGCCGGGTCGCCGGACTCCCGCTACCGGACGAGCGCGTCCGCCAGGGCCCCGCCCGCCTCGGCGACGATCTCGTCGAGCGTCTGGGGCTTCCGTACGGTCGTGAACGCCACCGCGCCCTCGCCGTCCACGGTGAAGCCGTGGATCCCCGGCCGGGGCAGGCTGTTGTACGCGTAGTGGTGGGCGAAGTAGTACGCGCCGGTGTCCGGGACGGCCACGACGTCGCCCGGGTGGAGCAGCGGCAGCGCGCGCCCGGTGGCGATCAGGTCCCCGGCGAAGCAGGCCGGGCCCGCCACGTCCTGGACGACGGCCTCGCCCGTGCGGGGGCGGCCCCCGGAGTCGTACGGCAGGACGCGCAGCGGCCAGGAGCCGGGGGCGTAGACCGTACGGGTGGCGAGCTGCACGCCCGCGTGGGTGACGGCGATGGGGCGGCCGCCGGAGGTCTTCGTGTACTCGACGCGGGCGAGGACCGTGCCGTGCTTGGCGAGCAGGGAGCGGCCGAACTCGGTGACGAGGCGGTAGCGGCCGTCGAAGAGGCCGGGAATCGTGTCGGCGAGCAGCCGGGCGTACTCCGCGTACGTCGGCGTCTCCTCGTCGGAGGCGAAGTCGACCGGCAGGCCGCCGCCGATGTCGAGGGTGTCGACCTGCTGCCGGCCGGCGGCGCGGTTGATCTCCTCGGCCAGCGCGTACGCCTCGCCGACGCCCTCGGCCATCAGGGCGAGCGGGAGGCCCTGGGAGCCGGTGTGGGTGTGCAGCCGGGTCAGCCAGGGCCGCTCCAGGAAGGCCTGGACGACGCCCTTGCGGGCGCCCTCGTCACGGAGCGCCACGCCGAACTTGGACGTGGCGGTCGCGGTCGACAGCGCGCCGATGGAACCGGCTCCGACCTGCGGGTTCACCCGGAGTCCGAGGGGTGATGCGGTGGGGGCGGAGGCGACGAGCGCGTCGAGTCTGGCCAGCTCCTGGAGGTTGTCGGCGTTGACGGCGATGCCGAGCGCGAGGGCCTGGCGGAGCTCGGCCGGGGTCTTCGCGGGCGAGTCGAGCACGGTGTGGCCGGGCGGGATCCCGGCGGCGCGGGCGAGGGCCAGCTCGCCGGGGCTGGCGACCTCGGCGCCGAGCCCCGCCTCGTACAGGAGGCGCAGGACGGGGACGAGCGGGGCGGCCTTCACGGCGAAGGCGTGCAGCACGTGGGCGTCGGTGACGGCGGCGAAGGCGCTGGTCAGGGCGGCGGCGGAGGCGCGGATGCCGGCGGTGTCGAGGAGGGCGACGACCGGTTCGGCGGGGGAGAGGAGTCCTTGGTCGACGGAGGCTCGGACGGCGAGATCTCGGCGGGAGGAGGCCATGCGGCCCATCCTCCTCCCTCTCTTCACCGGGACGGGTGAGGGCGGCCCTGTTGACTACAACTATTCAGCAAGTCAGGATGTGAATATCTGAACGACATCCGAGGAGGCACCCCCATGTCAGGACCCCGCCCCGTACGAGCAGCCCGCGGTACGGAACTGAGCGCCCTGGGATGGCAGCAGGAAGCCGCCCTCCGGATGCTCCAGAACAACCTCGACCCCGAGGTCGCCGAGCACCCCGACAAGCTCGTCGTCTACGGCGGCACCGGCAAGGCCGCCCGCGACTGGCGCTCCTTCGACGCCATGGTCCGCACCCTGCGCACCCTCAAGCAGGACGAGACGATGCTCGTCCAGTCCGGCCGCCCCGTCGGCGTCATGCAGACCCACGAGTGGGCCCCCCGCGTCCTCCTCGCCAACTCCAACCTGGTCGGCGACTGGGCGAACTGGGAGGAGTTCCGCCGCCTGGAGCACCTCGGCCTCACCATGTACGGCCAGATGACCGCCGGCTCCTGGATCTACATCGGCACCCAGGGCATCCTCCAGGGCACCTACGAGACCTTCGCCGCCGTCGCGGCCAAGAAGTTCGGCGGCACCCTGGCCGGCACGATCACCCTCACCGCCGGCCTCGGCGGCATGGGCGGCGCCCAGCCCCTCGCCGTCACCATGAACGACGGCGTCGCGATCTGCGTCGACGTCGACCCGCGCGCCATCGAGCGCCGCATCGAGCACCGCTACCTGGACGTCAGGGCCGACGACCTCGCCCACGCCCTCCAGCTGGCGACCGAGGCCCGCGACGCCCGCCGCCCGCTCTCCATCGGCCTCCTCGGCAACGCCGCCGAACTGCTCCCGCAGATGCTCGCCGAGGGCGCCCCGATCGACATCGTGACGGACCAGACCTCCGCCCACGACCCGCTCTCCTACCTCCCGATCGGCGTCGCCTTCGACGACATGGCCGACGCGGCGGCGAAGGACCCGGCCGGCTTCACCCAGCGCTCCCGCGAGTCCATGGCCAAGCACGTCGAGGCCATGGTCGGCTTCATGGACGCCGGCGCCGAGGTCTTCGACTACGGCAACTCGATCCGCGGCGAGGCCCGGCTCGCCGGCTACGACCGCGCCTTCGCCTTCCCCGGCTTCGTCCCCGCCTACATCCGCCCCCTGTTCTGCGAGGGCAAGGGCCCCTTCCGCTGGGCCGCCCTCTCCGGCGAGGCCTCGGACATCCACAAGACGGACAAGGCGATCCTCGACCTCTTCCCGGAGAACGAGTCCCTCCACCGCTGGATCAAGATGGCCGGCGAGCGCGTCCACTTCCAGGGCCTGCCCGCCCGCATCTGCTGGCTCGGCCAGGGCGAGCGCGACAAGGCCGGCGACATGTTCAACGACATGGTCGCCGACGGCACCCTCGCCGCGCCCCTCGCGATCGGCCGCGACCACCTCGACTGCGGCTCCGTCGCCTCCCCGTACCGCGAGACCGAGGCCATGCTCGACGGCTCCGACGCGATCGCCGACTGGCCGCTGCTCAACGCCATGGTCAACGTCGCCTCCGGCGCCTCCTGGGTCTCCATCCACCACGGCGGCGGCGTCGGCATGGGCCGCTCCATCCACGCCGGCCAGGTCTCGGTAGCGGACGGCACCAAGCTCGCCGGCGAGAAGATCCGCCGCGTCCTGACCAACGACCCCGGCATGGGCGTCATCCGCCACGTCGACGCGGGCTACGACATCGCCGAGCGCGTCGCCGACGAGAAGGGCGTCCGCGTCCCGATGCGCGAGGGTGACTCCGCGTGACCTCGTCCCACGACGCCGCCGAGGCGCCCCGCGGCTCCGCCCGGGCCGCCTCGGCGGGGCGGGGGAACTCCCCCTCGTTCCACGCCATGTGGTCCAGCCTCCACGGAATCGGCCGCAACACGGCCACCGGCGGCTACCGCCGCTACGCGTGGACCCAGGCCGACGCCGACTGCCGCCTCTGGTTCCGCATGCAGGCCGAGGCCCGCCGCCTCGACGTCGAGACCGACCGCAACGGCAACCAGTGGGCCTGGCTCGGCGACCTCACGGCCGGCGACGCCGTCGTCACCGGCTCCCACCTGGACTCCGTCCCCGACGGCGGCGCCTTCGACGGCCCGCTCGGCGTCGTCTCCTCCTTCGCCGCGCTCGACGAACTCCGCTCCCGCGGCGTCTCGTTCAAGCGGCCCCTCGCCATCGTCAACTTCGGCGACGAGGAAGGCGCCCGCTTCGGCCTCGCCTGCGTCGGCTCCCGCCTCACCGCCGGCCGGCTGACGAAGGAGCAGGCGTACGAGCTCCGCGACGCCGACGGCGTCTCCCTCCCCCAGGCCATGGAGGCGGCCGGATACGACCCCGCGGGGATCGGACCCGACCCCGAGCGGCTCGCCCGCATCGGCGCCTTCGTCGAGCTGCACGTCGAGCAGGGACGGGCCCTCGACCTCTCCGGCGACGCCGTCGGCATCGCCTCCGCGATCTGGCCCCACGGCCGCTGGCGGTACGACTTCGCCGGCGAGGCCAACCACGCGGGCACCACCCGTCTCGTCGACCGGCGCGACCCCATGCTCACCTACGCGGAGACGGTCCTCGCCGCCCGCCGCGAGGCCGAACTCGCGGGCGCCGTCGCCACCTTCGGCAAGATCGCGGTCGAGCCCAACGGCGTCAACGCCATCCCCTCGATGGTCCGCGGCTGGCTCGACGCCCGCGCCGCCGACCAGGGCTCCCTCGACAAGGTCGTCACCGGCATCGAGGCGGAGGCCCGCGCCTACGCCGAACGCCACGGCATCGACCTCACCGTCGTCCGCGAGTCCTTCACCCCCGTCGTGGACTTCTCGCACACCCTGCGCGACGAGCTCTCCCGGATCCTGGGCACCTCCGGCGAGGTGCCGGTCCTCGGCACGGGCGCGGGACACGACGCGGGCATCCTGTCCGAGTCGATCCCGACCGCCATGATGTTCGTACGGAACCCCACCGGCGTCTCCCACTCCCCGGCCGAACACGCGGCCGAGGACGACTGCGTGGCCGGGGTCCTCGCACTCGCCGACGTACTGGAGGAGCTGGCGTGCCGCTGACGACGTACTGGCTGGAGCATGCCTGGCTCGACACCCACGTCGAGCCGGGCGTGGCCCTGACCGTGTCCATCGGCGGATCCGCCGGGGGCTCCCCCGAAGGCCGCATCGAGGACGTGCGCACGGGGGTGGCGACCCCGCCCCCCGGCGCCGTCGCACTCCACGGCCTCACCGTTCCGGGCCTCTCCAACGCCCACTCGCACGCCTTCCACCGCGCCCTGCGCGGCACGGTCCAGGTCGGCTCCGGCACGTTCTGGACCTGGCGCGAGGTCATGTACACCGTCGCCCAGCGCCTCACCCCCGACAGCTACTTCGCGCTCGCCCGCGCGGTGTACGCGGAGATGGCCCTCGCCGGCATCACCTCCGTCGGCGAGTTCCACTACCTCCACCACGCGCCCGGCGGCACCCCGTACGCCGACCCCAACGCGATGGGCGAGGCCCTGATCGCGGCGGCGGCCGAGGCCGGCATCCGCATCACCCTCCTCGACACCGCCTACCTCTCGGCCGGCTTCGGCGCCGCCCCCGAGCACCACCAGCTCCGCTTCACCGACGGCACGGCGGAGAAGTGGGCCGAGCGGGTCTCGGCCCTCAAGGAGCGCGAGGGCGTCCGGATCGGCGCGGCGATCCACTCCGTACGAGCCGTCCCGGCGGACCAGCTGTCCACCGTGGCCCGCTGGGCCCAGGACCGGCGGGCCCCCCTCCACGTCCACCTCTCGGAGCAGACGGCGGAGAACGACGCCTGCCAGGCGGCCCACGGCATGACGCCGACCCAGCTGCTGGCCGAACACGGCGTCCTCGGCGCGCGCACGACGGGCGTCCACAACACCCACATGACGGACACGGACATCGCCCTCATCGGCTCCACGTCCACCGGCACCTGCATGTGCCCGACGACCGAACGCGACCTCGCGGACGGCATCGGCCCCGCGGTCGCCCTCCAGCGCGCCGGCTCCCCGCTCTCCCTCGGCAGCGACAGCCACGCCGTCGTCGACCTCCTGGAGGAGGCGCGGGCCATGGAGCTGAACGAGCGCCTGCGCACCCGCACCCGCGGCCACTGGACCGCCGCCGCGCTCCTGCGGGCCGCGACGGCGGACGGCCACGCCGCCCTCGGCTGGCAGGACGCCGGAGTCCTGGAGCAGGGCGCCCTCGCCGACTTCGCCACCATCGCCCTCGACACCGTCCGCACCGCCGGCCCCGTACCCCGCCTCGCCGCCGAGACCGCCGTCTTCGCCGCGACCGCCTCGGACGTCCGGCACGTGGTCGTCGGAGGCCGGCACATCGTCCGGGACGGCTTCCACACCTCCGTCCCCGACGTCGGCAAGGCCCTCGCCGACTCCATCGCCACGCTGAGGAGCTGAGGCCGCCTCCCCGGGTCGTGGGCAGTCGTTCCGCAGCGCGGAACGGGTGGGCACGACCCGGGCCACCGGCCCGCACCCGCCCCGCCCGCCCCCACCGGAGAGCAACCATGACGACCACGGTCATCACGAACATCGGCAGCCTGGTCACCAACGACCCGGCCCTCGGCGAGGGCCCCCTCGGCCTGCTCGCGGACGCGGCACTGGTCCTCGACGGCGAGACCGTCGCCTGGGCGGGCCCGGCCGCCGCCGCCCCCGCCGCCGACCACCGCGTCGACGCGGCCGGCCGCGCCGTCGTCCCCGGCTTCGTCGACTCCCACTCCCACCTCGTCTTCGCGGGCGACCGCACCGCCGAGTTCAACGCCCGCATGTCCGGCCAGGCGTACAAGGCCGGCGGCATCCGCACGACGGTGGCGGCGACGCGCGCGGCCTCGGACGCGGAACTCTCCGCCAACGTGGCCCGCTACCTCCGCGAGGCCCTCGCCCAGGGCACCACCACCTTCGAGACCAAGTCCGGCTACGGCCTGACCGTCGAGGACGAGGCCCGCGCCCTGCGCATCGCGGCCGAGCACACCGACGAGGTCACCTACCTCGGCGCGCACATCGTCTCCCCGGACTACGCGGACGACCCGGCGGGGTACGTGGACCTCGTCACCGGCCCGATGCTCGACGCCTGCGCCCCGTACGCCCGCTGGGTCGACGTCTTCTGCGAGAAGGGCGCCTTCGACGGCGACCAGGCCCGCGCCGTCCTCACCGCCGGCAAGGCGAAGGGCCTCCACCCCCGGGTGCACGCCAACCAGCTCTCGTACGGCCCCGGCGTCCAGCTGGCGGTGGAGCTCGACGCGGCGAGCGCGGACCACTGCACCCACCTGACGGACGCGGACGTCGACGCGCTCGCCTCCGGGAACACGGTTGCCACGCTCCTCCCCGGGGCCGAGTTCTCCACCCGCGCCGAGTGGCCGGACGCCCGCCGCCTCCTGGACGCGGGCGTCACCGTCGCCCTGTCCACGGACTGCAACCCGGGCTCCTCCTTCACCTCGTCCGTCCCCTTCTGCATCGCCCTCGCCGTACGGGACATGGGCATGACCCCCGACGAGGCCCTCTGGTCCGCCACCGCCGGCGGCGCCGCCGCCCTGCGCCGCACCGACGTCGGCCGCCTGACGGTCGGCAGCCGGGCCGACCTGACCTTCCTGGACGCCCCGTCCCACGTCCACCTGGCCTACCGGCCGGGCGTCCCCCTGGTCACGGAGGTCTGGCGCAAGGGCGTCCGCGCCGTCTGAGCACCGCAGCCGAGCGGCCCCTTCGAGGCCCGACCGCCCCGCCCCACCGCCGTCAGCGGAACTCGTGGGTCACCTCGATCTCGCCGACGATGTGCCCGTTGAAGCCGTCGAGGTCCTCCGCGGGAACCCAGAGCTCCCGGATGGTGCGGCCGAGGGCGGCGGAGACGCCGGTGGACAGCATGAGGGCGTAGGCGTTGCGGAACATCGAGCCCTCGCCGGAGCCGTCCTCGCCGGTACCGCCGGCCGGGTGTGGGGGAGGGGTCGGTGAACGCCTCGCCCGCGTAGCTGTCGAGCGGCGGGTCGTAGAGGTAGCCGGTGGTGATCCGGTGCCGGGCGAGGGCGGCGGTCGCGGCGTCCCGGTCGTCGACCAGCAGCGGCACCCGGAACAGTGGCTGCGCGGGCTCGCCGGACGCCGTCCCGTACTCGCCGGACAGGAGGAGGGCCGTGCCCTCGCGGTGGGCGGCGAGGACGCCGTCGAGGCGGGCCAGTCGGCGGGCGGTGCGGCGCGGCCGGCCGGGGCCGGGCCGGAGGCGGTAGTCGTGCATGTCGACCCGGACCCAGGAGTGGAAGGGGTCGAGGGCGGGCGCGGCCGGCAGGGCGCGGGCCAGTTCGCCGGCGCGCAGCGGCATCCGGATCTCCTCCCGCTCCTCCAGGCCGAGCAGCCGCACGGCCGCCCGCGCGGCCTTGACCAGGCGCAGGCCGCGTACGGTGGCCTCGGCGTACGGCCGTACCAGGTAGGCGAGTTCGGCGGTGGCGCGGGTCGGGTGGAGCAACGCGTCGCGGGCGGCGGCGAGTTCCTCGCGCAGGGCCGGGTCGGCGAGGGTGAGGAAGCCGCCGGTCCTGGCGGCGGTGTGCTTCGAGAGGCTGAAGACGGACGCCTCGCCGTACGTGCCGACCGGGCGCCCGCCGACGGTGGAGCCGATCGCGTGGGCCGCGTCCTCGATCAGCGGGATGCCGAGCCGGTCGCAGTGGGCGCGCAGTGCGGGTGCCGGGTCCGGGTTCCCGTACAGGTTGGTGGTGAGGACGGCGGAGAGCCCCTGCCAGACGGACTCGGGGACCGCCGCCGTGTCGATCGACCCGTCCCGGGGGTCGAGCGGTGCCTGCACCGGGCGGAGGCCGGCGGCGAGGGCGACGAAGAAGATGACGTCGTCGTTGACGGGTGACATCAGCACCCGGCCGCCGGGTGCGCACCACCGGCGCAGTGCGAGGTAGAGGCCGAAGCGGCACGACGGCACGTAGAGGCATTCCCTGCCCCCGAGCCGGTCGCGCATGCGCTCTTCCAGTTCCGCGTAAGCAGACATCCTGTGATTCCCCCTGAACCCCGGGCTCAATGTCGCCCCATTCGGACGGCACGTCAACAAGACCCCGTGGTGTTGTGGCCGGCGGGGTCCGCCGTGGTGCGACCGGTCGTGCGGAAGGGCCCGTCCGTGGTCGGCAGACCGTGAACGGGCCCTTTCCGGGGCCATTTTGGCGGCTCGGGGGAGCCGGTGGGGGTCATTCCTCCAGAGTGAGGCCCCGGCGCAGCCGGGCGAGGGTGCGGGAGAGCAGCCGGGACACGTGCATCTGGGAGATGCCGAGTTCCTCGCCGATCTCCGACTGCGTCAGCCCGGAGACGAAGCGGAGGGAGAGGATCTGCCGTTCGCGTTCGGGCAGCGAGGCGATCATCGGCTTGAGGGAGGCGATGTACTCGATCCCGGTCAGGCCGTGGTCCTCGTAGCCGAGCCGGTCGGCGAGCGCGGCCTCGCCGCCTCCGCCGTCCTCCTCCTCGGGCTGCGCGTCGAGCGAGGCCGCGGTGTACGCGTTGCTCGCCGTCATGCCCTCGATGACCTCCTCGGGGGAGATGCCGAGCGCCTCGGCGAGCTCGGCCGGCGTCGGGGCGCGGTCGAGGCGCTGGGCGAGTTCGTCGCCGACCCTGGCGAGGTCGAGCCGGAGCTCCTGGAGCCGGCGGGGCACGTGGACGGACCACGAGGTGTCGCGGAAGAAGCGCTTGATCTCGCCGATGATCGTCGGCATGGCGAAGGTGGGGAACTCGACGCCGCGGGCCAGTTCGAAGCGGTCGATCGCCTTGATGAGGCCGATGGTGCCGACCTGGACGATGTCCTCCATCGGTTCGCTGCGGGTGCCGTAGCGGGCGGCGGCGAACCTGACGAGGGCCAGGTTGAGTTCGACCAGCGTGTTGCGGACGTACGCGTGGTCGTGGGTGCCCTCTTCGAGCTCGGCGAGCCGGGCGAAGAGCTGCTTCGACAGGGCGCGCGAGTCGACCGGTCCGATCCGGTCGAGCGGGACGCCGGGGGGTACGTCGAGGGACAGGGGGCGGGGGAGTGTTGCCGACGGCGCGTCGGGGGTACGCGGGGCGTCGAGCCGGGGTGACATGGGTCTCCTTCGTCGGGGTGTCTGCTGCGGTTTGCGGCGCCTCCGAAGCCGGTCGTGTCGGGTGTTCTCTTCTAGCCCTACCTGCTCGAAGGTGATCGTTGCAAGTGCCAATAATCCGTTTCGTACCGATATGTGGGAGCCCATGTGTGCAAGGAAGGGCGCGTCGCTTGTAGTGTTCGACGCACGTCAGTCGGCATCCGCGAGAGCGAGAAGAGGCACGGCCATGGACCGCCAGCACATCGGCAGCGCGCAGCCCGCACGGCTGCGTGTCGAGGTCCGGACCGTCGACGGCGCGAGCGCACTCGTCACTCCGGTGGGTGAACTCGACCACCACACCGCGGACCTGCTGCGCGTCCCGCTGGACGACGCGCTCGACGCGGGCCGCTCCCGGCTCGTCGTCGACTGCTCGGGTCTGGAGTTCTGCGACTCGACCGGGCTCAACGTGCTGCTCGGCGCCCGGCTGCGGGCCGACGCGGCCGGCGGCGGGGTCCATCTGGTGGCGATGCGGCCCCCGGTGGCCAGGGTGTTCCACATCACGGGCGCGGAAGCCGTCTTCACCGTCCACGAGACGCTCGCCACGGCGCTCCCCGGCTGAGACCCCCGTCACCCCCGGCGCCACCCGCACGTCCCGCCCCTCTGTCTCGTCCCTCTGTCTCGTCAATCGGTGAGGTGAAGCGCTGATGGACCACGATTCCGACGTCCGTACGCTCGCCCTCGGCGAGACCAGCGGCACCGTGCCGCTCGCCCGTGACTTCACGCGCACGGCGCTCCAGGAGTGGGGCTGGCTGCCCGCCGCCACCGCCGACCGCAGGGCCGCCGCCGAGGACGTCCTGCTGGTCGTCTCCGAACTCGTCACCAACGCCTGCCTGCACGCCGAAGGGCCCGAGCAGCTGCGCGTCCTGCGCCTGGCCACCGCCCTGCGCCTCGAAGTCACCGACCGGGGTGCCGGACAGCCCGCGCCGCGCACCCCGCACCGCTCCGGCCGCCCCGGCGGCCACGGCATGTTCATCGTGCAGCGGCTCTGTCTCGACTGGGGCATCGACCGGACCCCCGGCTCCCCCGGCAAGACCGTCTGGGCCGAACTCGCCGCCCCCCTGTAGGACCTTCACCTTCTCTCTTCCTTCGCGCTTCTTCCCTCCGTACGGCCTCAGGCGTACCTTGACGCCCAATCTGAAAGACCGTCAGTTACGTTGCGGTGAGGGGTGCTCGGGGTGTCCAAGGTGCCGAACCGGAGGAGAACGACCGCCGCGCTCACCGCGGCGGCCGCGATGACGGGCGCGGCCGTACTGGCCTCTGCCCCGGCCGCGCAGGCGGCCGTCGTCGACGTCGACTACGCGTGCGAGACGAAGATCGGGCCGAAGAGCGCCGTCTCGCCCGTCGACATCAAGGCCGTCAAGAGCGGCAACGGCTACACGATCACCATGTCGTTCGAGAAGGGCGTCTCCGACAGCCCCATCGAACTCCCCAAGGGCGTCATGACCCCCCGGGCCGAACTCGTCCTCGGCGGCGCCGCCACCGGCACCGTCAAGGTCAAGGGCACGCCGAACACGGCCGCCATCCCGCCCGACACCCCCATCGCCATCGGCACGCTCACCGGCACCTTCACGCCGAAGAAGAACGGCAAGGTCACCTTCACCGCCGGCACGCTGATCGTGCACGCGCTCGGCATGGACGCGGCCACCTGCACCCCGAAGAACAGCCCCGAGCCGTCGCTCGAACTCCAGGTCACGGGAGCCTCGGGCGCCGCCGACACCCCGCCGCCCGCCGACGACGGCTCCGGGGAGGAGCTGCCCAGAACCGGCCCGCTCGACTCCGCCGTGGCCCTCGGCACCCTCGGCGGCACCGTCCTGCTGACCGGCGCCGCCGGAGTCCTCTGGCTCACGCGGCGCACGGCACGCTGATGCGGGCGGCGGCGCGCTCCGGGCTCGTCGCCGCCGCGACCGCCCTCGTCGGCGCGGTCGCGGCGGCGCCCCCCGCGACCCAGGGCTGGACGGCGGCGCCCGCCGCCGGACGGCCGTACGCCTATCTGGAAGGCCCCGCCGGCAGCGTCCTCCAGGACACCCTGTCGGTGACCAACCCGGGCGCCCGGCCGCTCACCGTCCGCCTCACCGGGCAGGGCGCGCCGGTGGCCTTCGCCGCGCGGACCGTGACCGTGCCGGCCAGGACCAGGGCGGACGTGCCGTTCGCCGTGACCGTCACCGCCGACACCCCGCCCGGCGAACACCGCGGGACCGTGCGCGCCACGGCCGCCGGCCGCGAGGTACGGGTGGACCTCCGGCTGCGGGTGAACGGCCCCCGGCTGGCCGCGCTCACCGTCGAGGACGTCCGCGTCCACGCCGGCACCCTCCACTACACCCTGGTCAACCGGGGCACCACGGTCCTCGCCCCGACCCTCGCGGTCCGCGCCGAAGGCCTCCTCGGCACGGTCCTCGACCGGCCAGGCCGCCCCCTGCCGCTCACCCTCAGGCCCGGCGAGCGGGCCGTCCGCACCGAACCCTGGCCCGACCCGCCCGCCCTCGACTCCGTCACCGTCCGGCTGACCGCCACCGCCCCCGGCGCCGCTCCCGCCACGGCCCGCGCCGAGGCGGCCTTCGCCTCGGGCCCCGCCCTCGCCACCGTGGCCGGAGCGCTCCTCGGCGCGGGCGGCGGCGCGTGGACGGTACGGCGGCGACGGGGGACCCGTACCGAGCGAGCCCCGCAGGGAGCGACACCATGAGGACGATCCGAACGGCCGCCGCCCTGCTGGCGGTCCTCGCCCTGGCGCTGCTGCCCGCGGCCCCCGCGGCGGCCGCCCCCGGGCCGGCCGTCGAGCTCTCGCGGGCCGAGGGAGGCAAGGGCGGCGAGATCACCGTCAGCGGCAGCGGCTGGAAGCCCGGCGCGCTGCTCATGCTCCTGATCTGCGGCCAGGCCGCCCCCGGCAAGGGCGTCATCGGCGGCACCAACTCCTGCGCCAACACCGACGGCCGGGCCGCCACCGTCGACGCCAGGGGCGCGTTCAGCGCGAAGCTCCCGGTCGCCGAACCGCCCAAGCCCTGCCCCTGCGTGGTGCACGTCGCCGGCGTGACCGGGCAACAGGACGCCGTCGACCGGGAGTTCACCGTCGCCGGACACCCCACCGCGCCGCTCCCCGAGCCCTCCGGCGGCGGCCGGCTCGCCGTCCTCGCCGCCGTGCGCCTCGACGGCTCCAGCGGCCTCCTGGTCTGGTTCGGGGCGCCCCCGCGCCGGGACGTCGTCTTCACCGTCGGCAACCTCGGCTCCGCCCCCGTCCGCGACCCCGTCTTCGAAGTCGGCACCAGCCACGGCGTGTTCGCCCCGCAGTACGAGGAACGCCGGTGGCGCGGCACGATCGCGCCCGGCGCGAAGGCCGTCGTGCGCCTCCCGGCCGAACTGACGGCCGGCGCCCACGGCGACTACCAGGTCTCCGTGCGGTACGCGGGCAAGGTCCTGGTCGAGCAGCCCTGGGGGGTCGGCCGCCCCTGGGGCGTGACGCTCTTCTGGGCGCTGCTCGCCGTGGTCGTACCGGCGGCGCTGTTCCGGACCGGGATGGCCGTGGTGGACAAGGTCCGCCCGCCGGCCGGGCCCGCCGGGACGCCCGCCCGCCCCCGCCGGACCCGGACCCGGCCGGCGACCCGGATCCGGCCGGCGATCCGGACCCGTGCTTCCGTCCCCACCGCCCCCGCACCGGGCACCCCGGGAGACGGCGAACCGACCACGGTCCTGCCGTGGTTCAGCCCTGACTCCGCACCGTCAGCGCCAGAGAGCAGCAGCCCGACGACGAAGGGACAGGTGTGAGTACGCAACGGAGGATGAGCGCGGCCGGGGTCGCGCTGATGCTCGGCGGCGCGGGGATCCTGTATGCCGCCGGCCCCGCCCAGGCCGCCGAGGTCTCGTACAAGACGGAGTGCGTCCCGCCCTCCATCTCCGGACTCCCGCCCGTGCAGGGCACCACGAAGGTGCTCATCACCGCGCCGGCGGAGGCCAAGGTCGGCGACGAGGTCGAGATCGTCTGGAAGACGGTCCAGGCCGCTTCGAAGAACCCCGACGTGCTCGACCTCGGCCAGGACACGGTCAAACCGACCGGCGTCCTCACCGTCGGCGGCGCGGCGACCGGCACCGTCGCCATGGAGGGGCCGCGGCAGAACCCGCCGATCCCCAAGAACAGCCCGATGGTGCTGCCCGACATGAAGGGCAGGCTGAAGCTCGACAAGGCCGGCGACATCACCCTCACGCCCGGCAAGTACACGATCAACGTCTCCAAGCCCCTGTCGACGGACACCAAGTGCACGCCGAAGGAGGCGGTGCCGGCCGGCGCGACGATCAAGGTCACGGACGGCGGCAGCACGACGTCCGGCGGCAGCACGTCGAGCGGTACGACCACCACCTCGGGCGGTACGACGGCCTCGGGCGGCACCACCACGACCGGCGGCACGACCGACGCCGGGGGCACGACCACCACCGGCGGCACGACCGACGCGGGCGGCACCACCACCGGCGGTACGAGCACCACCGGCGGGGAGTCGAACAACACCGGCGGCTCCGCCGTGACCTCCGGCGGCGGCACGGGCGGCGCGGCGTCCTCCTCCGGCGGAGGCTCCGGCGGGGGCGGCGGGCAGACCGACTTCCCCGGCAAGGAGGTGACGGTCGCCTTCACCTGCCAAGCCCCCGGACCGCCGGACATCAAGTCCAAGGTGACGATCAACGCCAAGAAGAACGGCGAGGTCTACGACCTCACCGTCAAGACCGCCAAGGGCGTCATGAACAGCCCGGCGGCCCTGCCCAAGGGCGCCCTCGCGCCCACCATGGCGATCAGGATCGGCGGAGCGGACAGCGGCACGGTGAAGGTCACCGGCGCTCCCAACCCCACCGACCTCGCGAAGGACGCCCCGGTGAGCCTGGAGGACATGAAGGGCACGTACCGGCCCGGCGCCACGGGCACGTCGACGCTCAGCCCCGGCACGCTCACCATCAAGGTGTCTCTCGGCGCCGCGAAGCTGGAGATCCCCTGCCAGGTCAAGGGCGCCGTGAAGGCCTCTCTCGAACTGGACACCAGCAAGCAGGCGGGCGGCGCCTCCGGCGGCTCGGACGGCGGGGCCGGGACCGACGCCGGCAGCGCGGGCACCGGCGGCTCCTCCGGCGGGAACCTCGCCGAGACCGGCGCCGAGCACGACGGCGCCCTGCGCGCCCTCGCGCTGGTCGCGGGCACGGTCGTCCTGCTCGGCGGCGCGGTGTTCACCTTCACCCCCTGGGCGCGGCTCAGGAGGTGAGGCGGCGGCGACGGCCGCCCCCGCACACGCCGTGGACCGCGGCGCACACGGCGAAGGCCGCCGCACCGAACCGGTGCGGCGGCCTTCGGCCGTGCGAGGGGAGGGTCAGTGGACGCTGCCCATGAGCCCCTGGACCTTCTTGCGGTACATGTAGATCGCGAAGCCGGCCGCGACGGCGAGCGCCGCCTGCAGGGCGATGATCCCCGTCCCGTTGAGGTCGACGCCCGCGATGGAGAGCAGCCCCGTGGTGCAGTCACCGGCGGTGACGGCGAGGAACCAGACACCCATCATCTGGGAGGCGTACTTCTGCGGCGCCATCTTCGTGGTGACGGAGAGGCCGACGGGGGAGAGGCACAGCTCACCGATGGTCTGGATCATGTAGATCGAGACGAGCCACATCGGGGAGACCTTGGTGCCGTCGCCCGCCATGTTCATCGGGACGATGAAGACGAAGAAGGACGCGCCGACCAGGACGAGACCCATCGCGAACTTCACGATGGTGTTCGGCTCCTGGTTCTTGCGGGCCAGCCACAGCCACAGCCAGGCGAAGACCGGGGCCAGCGCCATGACGAACAGCGGGTTCAGCGACTGGTACCAGGTGGCCGGGAAGCCGAGGCCGAAGATGGTGTCGGCGGTCTTGTCGTCGGCGAACAGGGACAGCGTCGAGCCGCCCTGGTCGTAGATCATCCAGAAGATCGCGGCGGCGACGAAGAACCAGATGTAGCCGGTCACGCGGGACTTCTCGCCCGAGGTCAGGTCCTTGTCGCCCTTGATGCGGGCCAGAACGGCGACCGGGATGATCAGACCCGCGAGGGTGATCGGGACCATCGCCCAGTTCAGGGTGTACATGCCCAGGGCGACGACGGCGCCGTAGAAGACGGCGATCACGACGGCCACGACGGCGACCTTGGTGATGACGGCCTTGCGCTCGGCGGCGGACAGCGGGTTCGGGACCTCGCTGCTCTTCGGGTTCAGCGTCTTGCCGAAGAGCAGGAAGACGGCCAGGCCCAGGCCCATGCCGACGGCGGCGAGGGCGAAGCCCAGGTGCCAGTTGACCTTCTCGCCGACGGTGCCGATGACCAGCGGGGCGAAGAACGCGCCCAGGTTGATGCCGATGTAGAAGAGGGTGAAGCCACCGTCACGGCGCGGGTCGTCCGCGCCCTTGTAGAGGTGGCCGACCATCGTCGAGATGTTGGCCTTCAGCAGACCGGAGCCGACCGCGACGAGCGCGAGGCCGACGAAGAACATCGCCTGGCCCGGGAGGGCCAGCGAGACGTGGCCGAGCATGATCACGGAGGCCGCGATCGTGACGGTCTTGCGGGCGCCCCAGACGCGGTCGCCGAACCAGCCGCCGGGCATGGCCATGAGGTAGACCATCGAGACGTAGACGGAGTAGATCGCCGTCGCGGTCGCCGCGGTCATCGCGAGGCCGCCGCCCTGGCTGCCCGTAGCGGCGTCCACGCCGCCGGAGACCAGGTACAGAACGAGAAGGGCCCGCATGCCGTAGTAGGAGAAGCGCTCCCACATCTCGGTCATGAAGAGGGTGGCCAGACCACGGGGGTGGCCGAGGAAGGTCTTCTCGTAGCCGAGGGGTTCGGCCGAGTCCTTCGTCAGGCTGGACGCCATGTCGATCCTTGCTCTGTCGGGACGCACGCCTTGTGAGCGTGATGCGCCCGGTGGGGGAGGCCGGCACCGGCGGAGTCGGGGAGGACTCAGCCGGGATCCACGCCCCGGGAGACGCGTTGTCGCGCCCCGGAACCCGGCCCACAGGTCGTTCGCCGTCATCGAGGGTGGCAGGGCCCACCTCTACGCAGAAAGAGGACCTCGGCCCGCGAAGCTGGCCAAAGGTCCCCGAATACCGCTACTGACGTCTCGCCACCATACGACACGACAGTGCCGGATATGGAAGGACTTGAGAGATGGATCACAGGCGGAATTGCAACCGCGCAAGGTCATTCGAAGGTCATGTGAAAGATACCCACAAGATCCCCAGGGGATCTCCGGCCCGTGTGGATCCCGCCCCGGCCCGGCACCCGTGCGGACTACCATCACCCCATGACCCGTGTACTGCTCGCCGAGGACGACGCATCCATCTCGGAACCGCTGGCCCGTGCCCTGCGGAGAGAGGGGTACGAGGTCGAGGTCCGCGAGGACGGACCCACCGCCCTCGACGCCGGACTCCAGGGCGGGGTCGACCTGGTCGTGCTCGACCTGGGCCTGCCCGGCATGGACGGCCTCGAGGTCGCGAGGCGGCTGCGCGCCGAAGGCCACACGGTCCCGATCCTGGTCCTCACCGCACGGGCGGACGAGGTCGACACCGTCGTCGGGCTCGACGCGGGCGCCGACGACTACGTCACCAAGCCCTTCCGGCTCGCCGAACTCCTCGCCCGGGTCCGGGCCCTGCTCCGCCGCGGCTCCACCGAGCCCGCCGTCGCGCCCGCGACCCACGGCGTGCGCATCGACGTGGAGTCCCACCGCGCCTGGATGGGCGAGGAGGAGCTCCAGCTCACGGCCAAGGAGTTCGACCTCCTGCGCGTCCTCGTCCGGGACGCCGGCCGTGTCGTCACCCGCGACCAGCTGATGCGCGAGGTCTGGGACACCACCTGGTGGTCCTCCACCAAGACCCTCGACATGCACATCTCCTGGCTCCGCAAGAAGCTCGGCGACGACGCCGCCAACCCGCGCTACATCGCCACCGTCCGCGGGGTCGGCTTCCGCTTCGAGAAGAGCTGAGCCACCGTTAAGCCATGCGCCGCCGCCTGATCAACTCCACGCTCGCCGTGGTGCTCGTCGTCATCGCCGTGTTCGGCGTCTCGCTCGTCCTGGTGGAGACCCGGACCATCTCGAACAGCGCCCAGGAGAGCGTCGACTCGGAGGCGCTGCGGATCGTCTCCATCGTCGACAGCCGGCTGATCGGCGGGGAGCCGGTCAACCCGGACATCCTGGCCGAGCAGAGCGGCGCCAAGAGGTACGCGCAGATCCGCATCCCCGGGCGGTCCACGATCGAGATCGGGACCCGGCCCGAGGGCGACGTCATCCGGGGCGTCGCCGAGGGCGAGCGCGGCGAGTCGGTGACCGTCGAGGAGTCCCGGTCGACGGTCACCGCCGAGGTCGGCCGCACCCTCCTGATCATCGGCGCCGTGGCGCTGCTCGCGGTCGTCGCCGCCGTCCTCCTCGCCGTACGGCAGGCCGACAAGCTGGCGTCACCGCTCACCGACCTCGCGGAGACCGCCGAGCGCCTCGGCTCAGGGGACCCGCGGCCCCGGCACAAGCGGTACGGGGTCCCCGAGCTGGACCGCGTCGCGGACGTCCTCGACGCCTCGGCCGAGCGCATCGCCCGGATGCTCACCGCCGAGCGCCGGCTCGCCGCCGACGCCTCCCACCAGCTGCGTACGCCCCTGACCGCGCTGTCCATGCGCCTGGAGGAGGTCGCCCTCGCCGACGACCTGGACACGGTCAAGGAGGAGGCGACGATCGCGCTCACCCAGGTCGAGCGGCTCACCGACGTCGTCGAGCGGCTGCTCACCAACGCGCGGGACCCGCGCACCGGCTCCGCCGTCGCCTTCGACCTCGACGAGGTCGTCAAGCAGCAGATCGAGGAGTGGCGGCCGGCCTACCGCAGCGCCGGGCGGGCCATCGTGCACTCGGGCAAGCAGGGCATGCGGGCCGTCGGCACCCCCGGCGCGGTCGCCCAGGTCCTCGCCGCCCTGATCGAGAACTCGCTGATGCACGGCGGCGGCACGGTCGCCCTGCGCACCCGGGTCACCGGGAACCAGTCGGTGATCGAGGTCACCGACGAGGGGCCCGGCGTCCCGGCCGACCTCGGCGCCAGGATCTTCGAGCGGGCGGTCAGCGGCCGCAGCTCCACCGGCATCGGCCTGGCGGTGGCCCGCGACCTCGCGGAGGCGGACGGCGGGCGCCTGGAGCTGCTCCAGCAGCAGCCGCCGGTCTTCGCGCTCTTCCTGAGCCGCGAGGTCAGAAGCCTTTCGGAGGAGCCGTCGGACCGCCCGGTCCGGTAGACGAAAGAGGCCCCCTGGCAGGGGGCCTCTTTCGTGGAGCGCGCAGGTCAGACGCGGTCGGGCTGGCGGCGGGTCGCCTGCCGCGGGGTCTGTTCCAGGAGTGCCTCGGCGGCCTGCACGGCGTCGTTGTCGGGCAGCGCGCGGAACACCCAGGTGCGGTACGACCAGAAGCGGAAGACCGTGCCGATGCCGATGCCGAGGAACTTGAAGACGTTGCTCTGCAGGGGCGTGTCCCAGCCGAAGCCGTACGTCGCCGCGTAGAGCACGCCGTTCTGGATCACCAGGCCGATCACGCTGAACACGAGGAACAGCGTCATCTCACGGGTGCGGCGGCTCTTGTCGCGCTCCCGGTAGGTGAAGTAGCGGAAGCCCAGGTAGTTGAAGCCGATGGCGACGACCGTGGCGACGATGCTCGCCCGGACGACGGGCAGGTCCGTGAAATGGCGTACGAGGTTGAAGACGCCGAGGTCGACGAGGACCCCGAGGCCGCCCACCGCGCCGAACTTGGCGAACTCGCGGGTGAGCCGGTCCAGCTGCACCCGAAGTGCGCTTCGTTCACTCATGGTGGTCGCTCGTTCCATCCGTTCATATGACGTCCGGACGACGTCAACCCATCCATGCTAACTAGCCCATCCGGTGATCGTCCTCCGGCCGCCGAAACTGTGAGCCTTCCCCGTCCCACCTGTGCCAACACACAGCCGCGTGAGTGATCCCCACTTGTGCGGATACCCTAAGAGGGTGACGTTCCCCGTAGTAGGCATGGTCGGCGGCGGTCAGCTCGCGCGTATGACCCACGAGGCCGGCATCCCCCTCGGCATCAAGTTCAAGCTCCTCAGCGACACCCCGCAGGACTCCGCGGCCCAGGTGGTGAGCGAAGTCGTCATCGGCGACTACCGCGACCTGGACACGCTGCGTGACTTCGCGCGCGGATGTGACGTGATCACCTTCGACCACGAGCACGTCCCCACCGAACACCTGCGGGCCCTCGAAGCGGACGGCATCCCCGTCCGCCCGGGTCCCGACGCGCTGGTGCACGCCCAGGACAAGGGGGTGATGCGCGCCAGACTCGACGAGATCGGCGCACCCAGCCCCCGGCACCGCATCGTGGCGGACCCCGAGGACGCGGTCGCCTTCGCCGCCGAGGTCGGCGGCTTCCCGATCATCCTCAAGACCGTGCGCGGCGGCTACGACGGCAAGGGCGTCTGGTTCGTCCGCACCGCGGCCGACGCCCGCGACCCCTTCCTCGCCGGGGTCCCCGTCCTCGCCGAGGAGAAGGTCGACTTCGTCCGCGAGCTCGCGGCGAACATCGTCCGCTCCCCGCACGGCCAGGCCGTCGCCTACCCGGTCGTCGAGTCCCGTCAGGTCGACGGCGTCTGCGACACGGTGATCGCGCCCGCCCCCGACCTCGACGACGCCCTCGCCGGCCAGGCGCAGGAGCTGGCGCTGCGGATCGCCAGGGAACTCGGCGTCGTCGGCCACCTCGCCGTCGAGCTGTTCCAGACCACGGACGGCCGCATCCTCGTCAACGAGCTGGCCATGCGCCCGCACAACTCCGGCCACTGGACGCAGGACGGCGCGATCACCTCGCAGTTCGCCAACCACGTCCGGGCGGTTCTCGACCTGCCCCTCGGCGATCCGCGCCCGCGGGCGCCGTGGACCGTGATGTGCAATGTCCTGGGCGGCGACTACCCGGACATGTACTCCGCGTACCTGCACTGCATGGCCAGGGACCCGCAGCTCAAGATCCACATGTACGGCAAGGACGTGAAGCCCGGCCGCAAGGTGGGGCACGTCAACACCTACGGCGACGACCTGGACGACGTGCTGGAGCGCGCGCGTCACGCCGCCGGCTACCTGCGAGGAACGATCACCGAATGAGCCCCGCCACCGCCCCCGTCATCGGCATCGTCATGGGATCGGACTCCGACTGGCCCGTCATGGAGGCCGCGGCCCAGGCCCTCGACGAGTTCGAGATCCCGTACGAGGTCGACGTCGTCTCCGCCCACCGGATGCCCCGCGAGATGATCGCGTACGGCGAGGAGGCGGCGGGCCGCGGCCTGAAGGCGATCATCGCGGGCGCGGGCGGCGCCGCCCACCTGCCCGGCATGCTGGCCTCCGTCACCCCGCTCCCCGTCATCGGCGTGCCGGTGCCGCTGAAGTACCTCGACGGCATGGACTCGCTGCTCTCCATCGTGCAGATGCCGGCCGGTGTGCCGGTCGCCACGGTCTCCGTCGGCGGCGCCCGGAACGCGGGCCTGCTCGCGGCCCGGATCCTCGCCGCGCACGACCCCGAGCTGCTCGGCCGGATGCGCGACTTCCAGCAGGAGCTGAACGACCAGGCGACGGAGAAGGGCAAGCGACTGCGGGCCAAGGTGGAGGGTGCGGAGTCGTTCGGCTTCGCCCGGTGACCGCGGCGGACCGCCTCGCGGAGGCCAGGGAACTCCTGGCCTCCGCGCCCGTCGTCGACGGCCACAACGACCTGCCGTGGGCCCTGCGCAAGCACGTGCGCTACGACCTCGACCGGCTCGACATCGCCGCAGACCTCACCGGCGCCCTCCACACCGACCTCGCCCGGCTGCGGGCCGGCGGCGTCGGCGCCCAGTTCTGGTCCGTGTACGTGCCGGGCCGACTGGCCGGCGACGACGCGGTCAGCGCGACCCTGGAGCAGATCGACGTCGTCGACCGGCTCCTGGAGCGGTACGCCGCCGACCTCGCCCCGGCCCGCACGGCCGACGACATGGAGGCGGCCCGCGCGCAGGGCCGCATCGCCTCCCTGAAGGGCGCCGAGGGCGGCCACTCGATCAACAACTCCCTCGCCACCCTGCGCGCCCTGCACACCCTGGGCGTGCGGTACATGACCCTCACCCACAACGAGAACAACGACTGGGCGGACTCGGCGACCGACGAGCCCCGCGCCGGCGGCCTGACCGCCTTCGGCCGGCAGGTCGTCCGCGAGATGAACCGCTCCGGCATGCTCGTGGACCTCTCGCACGTCGCCGCCACCACCATGCGGGACGCGCTCGACGCCACGACGGCGCCGGTGATCTTCTCGCACTCCTCCGCCCGCGCCGTCTGCGACCACCCGCGCAACATCCCGGACGACGTCCTGGAGCGGCTGCCCGCCAACGGCGGCGTGGCCATGGCCACGTTCGTGCCCAAGTTCATCCTTCCCGCGGCCGCCGAGTGGACCGCCCGGGCCGACGACAACCTGCGCGCGCACGGCCTCGACCACCTCGACACCGGCCCCGAGGCGATGCGGCTCCACCGCGCCTTCGAGGAGGCGAACCCCCGCCCCCTCGTGACCGCGGTCACGGTCGCCGACCACCTGGACCACATGCGCGAGGCCGCCGGCATCGCGCACATCGGCATCGGCGGCGACTACGACGGCACCGCCTTCACCCCCGTCGGCCTCGACGACGTCGCCGGCTACCCCCACCTGATCGCGGAACTCCTCCACCGCGGCTGGTCCCAGCCCGACCTCGCCCGGCTGACCTGGTCCAACGCGGTCCGGGTCCTGCGCGACGCGGAGGCGGTCTCCCGCGACCTGAGGAGCCGTACGGCCCCGTCGAACGCCACGATCGACGTGCTCGACGCGCCCTGAGGCCTCACCCGGACGGCGTATTCCGCCGCGCTCCCCGAAGGGGCCGGTGGCACGGTGGACGGTACTGCCCCGCCGCTCTCGGCGGGGCGGTACTGCATCGCCGAGTTCGGAGTAAGACCATGGCGGAACTGCTAGACGCCCATTCCCCCCTCTCCACCGTCCCCTCCGCCACCGACCCCCCGGAGCCACCCCCGCCGCTCGACGAGACGGCCCGGGCCCGGGCCATCCTCGCCGCCCAGCCCGTCACCGAGGGGCACACCGGACTCCCCGGATCGCTCGACCCCGAGGACCTGCCGCCCGTCCGCGCCGCCGAGGCCGGGGCACAGCTCTGGTCGCTGCACGTGGAGGCCGACGAGGGCGTCATCGGGACGCTGCGGCGGATCGACGCCGTCCGGGCCCTCGTCGCCGCCTGCCCGGAGGACCTGAGGCTGGCGTGCACGACCTCCGAGATGGCCCACGCCCGCAACTGCGGCCGGGTCGCCGCCCTGCTCGGGCCGGTCGGCTGGAGCGCACTCGGCGGCTCCGCGGCCACCCTCCGGGCGTACCACGCGCTCGGCGTACGGGCCGTGAATCTGACCGGATTCGACCGCTTCGCCCGGGACGCGGTACGGGAGATGAACCGCATCGGCCTGGCCGTGGACCTGTCCGGCGCCGACCAGGACACGGTCCGCCGCGCCCTCGCGGTCACCCGCGCCCCGGCCCTGCTGACCCGGGCGGACCCGGAGGGACTGCCGGACGACGTGCTGCGCCTGCTCGGCGCGAACGGCGCCGTCTGCATGGTCACGGTGACCGGCGACACGGCCGCCGTCGCCGACGTCCTCGACCGGGTGCGTGCCGGGGCGGGCGCGCACTGCGCGGGCGTCTCGCACACCACCGACCCGGCCGCCGGCTACGTACCGCTCTTCGCGGAGCTGCTCCGCCGGGACTGGACCGCCCAGGAGCTGGTCGGGCTCGCGCACGCCAACCTCACCCGGGCGCTGCGCGAGATCGAGTTCCTCGCCCGGACGAACCGCATCCGCCCGGCCGCCGCCTGACCGACGGCACACGAGGAGGGGCGCACCGCCGAGCGGTGCGCCCCTCCTCGTCGTCGTGTCAGACAGGCCCTAGGCGCGCGGGCGGCCCATCGCCCGGTACGTCCAGCCGGCCGCCCGCCAGAGCTCGCCGTCGAGGGCGTTGCGCCCGTCGAGGATCACCTGCGAGGAGGCGGCCTTCGCCAGCTCCGCCGGGTCGAGCTCGCGGAACTCCCGCCACTCCGTCAGGTGCAGCACCACGTCCGCCCCGCGTACGGCCTCCAGGGCCGAGTCCGCGTACCCGAGGGTGGGGAAGACGCGGCGCGCGTTCTCCATGCCCTTCGGGTCGTAGACGGTGACCTGGCCGCCCTGGAGGTGTATCTGGCCGGCCACGTTGAGCGCGGGGGAGTCGCGGACGTCGTCCGAGTCGGGCTTGAAGGTGGCGCCGAGCACGGCCACCCGGCGGCCCAGGAAGGTGGACCCGCCGAGGGCCTCGCGGGCCATCTCGACCATCTGGCCGCGCCGCCGCATGTTGATGGAGTCGATCTCGCGGAGGAAGGTCAGCGCCTGGTCGGCGCCCAGCTCGCCCGCGCGGGCCATGAACGCCCGGATGTCCTTGGGCAGGCAGCCGCCGCCGAAGCCGATGCCGGCGCGCAGGAACTTGGCGCCGATCCGGTCGTCGTGCCCGATGGCCTCCGCCAGCTTGGCGACGTCGCCGCCCGCGGCCTCGCACACCTCCGCCATCGCGTTGATGAAGGAGATCTTGGTGGCCAGGAAGGAGTTCGCGGCCGTCTTCACCAGTTCGGCGGTCGGGAAGTCGGTCACCACGAACGGCGAGCCCCCGCCGACGGGCACGGCGTACACCTCGCGGAGCGTCTTCTCGGCCCGCTCGCCGTGGCCGCGCACGCCGACGACGATCCGGTCCGGGTGCAGGGTGTCCTGGACGGCGAAGCCCTCCCGCAGGAACTCGGGGTTCCAGGCGAGTTCGACGCCCTCGGGGAGCAGCGCCGCGAGGCGCTCGGCCGAGCCGACCGGCACGGTCGACTTGCCGACGACCAGCGCCCCTTCGCGTACGACCCCGGCGAGGGAGGTGAAGGCGGCGTCCACGTAACTCATGTCACACGCGTACTCGCCGTGCTTCTGCGGAGTGTTCACGCAGACGAAGTGCACGTCGCCGAATTCGCCGACCTCCTCCCAGGAGGTGGTGAAGCGCAGCCGCCCGCTCGATCCCTCGATGCCGGCCACGTGCTTCGCGAGGAGCTCCTCGAGGCCGGGCTCGTACATGGGGACGCGTCCGGCGGACAGCATCTCGATCTTCTCGGGGACGACGTCGAGCCCCAGAACCTCGAATCCCAGCTCCGCCATGGCCGCGGCGTGGGTGGCGCCGAGGTAGCCGGTGCCGATCACGGTGATCTTCAGGGCCATGCGGGTCTCCAGTGAACGTCGGCCGGAAATGCCTGCCCGAGCATAGTCGTGCCCTGGTCCGGGGCCGGGGCACGGCCTACCATTTCAGTTACTTAACGGTAGTTAGCAAGCCTGGGAGTGAGAGAACGTGACGGGTTCCAAGGACTTCGACCTTTATCGGCCCTCCGAGGAGCACGACATGCTCCGGGAGTCGGTCCGCGCGCTCGCGGAGGCGAAGATCGTTCCGTTCGCGG